>CAZZLC010000012.1:8511-150702 GCA_964655065.1 uncultured Enterobacteriaceae bacterium | reverse complement strand
CGCGCTCCGGTTCTCCGACGCCGTGCCCGAGCTCGGGCGCAGGCCATTGGAGGCTCGAGTCCCGGGGAGGGGGTGTGGGCGGAACTGTCCGGCCGCTTTAAGCTGGCGCGCGGGGAGGACGCCATGGTCCGACACTTCGTTCTGGGTACGACCCTCCTGCTGATTGCCAGCTGCTCACGCGAGACCGTGATCTCAGTGCCCACCCCGACGATCGCGGTGCTGCCCGACGCCCTCGACCTCGGCGAGGCCGTAGCCGCGGACCAGCTCGGCGGATCACCGGCCCGCCGAAGCACCACCGCCGAGCTGTTCGTCGAGAACATCGGGCGCTCCGACCTTCGCTGGGCCATCGCCCTCGACGACGACGACTTCGCCATCGTCGACGCGGAGACCGGCGACGTGGTGAGCTCGATCGAAGGCGAGCTGGAGCCCGGCGACGACCAGCGCGTGCAGGTTCGGTTCGCCCCTACGGTGCTCGGTGACGCGGCGGCGACCCTCGTGGTCACGAGCAACGACCCCGACCGTCCGGCCATCGACGTCCCCCTGACCGGCGTGGGCCGGATCCCGTTCGCCCCCGACATCGAGATCCTGCCCCGCTCCGTCGACTTCGGAACGGTCGATCTCGGAGGAACGGGCTCGCAGATCCTCACCATCTTCAACCGGGGCGACGCCCCGCTCGTCCTGGGCACGCTGTCGCAGGCAGGCGCGGGCACCTTCACCCTCGACCGCGACCCTTCCGGCACCGAGCTCCTACCCGGCGCCAACCTGGCGGTGCTCCTCGAGTACGAGGCGCTCCAGCCCGGGGGCGACTCGGGCACGCTCACCGTGCGCAGCAACGACGCGGACGAGCCAGCGATCGACGTCCCGCTCGAGGCCAACGGCGGGGGCGACTTCGAGTACCCCGTGGCGGTGATCACCGGGTGCCCGGCCACCGCCGACACGAGCCAGCCCGTGTTGGTCGAGCTGTCGGGCGCGAGCTCCACCGACCCGGACGGGGGCGCCCTCGAGTACCGCTGGTCGATCCCTCGCCGCCCCACGGCCGGCGACCCCGGCAACGAGCCCACCCCCGACGACGAAGTCGAGACGACCTTCGCTATCGACGCGGCCGGGTTCTGGGAGGCCACGCTGGTGGTCACCAACCAGACCGACCTGTCCAGCGTGCCCGCGAAGTGCGTGATCGACGCGACCCCCATCGACGACGTCTACGTCGAGCTCTCGTGGGCCGGCCCCACCTCGGATCTCGACCTGCACCTCGCCCGCGAGGGGGCCGCGTTCTTCGACGTTCCGGGTGACGTCAGCTACTGCAACCGCTCGCCCGACTGGGGCACCCCGGGGGACTCGTCCGACGACCCGTCCCTCGCCCGCGACGACGACGACGGACTCGGGCCCGAGGTCATCACCTTGCCCCTCGCCGTCGACGAGAGCTACCTCGTGCGGGTCCACCACTTCGACGACGGCGACGACGACGCGGTCACCGCCACCGTGGTGGCCTACGCCAACGGCGAGCGAATCACCCAGCAGTCGCAGGTGCTCGCCCGCAACCAGGTCTGGGACGTCGGCCAGATCAACTGGCCTGACGCCACCTTCGGCACGTCCAACGCGCCCGTGTACGACGCGGGCGGCACCCGGGAGTGTACGCCGTGATCCTCTTCGTCGTGATGGCCTGCGCCCCGGAGGGGCCGGGGCTCGTGCTCCTCGAGCCCGAGCTCCAGGTCGCGCCGCCGGTCCTCGACTTCGGCCAGGTGGGCCTGCTCTCCCCGGCCACCCAGAACCTGATCGTGGCGAACGCAGGCCGCGCGGACCTCACCATCGATCTGTCGCTCGACCGCGAGGACGACGTCTTCACCGTCACCCCTCCCGCCGAGCCCTTCGTGCTCGGTCGCGGCGAGGAGGTGCTGATGCCGGTGGCCTTCGCGCCCGACACCTTCCGTCGCTACAGCGCGCAGCTGCGCTTCGACAGCAACGATCCCGAGCGGCCGACGGTCTGGGTCTCGGTGCGGGGCGAGGGTGCCGACGTGCCCTACCCCGACATCGCGGTGCTCCCCTCGCGGACGTTCGAGTTCGACGGTGAGAGCATCGAGTCGATCGAGGTCCGCAACGAGGGCGACGAGGTCCTGCTCGTCTCCGACATCCGGCTCCAGGGCGACCCGGCCTTCTCGCTCGCCGTCGATCCGCTCGACCGCGCCGACACCTGGCCCATCGCCCCCGGGTCGTCTTCGAACCTCCTCGTGGCCTATGCGCCACCCGACGAGGAGGGGGAGATCGCCGACCTCTTCCTCGAGAGCAACGACCCCGACGAGAGCCCGCTGCAGGTGAGGCTCGTGGGCAACGGCGGTGGCGACTTCGAGCGCCCCGTCGCCATCGTGGACTGCCCGGCCGGGGTCGATCTCGCCGGACCGCGTACCGTGGCCTTCGACGGCTCGGCCTCCTTCGATCCCGACGAGCTCGGAACGCTCTCCTACCAGTGGACGGTCATCCAGCGTCCCGCCGGCTCCGATCCCGACGTGCGGCTCGACCCCGACGACCAGCCCGTGGCCGATCTCTACGTCGACGTCGCCGGGCCGTGGGCGATCCAGCTCGTGGTGACCAACGCGCTCGACACCCCGAGCGAGCCCGCGATCTGCTCCTTCGGCGCCGCGCCGGAGGACCGCCTCTACGTCGAGCTCTCGTGGAACACGGCCAATGCCGACATGGACCTCCACCTCATCGACGGCGACGAGACCGACATCTTCCAGGTCCCCGAGGACTGCAACTTCTGCAACGAGAACCCCAACTGGGGAGGGGGCGGCTCCGCCGACGATCCGCGCCTCGACATCGACGACCTGGCGGGTCTCGGACCCGAGAACATCAACGTCCGCGAGCCTCGACCCGGCGTCTACCAGGTGAAGGTGCACTACTTCCGCCGCCGCGGCGACGACGAGGTCAACGCCCGCATCCGCGTGTGGCTCGACGGAACCGAGCGCACGGTGGGCGTGCTCGACCGGCAGATGACCTTCGACGAGGTGTGGGACGTCGGTACCATCGTCATCGCCGACGACGTCGCCAACTGGCTCTGGCTCCCCGAAGCGACGGCGAACCGGCCCAATCCGGGCCCACGCCAGTGCTACGTGCCCTGAGAGGGGCCCGCGATACATCGTCGCCCAGGGGTCACGAACCCAGGCCCCGAGCCGCCAGGCGGCAGGAGAACGCAGCGTGAGCGAACACGGCTCGTCGGCCGGACGACGCGAGAACCCCTACCGGAGCCACGACGCGGGCGCGCTCCGGGCGAGCGACGTGGGCACCACCGTGAAGGTGGCCGGCTGGGTGCACCGCCGGCGAGATCTCGGCGGGCTCGTGTTCATCGATGTTCGCGACGCCACAGGCCTCGTGCAGGTCCGGGTCGACGCCGACTCTCCGCTGGCCGACACCGCGAGCAGCTTCCGCTCGGAGACCGTGATCAGCGTGACCGGCGAGGTGCTGGAGCGGGAGTCGAAGAACCCCAACATGCCCACGGGCGACATCGAGATCGTCGCGTCAGCCCTCGAGATGCTCTCGTCGCCGCCCGAGCCGCTCCCCCTGCAGGTGGCGAGCGAAGACACGGCCAGCGAGGCCCAGCGGCTGACCTACCGATTCCTCGAGCTCCGCAAGGAGCCCATGCAGCGCAAGATCATGCTGCGGAACAACGTGATCCGCAGCCTGCGCCAGCGCATGTGGGCACACGGCTTCCACGAGTTCCAGACGCCGATCCTGACTGCGAGCTCGCCCGAAGGCGCTCGCGACTACCTCGTCCCGAGCCGCCTGCACCCGGGCAAGTTCTACGCGCTTCCGCAGGCGCCCCAGCAGTTCAAGCAGCTGCTCATGGCCTCGGGCTTTCCGAGGTACTTCCAGATCGCCCCGTGCTTCCGGGACGAAGCGGCCCGGGCCGACCGCTCGCCCGCCGAGTTCTACCAGCTCGACATGGAGATGGCGTTCGTGACCCAGGACGAGGTCTTCGAGGTCACCGAAGACGTCATCCACGGCGTGTTCACCGAGTTCTCGGACCGCGAGGTCACCCCTGCCCCCTTCGAGCGCATCGCCTATGCGGACGCGATGCTCCGTTACGGCTCCGACAAGCCCGACCTGCGCATCCCCTTCGAGATCCACGACGTCACGGACGCGCTGCGCGACACGTCGTTCAAGGTGTTCGCCGGGATCATCGCCGACGGCGGCGTGGTCCGCGCCATCCCCGTGCCCGGCATCGGCACCAAGTCCCGCAAGTTCTTCGACGGGCTCGACGCCTGGGTGAAGGACAATGGAGGCAAGGGCCTCGCCTGGATCGGCTTCGACGGTGAGAAGGTCAAGGGCAGCGTCGCGAAGGCCCTCTCCGAGGACGAGCACGCGATGTTGAAGGGCCTCGGGGACGCAGCCCGCGACGGCGCGGTGCTCCTGCTCGCCGGCAGCGAACAACCCACCGCCAAGCTGGCGGGGCGTCTGCGGACCGAGGTGGCGAGCCAGGCCGAGCTCGTCGAGAAGGACCGCTTCCACCTCTGCTGGATCGTCGACTACCCGATGTTCGAGCGCGACGAAGACACTGGCCAGATCGAGTTCTCGCTCACCCCGTTCTCGATGCCCCAGGGCGGCCTCGAAGCGCTCGAGAACGACGACCCGCTCTCCATCCTCGCCTACCAGTACGACCTCGTCTGCAACGGCGTCGAGCTGTGCAGTGGCGCCATCCGGAACCACCGCCCGGACATCATGTACAAGGCGTTCGCCATCGCGGGTCACGGACCCGAGGTCGTGGACAACAAGTTCCCCGCCATGATCAACGCCTTCAAGCACGGCGCCCCGCCCCACGGAGGCCTCGCGCCCGGCGTCGACCGCATCGTCATGCTGCTCGCCGACGAGGAGCGCATCAACGAGGTCATCGCGTTCCCCATGACCACGACCGCCCAGGACCTCCTGATGGGCGCGCCGTCGGAGGTCACGGACCGCCAGCTCGAGGAGCTGCACCTGAGCGTCGTGCTCCCCGAGAAGAAGGACTGACCGTGCCTGTCGTCTTCGCACTGCTCGGCCTCGCCCAGGCCCAGGAGGCGAACCGCCGCCCCCAGACTGGAGCGGCGATCGCGGTGGCCGGCGGCGCGGCGGCGATCGGGGGTGGTGTCCTCGCGCTAGTCGGTCGGAGCACGGTGAACGACGTGATCGAGGACGGCCGGTGCCGCGAGGTCGCCGTGGGGTTTCGCTGCACGCCAGGGGGGAGCACGCAGGCAACGCGAGGCGAGGTGCAGCAGATCGTCGGAGCGACGCTCCTCGGCGTGGGCACGACGCTCGCGGCCACCGGCATCGGGATCGAGCTCACGCGGGCGGTGCGCGTCGAACCGGCCCCTCGTGGGATGGCGGTCGCCCTCAGGTGGTAGGGCGGTAGCCGAGCCGGGCCACCGCCTCGGGCGGGGCGAGCCCGATGGTCACGAGCGTCGCGAGCGCCCAGGTCCCCGCCAGTACGGGGGGACCGTAGGGGGACCCGGGCCGACGCAAGGCGGGCAGCGGCTCGACGCGCTCGCGGGGGTGGAGGTGAACGAAGTGGGCGAGGCTCGTGCGGGTGACGCCCGGGCGGCCCGGCGGCACGATCCCGTGGGGGGTCGCGAGAAAGCGGCCATCGGAGAGGACCTCGAGCTGCTGACCGACCTGGGCGACGAGGCACCCCTCCGGAGCGCGACCCGACACCACGCGGCCTCGGGGGGCCCCGGCCGTGGGACGGGTGCGCAGATAGAGCCCACCGCGCTCCTCGGGCGGAGGAACGGGGACCCCATCCTCGAAGAAGCGGCCCCCCGGGAGCAGCGTGAGCAAGTTGAAGTCGGTGTGCTCCTCGCCCCACAGCACGCGGGGTCGGGCGTCGACCTGCTCGGGGGTGAGCGGAAGGTACTTGAGGAGCCGGCTGACGTGGGCCGCGCCCCGAGTGCGATCGACGAGCTCGTTCGGGGGACGCTCCAGGGCCACCGCACAGGCACGCAGGAGGGCGTCGCCGACCTCGTGGAGCTCCTGTCCCAGGGCGAGCAATCCGTCCGCGAAGCGATCGCCGCCCGCGGGCCACACGTTGTCCGCGTACAGCTCCGGCCAGTGCGGAGCCGCCTCGGCGTCGAGGGGAACCGGGGCCGCGAAGAAGCACTCCTTGAAGTCGGGCTGGCCTCCCGCGAGCACCGCCTGTTCTGTGTTGGGTGGCGTCCAGCCGCGCTGGTACCAGCCTTCGCGTCCCCCCCAGGTCGCCTTCTCGCTCGCGGGCCGGTCGAGCACCTCGAGAAAGTCCGCGTAGAGCTGCTCGAGACGACGGGCTTCGACCGGCGCCCCCCGGACGTACACGAGCCCCAGCTCGCCGAAGCCCATAGCCACCGCATTGGCGGCGGCGGCGGGGTCGTTTCGCAGATGCTCGAAGTCGATGACGGGAACCGGCAGGTCGTCCACCGACGAATCCTCGTTGTGGGGCGTGATCCTTCGAGGCGCACGCGAGGGGCGCCGCGGGCCTCGTGAGGGTATTTTGCCACAGCGATGACCGATCTCACCGCCAGCCGGCCCGTCCCTCGCTTGGGCGACCGCTTTCTCGTCGTCAACACGCTCGGCGATGGCGGGACGGCCACCGTGTACCTGTCGTACGACACCCGTGGACGCGGCTGGGTCGCGCTCAAGGCCCTGCACAAGCGGTACATCGACGACGAGGAGATGCAGCGGCGGTTCGCCTTCGAGGCCCGCGCGCTCGAGATGCTGCGGCACCCGAACATCCCGCGTCTCGTGGAGTTCGCCCCGGAGTCGCGCCCGCCGTTCATGGCCATGGAGCTCGCCCGGTGCGGTTCTGCAATGGACTGGGTGCGCAAGCACGGCCCGATGCCGCCCCAGATGGCCTGCGAGGTGGTGATCCAGGTGTGCGACGCGGTGGCCGAGGCCCACGGCAAGGGCATGATCCACCGAGACATCAAGCCACACAACGTGTTGCTGGACGACACGGGCCTCATCAAGCTCACCGACTTCGGAATCGCGCGACTCGACGACACGACGTCGCTCACCGCCACGGGAAGCCAGATCGGGACGTTCTCGTTCATGGCGCCCGAGCAGCGCTCCGACACGAAGACGGTCGATCTGCGAGCCGACGTGTACTCGCTCGGCTCGAGCTTCTACACGATGTTGACCGGCCGCACCTCGGCCGAGCTCTTCGTGGCCGAGAGCGACGACAGCCTCATGCAGGCCGTGCCCGAGCCACTTCGTCCGATCATCCTGACCGCGACGAAGTACCAGCCGGACGAGCGCTTCGAGAGCGCCGAGGCGATGCGCGAGGCGGTCCGCGCCGTGTTGCCGACGCTCGACCCGCCGCCCCCCGAGGCGCCGCCCCTGGTCCCGACGCTCGAGCCACTCCCCTCGGGTCCTCCCGCACGCATCCCGACGAGTCGCGCCTTCCCCGAGCTCGAGGGCCTGGTGGCCGGGCTCGGCGACGCGTCGAACGCGCCGACGTCGGTTCCGCCTCAATCGGGATGGTCGTCGTTGCCGTACCGCATGCCCGCGCGGCACGCACAGCAGCGCACCCGCCCGCAAGAGCTGGCGCCCCCGGCCATGCTGGCGCCGGTACGGAACTCGACGCCGAAGTCCTTGTCGCGCGATCCTGCTCCCGTGCGCGTCGAGCCAGGGCCTACCAAGCCCTCCCACCTGGCGCCGCAGGACGGCTCGGGGGCCGGCATCAGCAGCCGAGTCGCCATTCAGGTCACGGTTCTGCTGCTCGGGCTGGTCGGGCTCGTGGGTCTCTTCGTGGTCGCGGTGCTCGGGGCGGGAGCCGTCACGGTGACGATGGCCCAGCACGGCGCCGTGGAGCAGGCGCTCAAGCTGCGGGCCGCGGTGCACGCCGAGTCTACCCTCGTGTCCAAGATGCGCGGCGACCGGACGGAGGTGCGTCGCGCCCTGGAGCGCTTCGAGAACGCCGAAGCCGAGGACGCCCAGATCCGTGCCGCCATCGACTTCATCTCGACGGTCGAGCAAGCTCGTGCACGGCCGGACTCGTTCGAGCACGGCGCCGAGGTGCAGGTCCAGCGGCTGCGCGCCGCGAGGGAGAACTACCTGCAGGCGCGTCGGACGTGGGCCTCGTCGGTCACCCAGTTTCCCGGTCGCGTGGCCCACGGCTGGGGAGTGGTCTCCGGGCCGCGCTGATCAGAGGGCGCCCCACGCTCGCTCGATCGCCCAGGCCATGGCCACGCTTCCCACGACGTAGGCCGGCAGGATCCGACGCACGCGTCGCAGGGGCGGAACCAGGGCGAGGAGCAGCCCGAGACCGGCCACGATGAGCAGCTGACCGACCTCGATGCCCACGTTGAAGAGGAGCAGGGCGCCCACGACGTCCTGTCGGGGCAGGCCGAGCTCCAGGAGCGCCCCGCCGAATCCCGCGCCGTGCAGCAGCCCAATGCCCAGCCCCAGCGCCCCGGGCCAACGCACCAGGAAGCCGGGCCGGGCGTCAGGAGCGCGCTCTTCTTCCGCCACGAGCTCGAGCGCGAGCCACACGAGCGACAGCGCGATTCCGACCTCGACGAGAGCCGTCGCGCCGCCGCCGCCGAGGGCCACGATGGCGAGAGTCACACTGTGGCCGACGGTGAACGCCGTCAGCGCCCCCACGAGGCGGCGGGTCGGCCCCAGGAGCAGCGCGAGGCCGAGCACGAGAAGGACGTGGTCGAGTCCCTCGAGGAGGTGGGTGATCCCGAGCCCGAAGAACGCCGTCCACGGCGTGGCGGGCTCGAGCAGGGGCACGCTCGGGCGGTCGGAGGTGAGGAGGCGCCGCGCCTCGGTTCCGTCGGCGTGGCGGACGGTCAGCACGACGTCGACCGGAGCCTCGGACAACCCGTCGATCACGACGGCCGCGGATTGGAAGCCGCCGGGACAGGTGACCGCTCGCCGCGAGGTCAGCCAGCCACCGCCGACCTCCGGGGCCTGGGGAACGGTCTCGCAGCCGCCGTCGAGGCGGGGGACGAGCCGGACCCCGGACGGGCGAGCGGTGGGGGTCCGCCAGCTCATCTCGGCGTGATGCGCATCGAGCAGGTCGACGTCCAGAGCTGCCGGAGCCAGCGGATGGGCCGCAGCTGTGGCGACGAGCCAGGCAATCACGGCGTCACCACGTCGACGCGCCAGCGGCGGCGCAGCGACTGGAGTACCTCGGTCGCTCGGACCTCGCCCTGCTCCTCCGCCCAGTCGGCTCGAACCGCGGCGCGAACGTGGGCGAGCGGCGGTACCTGGCCCGCCACGACAGCGTCGACCCTCACGAACCAGGCTACGTCGCCCAGGACGATGGGCCCCTTCCACACGTGGGGCTCTGCACCGGTAATCGTGAGGGCCACGGCGTCTCCGAGTCGGCTCCGGAGGCGCCCTTCGGTGGCGACGGTCGGCGTGCGCACCGCCATGGGTAGACGGTCGGTGGGCGCGTCACCGACCTCGGCGAGCTGCCGAGCCGTCTCGGCGACGACATCCGGCCAGGTGTCCCCGTGCTCCCGACGTCTCACGACCCGCAGCGACACCGTGTACCGCGGCTCGGTGACGAACCGCTCGGGATGGGCGGCGAGGTGCGCGGCGAGCGTCGAGCGGTCGGGCGGTGGCACGGTGCGAAGGGCGCGGTGGGCCCGATCGAGAAGGCGGCTGCGGACCACGCGATCGCTTCGCACGAGCCCCAACGCCCTGGCCTCCTCGAACAGCGCTGACGGGTCGAGATCGGTCTGGCCGGTGGCCTCGCCATAGACCTTGACGAGGTGCCGCCGAATCACGAGATCCGTCTCGACCCAGCCGAGACGCTCGGCCTCGGCGAGGAGCACCGCCTCGTCGATGGCCCGGTCGGCGTCGGCCCCCGGGGGGACGACCACGGCGAGCCGGGGCCGCGGAGCGAGTGCGGCCTGCAGGACGAGCCAGATGACCGCGAGTGCGGTGAAGTGGACGAGTCGTCGGGTCACTGTGGAGTGTGGAAGACCGGCGAGGACCAGGCCCGCTCCTGCACGGTGGTCTCCAGGCGCTCGTCGCAGCAGCCCTCCCAGTCCTCGTCGTCGGTCGGGCAGGTGATGCCTGCGGCCAGGCACTGCCGGGTGTGCCAGCGGCAGGTCGGGTTCTCGATGGCCCGCGCGTAGTAGAAGGCCGGCGCCGAAGCATCGAAGTCGGGATCCGTCCACACCTGGCAGAGCTCGTCGAAGCCGGACCCCTGGGGTTCACAGGTCAGGGGGTCGACGGTCGCCCCGTTGTCGGGGTCCCCGGCGACGTCGAACACCTCGACGCGAACCTCGCCCTGGTCGAGCCATCCCTTGACGATCTGAAGTCGCTGCAGACCGATGTCGGGCGTGCCGGCGTCGGCCGCGGCCTTCACCGCGAAGGTCGGCGCACCGCTACCCGCGGGCAGCTCGCCGCCCATCGGGACGCCCCGGGCGTCGCCGGTCAGGACGAAGTCCTCGTTGGAGGCTGCACACAGATCGCTCGGGTAGTCCCAGCCGCCGAAGAACCGCAGGATGATGCGCGGTCCGCTGGTGCCGTACGCCTCGCGACGCTTCATGGCCGCGAACAAGGCTTCTCGGCGGTTCTCCTCGGCCCAGAGCACCGCGAGACCACCGGGATTGAAGGGAGCCCCGTCGGGCAAGCCCGCCGGCAGAGCGTCACGGTTGGACTGCCCCGCCCCGCCGTGGCCGGGGTAGCCGTCCTCGGAGACCGAGCCCGGGGCGGCGATGTGCGTGTCGGTGCTCGCGACGAAGCCGTACTGGTAGGGATTGGCGCCGACCTCGGCCTGGTAGCGTAGGCCCTCGGCGAGCGCATCGCGGACGAAGTCCTGGGCCAGCGGCGTGCCCTCGACGCCGAGGTTCGTGCCAGCGAGCGAGTTGTAGGGCAGCTTCTCGAATCCGCACAGCTCGTCGGCGACGGGCGAGCCCGGCCAGCACTCGGAGTCACCCTTGTGCTGGAAGATCTCGACGAGCGGCTCCATTCGGGCCCGCAGCTCGGCCTCCTCGGCATCGAGAGGCTCTTCGTCGAGCGTCGAGAACATGAGCCCGGAGGAGAGGTTCGAGTTGTGCGGAATGGTGAGCACGTCGCAGTCACCCTCGGCGTCGATGCAGTCGGTCTGCAGCAGGCTCCAGAGGTCCTCGACCGACGTCGCGTCGAAGTAGCCGATCGGGTAGTCGGGCACGTCATCGTTGGCGAAGATGACGTTGCGGTGGAGGTTCAGCGCCTCCGGGTTCGCCGTCCACTCGTAGCCGTTGAACGTCGTGAACGTACAGTCAGCCCGCTCGTAGGCCGCCTCCGCGGCCAGCTGGATCTCCTCCCACACCTCGGTGCCCGCAGTGATGCAGTCCGCCGCGTCGTCACCGCACAGATCGGGGTAGGACGCCTCGCCTGGCACGGCGGCGAGCGCCGAGTTGAGGGTGACGAAGGCGCCCGCCGGGTTGTCGCGCAGGCCCACGCAGTTCGGATCGTCGTAGGCGCTCGACCCTTCCTGCTCGCACAGCTTCACCGTGCCGAGGAACTCGGCGTGGTCGCTCACCACCGCCCAGTCGAGACGGCGATCGATGGTGAGGCTGCGGAGGCCGTTGCCGTCGGCGTCGTAGGGCTGGATGCTCACCGTCTCGCCCTTGGCGAAGTCGTAGGCGTCGTCGGGCCGAAGCCGCGTGCCCTGCAGGTTCGCATCGAGCGACAGCGTCGTGTGGACGTGCGTGTCGCCGAAGAAGGGCTGTCGCAGCGGGTCGGCGTTGTCGCAGGGAGGCAGGGCCTCCGGAGATCCCGTGTCATCCGGACTCGTCTGGTCGCGATTGCACCCCAGGAGCGCGATCGCGCACGCCAAGCATCGATAGACCATGGCTCCTCCCCGTGGACCGGTCCGGGACGGTAGCATGCCCCGATTCAGCCTGCCTGCGACAAGGCGTCGAGCAGGGCCCGTCCGAGCTCGGGCTCGGCGGCGTGGACGAAGGCCGCGAGCCCCGCGAGTCGGGCCCGGGACTCGCCCGCGGGCAGGGGGCGGCCCTGCCGAAGCCGATGAAGCGCCGCACGGAGTCGCCGCTTCACCTCGCGGGGAACCCTCGCGCCCGCTGGCCCGTTGACCACGAGCCCGGTGACCTGCTGGCGCCGCCCCGGCCGGAGCACCCGCGTCTTGTCGGGGTGGACCTCGAAGCCCTCGTCGCGCACGACCCGGTCGAGCCCGGCGAGCAGAGCCCCGATTCGCGGCTCGGCGTTCTCGCCACCGGCGGGACGCGAGAACGTGAGATCGTCGGCGTAGCGCGTGTAGCGGAACCCGAGCTTGCGCGCGAGACCCGACAGACGACGGTCGAGACGCCAGCACACCGCGTTCGACAGTCCCGGCGAGGTGGGCGCGCCCTGCGGCAGGCAGCGGGGCCCCAGCGCCACGAAGAACCGGGTGTTCTGCCACTCGACGATCTCGCGCGGCGCCTCGGTGCACAGCATCGCGAGCAACGTGGCGACCTGCTCGCGGTAGCCCCCGTGACGAAAGACCCCCCGGACGCGACGCCAGGTGACAGAGGGAAAGAAGTCCCGGATGTCGGCCTGTACGATCACGTCGGAGCCGACGTGAACGGACGCGTTGGTCACGATCGAGCGACCCGGCACGAAGCCGTGGGCCGCGCCGTGCACGGGCAGCGGCTCCACGATGGCCCGTAGTACCTTGCGCTGCGCCTCCTTGAGCTTGGCCCGCGGAGCCCAGATGGCGCGGAGGGAGCCATTGCGCTTGGGGATCGTGAAGCGGTGGTAGTGCACCATGGTCGCCGCTTCTCGGTGATAGGTGAGCCACCGTAGCTCGCTGACCGGAATCTCGAGGAATGCGGCGAGCTGTCCAGGGGAATCGAGGGCCGGCCAGTCGTTGAGAGCGGCCCGCTTCTCGGGCTCGTCGAGGTCGAAGCGGTCGACGGTAGCCGCATCGTTGAAGTACACGCCGTCGCCCAGGTGAACGACGTGCGTGGCCACGTAGGCCTCCCACGCCGCCTTCTTCAGGGCCTGGCGCTCGGCCGCCTCGCGCTTGAGCTCCCGCTTGTACCGCTGGAGCTCCGCCTTCTCGAGCCCGGCCGGATCGCGACGGGTCACGAGGAACCCGCGCTCCACGAGCTGCTGGTCCACATAGCGGTCGACGCCACCGGCCTCCGCGATGGCCCTCCACAGGTCGATCAGCCGCGTTGCCATCGTCGCTCCCTACGAGGCGCTCGCATCGAGCCATCCCTTGCGTTCGAGGCGAACCGTGCGCTCCTGGTAGGCGGCTCGCGCCTCCTCCGCAGTGTCGAACCACAGATTCTGGACCCGCAGCCTGGACGCACCTCGGGGACCCCACTTGACCTGGAGCTTCCGCTGGTCGACCGACAGCTGCGTGATCTCCTCGCCGTCCTCGGTACGGCGCGAGAACGTTCGGGTCTCGACGCGAAACACGTCGTCGACGTGCTGCGCGCGCTCGGCCTGCCACAGCCGCAGGGCCATGACGTGGGCGCAGGGGCCCTGCTTCAGGCCCTGGGTGCGAAAGAGATGGCAGGTGCAGGAGACGTCCCGAACGATCCCGTCGGGTGCGACGGTGAGCTTCGGCAGGTACTCGCGCTGCTCGGCCGCTACCGGCACCTCGGCCGTGTACTCGATGCCGGTGCCGTACACGAGGTTCTCCGTGACCGACCGGACGAAGGGCACGAGGTCGTGAGCCTGCCGCTCTCGCGCGTTGCGATAGGCGAGATCATCGGAATCGAGAGGCTCGGCGGTCAGCGGCCGCAGCCGGATGCGTCCCCCCGCGAGATCGAACATGATCCAGCCGTTCTGTCCGGCCGCCTGGAGCGCCGCGATGGTCTGCCGCGTGTCGAGCCCCGTCGCGGTGGACAGGGATCCGGCGTCGGAGACCCACGACTCGCGCAGCGTCTCGAGGATGCGCTGTTGCTCGGCCGGCGGCCCCCCGGGACGGGGAAGCAGGACGTCGAACTGCAGCGAACGAGCCCAGTTCGCGGCCGAGAAGCCGGTGAGTCCGATGGTGAGCGCCATCCCTGGGGCGCGCAGCACGAGAAAGCTCGGCAGGCCGCTCCCCACGAGATGGAGCTCGACGTCGACCGCGAAGGGGAGCATCCGTCGCACGAGCGACCATCGCCGCCGACCCCAGACCTTGATGACCTCGGAGCGTAGGCCCGCATAGGGCCCCGACGTGGTCTCGATCACGACCTCCCGAGGCTCGATGACGATGCGGGGGCGCTGCCCCGGGGTGAGCTCCACCCGCAGCGCACGGCCCTGCCCCTTGCGGTCGCCGTGCAGGCGGAGGTGTCGAAGGACGTTGTACAGCTCGATGGGCTTGAGGCGGAGCGCAGCCCTCGCGAGCGTCACGCTGGACTGGACCTGGAGGAAGCCCCGGAGCCAGGTGTCGGGGACCTGCACGCGCTTCTCGACGACCTCGGCCTCGTCGGTGGTGACCTTCACCGCGTCGGCGCCGATGGACAAGGACGTTTCGCGGTAGCTGCGCAATCGCTCGAGGCCCCGCTGCAGGTCGTCGGAGAAGTCGATGTTGGTGGTGCCGTGAGCCCACGCCGAGACGTCGGTGAAGGCGTCGCGATCGACGCGAAGCTGGGCGTAGGTCCCCTCGTCCTTGCTGAACACCTCGAACAGGACGGCATCGGGATGGACGGTCACCACGGGGTCCAGCACGTACCAGGCGAGAGGGTCGTTGCGGGCGAGCCAGTCGAAGTAGTCTCGCTGGGCGCGCCAGGTCGCGAGCCCCGTCGAGCGCTGCTTCATTCGCGACCAGGCGAGGTAGGCGGTGCGGTCGCGGGGCTTGTAGCGAAGGTCGCTCTTCACGACGTCGGCGAGCGCGAGCAGGGCCTCCCGGAGCGCGACCGGCTCGGCAACCCGGGCCTCCACGCGCACCGGATCGCGCTGCACGTCGGCCACCAGCTGCACGACCGACTCGGCCACCGCACTCGGACTGCGATAGCGCTGGGTGATCGGAGTCCGGCTCGCTTCCTCGGTGCTCATGCCGACGCCTCCCTAGCCGCGCGCGCCCGCCGACTCCGACGCAGGGCCCGCCACGCGGCCTTGCGCTCCTCCTCCTCGTGCGAGGTCTCCACCGCGAAGGCCACCAGGTGCGCCTCGGCCTCGGGGGAAGCGAGCGCAGCGAGTCCCTCGAGCGCCCCCAGTCGAACGTCGGGCTCGACGCTCGCGAGGGCCTCGGCGAGCGGGCTCGGCTCGGCCCCCGGCTGGGCCACGAACCCGGGGACCGCGAGGCCCTGGATGTGCAGGTCGCCCACCGAGTCCGCGAGCGCACTCCGGGCGGAGGGCAGACCGGCGAGCGCATTGACGACCGCTGGGTCGTCACGATGACGCTCGAGCAGGCCGGCGATGCGCTCCGGAGCGTGGCGACCGATCATCGCGGCGGCGAGGGCCCGCGCCTCGGCGGGCCCCTGGCCGGCCACGAGCTCGATGACCTCGATGGCCTCGGGAAGAAGGAGCAACGCCCGCGCCGCAGCGACCTGGAGTTCGGTGGCCTCGCGCTCGGTCAGGGCGAGAACCGCACGCACGGCGGGCCCCGCGACCCCGTGCCGAGCCGACGCCCAGAGCATCCAGCGGAGGCGCTCGGCGTGGTGGCGGGGGTCTTGGCGGTCGTCGGCCGGTCGAGCTCGATCCCGAACGGCCTCCCGCCACGCGGTCACCGCCGTGATGGCCGCTGCGGCCAGGCCCTCGCGAGCACTGGAGTCGAGCTCGGTGGCTCGCCCGACGAGCCTCGCCGCGTCGATCCCCGCCAGTGGTCGGGGGTCAGCGAGGTGGGCCACCACCGCTGCGACCGGGAAGGGGTCACGGGCTGCGATCGCGGTCAGGAGAGGTTCGTACACGCCGCGCTGCGCGCCCGGCTCGGCCAGTGCGGCCAGGATCCGGCCGGGATCCCCGCGCTTGCGCAGCCGCTCGAGCACCTGCTCCTGCTCGACTGCATACCGAGCAGTGATCAAGACGTAGTCGGGCTCGAGCGACTCGGGCCCCATCAGCCGACGCAGGCTCACCGCCGCCTTCTCGGCGATGCGGTAGTTGGGCTCTTCGCGGAGTAGCCGCTCGAGCACGCGCTGGCTGTCGGCTCGAGTGACGCTGTCGTCGAACCGGAGCATCTCCACCGCCGCCTCGCGGCGGGGCCAGTCGTCGTGCGTCGCGGCCCGACGCACCGCCGTCCACGCCTCTGGCGAGCCGAACCAGCGGAGCCCCACGATGGCGCCGCGCCCAATCTGGCCTGGGTGCTCGGCGAGCCCGAGGAGGCGCCGCAGGATCTCGGGGGCCTTGTCGGTGGCGCGGAGGTGGCCGACGGCCTCCGCCGCGGACGCCACGAGCGCGTGATCGTCCTGGGAAACGATGTCGAGGAGCTTGTCGAGGGCACGCTCGTCGCCGAGTCGCCCGAGCGCGAGGACCGCCCGGCGCCGCAGCGCGATGTCCTCGAGCGTGTCGATGCCGGCGAGGAGCACCGAGATCCCAGCCGAGGCGCCAGCCCGGGCGAGCCACTCGGCGGCGTGGAACGCAGTCAGGGGATCGCGGTGCGCGAGCAGCTCGTGCAGCGGAGCGCCGTCGGCGCTGCGGTGCCGGACTCGCCAGCCGTAGGCGCGCACCGAGGCCCGGCGCAGAGCGTCGTCAGCGTGGCGGAGCAGTCGGCGGAGCGGCACGTCGACGTCGCCCGACTTCGACCACATCACCTCCTGCAGCATGCGTTGAACGGCGCGGACGTGGCGGAGTTCACCACGAAGCTGCAGGACCTTGGCCAGCACGTGATCGTGCCGGGGATGCTGGCCTTCGAGCCACCCTTCGTCGGCGTCGGGCTCCTCACTGTCGAACTCGAGCGGCTGGTCGTAGCCCGAGATCACGGTCAGGGCGTCGAGTGCGGGGCCCGAAGGCGCGGTCTCGTCCTTGATCAGGGCGACGAGTCGGTCGACGACCGACACGCGACGGGCCCGGCCGACCGCCCCGAGCAGCGCCTTGGCATCGGCCGTACCTCGAGGATCGTTGGCCAGCCGGTCGAGCAGCGCGTCGGGGACGCGCGGACCGTCGATCCGGACCAGCCCACGGATCGCCGCTCCCTGCAGCGCATCGTCGTCGAGCAGGCCGACGAGCGTCGAGAAGGCTCGATGGTCGCCGCGCTCGGCGAGGGTGGTCGCGGCGACCTGGCGAACGTCGGGGAACCGGGAAGAGAGCGCCCCCACCAGCTCGGGGTGCGCCTCGGGGGGCTCCACGAGGCTGGCGAGCGTGGTGATGGCCTTGCGTCGAACGTCGGCCGCCCGGGCCCGAAGGGCGGCGACCGCGGTCGGCTCCGCTCCCGCGCGCTCCACGAGCAGGTCGTAGGCGATGACCTGCAGTCCGTCGTCGCGCTCGGCGAGGATGGGCCAAACCGCGTCGATCCGGCCTTCGTCGACGAGGAGGGTGAGCGCCAGCTGGCCGAGATCCGAGAAGCCGGCGGCCAGCGCCTCGTCGACCCGCTCGTCGAGGGAGAGGCCGAGCGTGGGCAAGGCCTCGAACGCCACCCGGCGAACCTCGGAGTCGGAATCCGAGAGCGCCATCCGCGCAGCGGCCACCACCGCGCCCGAGTCGCGACCCGGCCGGCTGCGGACGAGTCGCCGGAGCGCGGCTGCCCGGACCTGTGAGGTCGTGGCCTGGGAAGAGAGCCCCACGTAGGTGCCGAGCACGAGGTCGGTGAGATCGGACGCGCGCTCGACCGGGGTGGTCGCCACGACCGACGCCTCGTCGCGGGGTGCCGCGCGCCGCTCGACGAGCTCCAGCTCGTGGACCACCTTCTCGGCGTTGGCCTTGGCGTCGGGCTGGGACCGGTGGGGCGTGTCGGCGTGCATGCCGTGGAGCACGTCGAGGATCGCGGCCTGGTCGCGCCCGTCCGAGCGGGTGAGGCGGTCGGCGAGATCTTCCCAGAACGAGGCCGGAAGCGGCCACGGCGGTCCGGCACCGGCGTCGGAGAGCCAGCGGACGACCGCTTCGCGTCGCGCCACCGGGTCGGCGAAGACGTCGAGCACGTCGGCGGCGACAAAGCGGGCGCCGAAGTCTGCGGCGGTGAGCGTCGCGATGAGACGCTCGGGGGAGCGCGAGCCGGCGAACCCGTCGAGCAGCAGCACCACCCGCTGGGTGAGCGCGCGATCCGCGGGATCCTCGGCGTCGAGCATGGCGAGAAGCTGCTCGTCGTCGTGCAGGGCGAGCGCCGCGGCCACCCGCTCCGGACCGCCCCGATTGCCGGTGAAGATCACCGCCGCGACCGTGGCATCGCCACGCCACGCCCGAGCGGTGGCCAAGATCTGTCGGACAGGCTCGTCCTCGTGGTTCCAGACCGCGGCCAGCACCTCGGGCGAGGCGGCCTGGGCCAGCGCCTGGGCGGCGGCGATTCGCACGACGTTGCGCGGGTCGTGGAGCAGCCGGCGCGCGGGGTACACGACCGACTCGCTGCGCAACCGACCGAGACCCCGCAGCGCGAGGACGGTTCGGCGAGCCCAGGCCTGGGGGTCCTCGTCGTCGGCGGGGGCAGTGGTCGCGATCTCGGCGAGGAGTACCTCCTCGGCCTCGGGACGACCGCCCTCCGCGAGAGTGCTGGCTGCGGCGAGCCGAACGTCACGGTGGCGGCTCTGCAGGGCCTGGATCATGGACCGCACCTCTCCGGTGCGCTGGAGGGCTCGGAACGCCCGGGTTCGGACCTCCTGGTCGTCGTCGTCGAGCGCCGCCACGAGCCACGGGCGGGCCGTCTCGTCGACCCGGTGCGCGAGCACCTCGATGGCGGCGAGCCGCATCTCCCGGAAGCGGCTGTTCAGCGCGGCGAGGACGGCCTCCGACTCCATGCGTTCGCCCTGCTGCCGGGCGAAGGTGAGCACCTCCGCTCGCAAGGCCGAGTCCGGGTCGTCGAGCCGCTCGAGGAGCAACGCCCACGCCCAGTCCGACCGAAACTGGCTCATCAGCTCGGTCAACACCTCGCGCCGGACGTCGGCGCGACCGCTCTGCAGCGCGAAGCGCAGGGCGCGGTCGGGCGCACCGTCGATGCCGAGCCGGATCACGGCCTTGAACGCGTCGAGTCGCACTCGGGCCTCGTCGTCGTCGAGGACCCGGCGGAGCCAGTCCCGCGCGTCGGTGGATTCGGGATCCGACTCGAGGGCCTCCACGAGACGGGCGAGTCCACGGAGCCGCACGTCGGCGTAGGGGGCCGACAGACCCGCGCGCGCAGCCTCGAGCGGCGCCTCCTCGCGCAGCCGCTCGATCACGGTGAACGCCGCGTCGCGGACGGGGGCGTGCTTGGAGCGCAGCAGAGCGGCCATGCGCCCGAGCGCCCGCGCGTCACCGATGCGCTGGAGCGCGCGACACGCGCGGACCTGGATGTCGGCGTGGTCGATGCGGGAGAGCTGCAGCAGAAGCCCGAATGCCCGGGGGTCCTCGAGCAGCGTGAGGTGGACGGCAGCGCGCAGCGCGACGTCGGGCTGGCGGGAGGCCATCGCCTGCAGCAGCGGGGTCGGGTCGACGACCCCCGACCCGACCGGCGGCGGCGGACCGGGCTCGGTCGCTTCGGCCGCCCCGTGGGTCTGCAAGACGTGGAGCTGGCGGTGGGTATCGAGGTCCAGGGCACGGAGCCGGTCGGCGAGGGCAGGCTCGACGAGGAGCCGGAGCAGGTACGCCGCGTAGCGAACCTCGGCGTCGGAGTCCTCGGTCGCCGCGCGGAGGGCCCGCTCGGCTCGGCCGAGCATGCCCCGCTGCTCGAGCCGGACCAGCGCCCGCCACCGAAGCTCGGCCACCCTCGACGCGAGCCCCCGGAGCGAGGCGGTGGGATCGTCGGGATGGAGCGTCTCGAGGGCGGCGAGGGCCGCCTCGCGGATCGCGGCCTCGCGGTGATCGAGGGCCTCGACGATGCGAACCTCGGCTCGGTCGTCCGCGCGCGCCAGCTCGGCGAGGGCCTCCACCGCCCGCTGGCCCACCTGCCCGACGTCGGCCCGGGCGGCGGCCAGCGCGAGCTCCATGGGTCGGAGCGCCGTCTCGCCCAGCCGTCGCCGGAGCCCAGCGAACACGATCTGGCGGACCTCGTCGTCGTCGGCGACCCCCACGAGCTCCTCGAGCTTGGGGATCGCGCGCGGGTGGTCGCTCGCCGCGAGGTACCGGGCGGCTCGCACGCGGAGCTCGCGGTCGGCATCGTCCATCGTCCGCAGGGCGAGAAGCTCGACAGACTCCCGGTCGGCGAGCCCAGCGAGCCGGTCGAGGGCCGCTTCTCGGCGAGGGATCTCGTCCTGCTCGAGCTCGTGACCGAGCGTGGCGATCGCTCCGTGCACGTGGATGGTTCGGGGCCCGACCCGGCCTTCGTCGTCAATGGGGAACAACCGGATGGTGTCGTCACTGCCCGCGATCGCGAGGTGGGGTCCCCCGTCGACGTCGACCTCGACGACGGCGATTCCCGCGGGCACCGCCTGACCCTGACTGGCCGGGGCACGCCGATCGCCCTTGCGCCACGCCTTGACCGTCCGATCGTCACCGACCGTGTAGAGCCGCTCTCCCGCTCCGGTCATCGCCCGGATGGGCTTGTCGTGACTGCCCGAGCTCGAACGCTCGATGGGCTCGAGGGCGCCGCGAGCGTGGGTGACCAGCAGGCGCCGGTCCTCGCCGGCCGACCAGAAACGCGGCTCCTCGACCTCGAACTGCAGGGCGGTGACCGGGCCCTGGTGGAGCTCCCCCGAACCCCTCGGCACCCACCCCTCGGCCGCGTGTTCCACCACCGACACCGTGCCGTCGCGACAGCCCACCGCGACGAACGTGCCGTCGTGGCTCGCGGCGACGGCGGTGCCCTGATCGGGCAGGCCGAACCGCGCCACCTCGGTCGCCTGGTGGTCGACCACGATCAACGCGTCTCCCGCGACGACCGCCACCTCGGCTCCCGCGATGGCCAGACCGGTGGGGACGGGTTCGATGGCCGGCCCCACGGGCGCGAGGGCTCCGAAACGACCTGACCACAGCGTTCCGTCGCGGGCCGCGACCCACAACGTCGCTCCATCGGCAGAGGCCAGCGCGCTTCCGCCCGGCATGCTCTGACGCCCGAGGGTTCCCTGCACCGGATCGAGCGCGTACAGCCCGGTGTCCTGCCCCTCGGGGTGCGCGGTGAGGAACGCCACCCGATGGTCGGCCATCGTCACCATCGCGGTGATCACGCCGCGATGATCGAGCCAGAGCGAGCGCGTGCTCATTGGTCGCCTCTCGCCGCCCGGCCGCCGTCGCGCCACCGGTGCCGGATGCGGGTCAGGGCCACCAGGCACGCCGCCGACTCGGACTTGCCCTGGCTGCGCAGGAACTCCTGGAAGACGGGCACGACTCGGCGCGCGAACGCCCGGTCCTCGACGGCGAGGTCACGGCAAACCTCGATCAGCGCGAGCTTCGCTGCCCTGGCCGAGACCTTCGGAGGTCGCCGCTCGGGCTCCGATGAAAGCTTGTTTCGACCAGCTTCCTTCTCGGGTCGCGCGGGTGGGATCGCGAAGAGGGACCGGCGCAGGAACGATCGGATGTCGGCCGGGTCGGCAAACAGCTCGTCGGGGGGCGGAGCGACCACCGACCCGCCGAGAGCGTCGTCACCTGGCACCCACGACCCGGAGGTGGCCCGCGAACGGTAGCGGGCCCAGAGTTGGCGCACCACGAAGGCGACCACCCGGCGATCCGGGCTCTCGGTGAGACGAAACAGCTCGCTCGGGACCGCGAGACGCGGGTGCTCGGCGATGAGCGTCATGCCGAGGCCCCGGGCGGCCGGATCGAGCGAGTCGCAGAGCCGGTACACGTCGTCGGCAGGGAAACCCTCGGGGTCGAGGCGATAGCTGCGGAACTCCTGCTTGTCGGGGGCCGTGAGCGCCTCGGTCACGAACTCGAACACGTCGACGTGGGGAAGCTCCGCCCACCGGATCAGGTCCCGCAGCTGGGCCCGCAGTGCGACGAGATCGGCCTTCATCCAGTCGATGCCGAGGCTGCGGACCGCCGTGCGCTCGTCGGAGAGAAGCTCGGTGGCGCGCGCGAGCGTCACGAAACCCTCCGGCAGCCGCATCGCGGGTTCCAGCGCCCCGCGACCCGACTGCTCGTGGAGCCTCTCGTGATGGTGCTCGAGGTAGCGGCGTGCGAACCGGCGCCTCGGGGCGTCGGCCGGTCCGTCCGAGACGAGCCACCCGAACACCCGCTCGGCCCCCGCCATCGCCGCGTCCGGAGCAGCGGGCTCGGGAGACAGGTCGGCGGGGGCGAACCCGACGACCAGCGTGTTCTCTGCAAAGTCGGCGAACTCACCCTCGGTGGTCTGCACCATGTCGAGGAGCCAGTCCGCGCCGACCTCGGCGCCCGAGAACGTGCGGGGCACGTCGATCTGGTCGATGGCCCAGCTGCCGAGCCCGTCGTCGAAGGGAAGGTCCTGAGCCCAGCGCCGCCCCGACGCCATCAGCTCGGCCCGCAGCGGCGACGCGAGCCAGGTCGGTGGGTAGGCCAGCGCCTTGAGGAAGTCGATGCCGAGAACGGCCGGCGAGAGCTTGCCCTGCCCCACCCAGCCCTGGACGAGGGCCCGTGGGACGGGATTCACCAGGGCGCGGCGGAGCCGCTGGACCCCGATCTCAGCCACGGGGCGCTCTCGCAGGGCCTGCTCGATCCCTCGGACGGTCGCGTGACCGACGCGCTCGTCGTCGACCACCTCGGCCCAGAAGGTCATGGGCACCCGCTCGGGTGGGTGGGTGCGCCGGAGCTGCGCGAACGCAAATCCCACCACTTGGTCGACCTCCGACACCATGCGCTCGCGAAACCAGTCCAGCGTGAGCTCCGCGGGACCAAAGTGCTCGCGAATCGCCTCGACCGCGAGATCGTGACCGTAGCGGGTCCCCAGCAGCTCTCCCCACGCCGCGAGGCCCACCCCCGTGCGGGGGTCGCGGTCGCGCAGCAGGTCGCGGACGAGGGTTCGCACGGCCTCGTGGGGGCTGTTCGCGAGGCGGACCAGGCGCTCGAGCCCGAGCTCGCGCGCGTGCGCACGACAGTAGCGAGCCGCCCACTGGGCCGCCGCCGCGGACTCGCTGTCGAGGAGCTCGATCACGCTGTCGTGGAGGCCGAGGGCTCGAAACGCCGACGGCTCGAAGCGCGGAACGTTGTCGAGCAGCCACACCACGAACTCGTCGACCAGGCTGGCGCGCGCGCGTACCAGCCGGACGACCCAAGACACCTCGACCTCGCGAAGCTGGGTGCGGAAGTCGGCCTGCAGCGCCGCAATGGCGAACTGTCGGACCCGGTCGGCACGCGCCCGCTCGAGCAACCCGAACAGGGGGCGCGGAGTGCGACGCCACGCCGCCGGAAACGCTCGGTGCTGCAGGTCGACCTTGCCCCGGTGGCTCGCCCGCACGAACCGATTGCGGTTGTAGGCGCCGGGCAGGTGGTGCAGCAGGATGTGGTTCGCGATCCAGGTGCGTTCCAAGACGACGCGGTCGGGATAGTGACGCAGCACCTCGACAGCGCGGTCGGGGTAGGCGCTGGGCATGCGCTCGCCAATCCGCCGCAGGGTCCGCCACGCGCGACGCACGAGGTAGCGCAGCGTGGCGCGGGAGACGTCACCGGACAGGCGCCAGGCGGTGTACTCGATGTCGAGGCGGGCCGCGATGGCCGCGTAGATCTCCCAGTCGCCGCGGTCCTCGGCGAGCTTGAAGAGTCGCTTGACGGCCCGCCACGGACCGTAGCGGAGCGGAAGCGTCAGCACGGCCTGCACGAGCTGATCACGCGCCCACGGCGAGCCCTCGGCCCAGAGCTCGTCGAGCACGCGGAACAACCACCACCGAGGCGGAACTCCAGCCACGACCGCTCCGTCGTCGGCTTCGGCCGGGGACTCCCCGGCGGCCTCGAGCTGGGCGAAGTCGCGAACTCGCTCCTGGCGACGAACCTCCGGGTCGAGGCGCTTGAACGCCCGGGAGCGGTGTTTGGCCCGCAGCGACGCCACGGTGACCGCTCCGTCTCGCACCGGCACGTCGGGGTCGCGCGCGCTCGCGAGCTCGACGATGAGCCGCCACAGATCCCGGTCGCGTGCGCGAGCCGCCCGATCGACGTCTCCGATGGTGATCGCTGGTTGCACGCGCCCGCCTCCAGGTGAGCTCGAGGAGCGATGCACGGTCGAGGGGGCCAGGTCGTTCGCTACTTCTAGACCTGGGACATGGAAGGCTCACCGATCTGGCCGGGTTCTGCACCCCTCCGCGGGGCATGGAACAGCGACCGGCGATGTTGAACCAGACCATCCCCGCGGAGGGGTGCAGAACCCGATAGCCGAGATCTGAAACAGCCTTCCTTGTGCTGGATGGTACGTGGCTTTCCTGGACGGCGAAGCGCCGCCCGATGGCTAGACCCGCCCGACCTCCCTCGACCGCGCATCCACCAGCTATAGCCCATCCTCGCCAGAAGCTGTCCGGCGGGGATCCTCTCCGCTCGATTCACGAAAACGCGACGTCCCGGGCCGCTTAGCAGCCCGACGCCGAGATGCAGGTGAAGACGTCGACCACGACGCCGGGATCGCCGATGGTTCCCGGGTTGCCGCCGGAACCGGAGCCGCCGCCCGTCCCCGCGATGCCCCGCAGGCCGCCGACGAAGCTGTTGGGCGAGGAGGTGCCGAGCGTGGAGCCGAGGAGGAACACGCCGACGACGTTGCCGCCGCTGCCGCCGCCGCCACCGCCGCCGTGACCACCCCGACCGCCGTTGCCGCCGCGCCCGCCGTCGCCGCCCGAATCGGACCCGCCGCCGAGGCCACCGAGGCCGCCGGGCTGGCCGTTGCCGCCGTCGCCGCCGCGGGCTCCGTTCCCGCCGATGTTGCGGTTGAAGGTCACCGCGTCGGTCGTCAGGGTCGAGCTCACGGCGAACAGCCCGAACGAGCTGCCGCCAGCTCCGCCCCCGGTGCCCGCCGCGGCGGCACAGCCACCGGCGCCGCCGCCACCCCCGCCGCCGCCGCTGAAGTTGGGGGAGCTGCGACCGCCGCCGCCCCCGCCGCCCCCACCGCCTCCACCGGCGGTGCCGTCGAAGCCGTCGGCCCCGCTCCGCCCATACCAGTAGTCGCCGGTGAGCCTTCCCCGATTGGTCGCGCCCGCGCCACCGCTACCGTCGAGCACACGGCCCGCCGTCCCGTGCTGACCCGGGGAGCCGTTGTTCGGGCCTCCAGCACCGCCCTGCCCGGAGCTCGAGAAGGCCCCGACGCCATCGCTGCCGGCCAGACCGGCTCGCGCGGTACAGTCGGAGCTCGTGGTGGCGCAGGCGACGCTCCCGCACACCGAGTTCCCGAGCACGTTGCAGCACAGGGTGTCGGCCGAGCCCCCCCGTCCGCCGGCCCCCCCGTCGCGGAGACTGCCCGAACACAGCTGCGAGCCACCGCTCCCCCGGCCGGGTCGGCTCGTGCTGCACACGGTGCCGTAGCCGTTGCCGCCCCCCCCGACCCCGCCGCTCGCCGACGGCGCGGGGATCTGGGAGGCGCTGGATCCGTCCGTCCCGACGATACCGTCGGCCCCTCGGCTCTGGTCGATCCGGAGTCGCACGGCGGTCAGGTCGCTGTCGACCGCGTGCACGGCGTAGCTCGACTTGCCGTTGCCGTGCTCCACGCCGGCGGCCATCGGGGCTACGATCCGCAGGTCGTGAAGCTCGGCGACCACGTTGCGGACCCGGACCGTCACGTACTCGTCGTCGCTCGCCACGTAGCCACCCTGGAACTGGACTTCGTGGGCTGGCTGCGTGGCGTCCCCGCGCTGCCAGGTCGTGTCGTAGCCGCCGTAGATCGCCACCGCGGTGTCGATCAGCACCGTCTCGCTGTACGTGCCGGCCTGGACGTAGACCTCGGTAAGCCCGAGGAACGCCGCGACGGACTGGGCGTGCGCGAGGGTGCGGCACGGCAGGACCCGGTCACAGACGTTGTTGCCGAGGTCGGTCCCGGTGGTGCTCACGAACACCGCTGCCGCCGCAGTGCCATCGATGCCGTCGCAGTCCTGATCGACGAACGACGCGTCGGGAAGGTCGACCGCGCCGGGGAAGATCGTGCCGTCGCCGTCGTTGCAGTCCCCTCCACAGGTGGACACGCCGTCACCGTCGAGGTCGTCCTCGTTGAGGAGGGGATCGGCGTCGTCACAGTCGAAGTCGTTGTCGACGCGGCCCGCAGGTGCCCCGTCGCAGGTCTGCACCGCGGCGGCGAGCGGGTTGCCCCAGCCGTCGGCGTCGCTGTCGGGCCAGTAGTCGACGAAGAGCAGCCCGTTGTCCGCGACAGTGTCGCAGTCGTTGTCGAGGCCGTCGCAGAGCTCGGGGTTGCCCGGGAAGTTCCCAGGGTCGGCATCGTCGCAGTCGGTGCACTCGTCGACTCCGTCGCCATCCTGATCCCGCGCGTCCGGGGTCACGGCGCTGCAGTCGTCGTCCAGGCCGTTGCAGAGGACCTCGGGATCGGCAGGGCTCACCGCACCGTTGCTGTCGTCGCAGTCGTCCGCGTTCGCGACGAAGCCCTGCGGCGCAGCCCCGCAGCTGTTGGTGGGCGCGGCGTTCCCGTCGCCGAAGCCATCGTTGTCGTTGTCCGGATAGTAGTCGACGAAGGTGAGGGACTCGTCGACGAGCGTGTCGCAGTTGTTGTCGAGTCCGTCGCACAGCTCGATGTTGCCGGGGAAGTTGTTCACGTCGGCATCGTCACAGTCGTCGGAGCGCCCGGACTCACCCGTCGCCGTGCAGGTGAGGGTGGTGCCCGAGATCACCAGGGTGGTCCCCACGCCGTCGCCATCGAGGTCCTCGTAGCAGTCGTCGGCTCCGTCGCAGTCCTGGTCGATCTGATCCGCCGGCAACTCGGTCCCGTTGGGACTGACCGTAGCCGTCCCGTCGTCACAGTCGGAGTTGTCGGAGGTCCACCCGAGCGGCGGGCCGTCACAGGTGGACACGCCCGCGACCAGCGCAGATCCGAAGCCATCCCCGTCGTTGTCCGGGAAGTACGAGACGAAGGTGAGTCCGTTGTCTGGCGCGTTGTCGCAGTCGTTGTCGAGCCCGTCGCAGACCTCGGGGTTGCCGAAGAAGTTGCCCGGGTCGCTGTCGTCACAGTCGTCCGAGTTGGCCACGTGGTTCGGAGGGGGACCATCGCAGGTGGAGACGGGCAGGACCAAGGCATTGCCTGCCCCGTCGCTGTCCAGGTCCGGCCACCAGTCCGTGTACGGTACGTCGTCCGGCTCGTCGGCCGCGCCGTCGCAGTCATTGTCGATGCCGTCGCAGACCTCGGGCTGATTCGGAGAGACCGCGGGGTTGGCATCGTCGCAGTCGAAGCAGACCGAGACGCCGTCTCCGTCACCATCGGGCGCGTCGAGCGTGGTCGGATCGCAGTCGTTGTCGACGGTGTCGCAGGTGATCTCGGTCTGCCCTGGATTGACGTTGCTCTGACCATCATCGCAGTCGTCGGCGTTGGCCACCGTGCCCGGGGGAGGCCCGTCGCAGGTGGAGATCGGCAGGACGGCCGGGTTGCCGTAGCCATCGCCGTCGACGTCGGGCCAGTAGTCGACGAACGACAGTCCGTCGTCGACGAGGGTGTTGCAGTCGTTGTCGACCCCGTCGCAGATCTCCGGCAGGGTGGGCGCCCGGTTCGGATCGCCATCGTCGCAGTCGCCCGAGCAGATGTCGACGCCGTCACCGTCGTTGTCAGGGGCGTCCTCGGTGGCCACGAGGCAGTCGTTGTCGAGGCCGTCACAGGTCAGCTCGACTGCCGAGGGGTTCACGGCGAGGTTGCTGTCGTCGCAGTCGTCACCGTTGGTGACGTGGATGGCGCTCGGCGGGCCATTGCATGTGTTCACCGGTGCCGCCGCGGCGCTCCCGAAGCTGTCGCCGTCGACGTCGGGCCAGTAGTCGATGAAGTCGAGTCCATTGTCGGCCACGAGGTCGCAGTCGTTGTCGGCGCCGTCACACACCTCGACGTTGCCGCCATAGTTGGCGGGGTCGGTGTCGTCGCAGTCCAGCGCGTTGGTCGAGTACCCCGCAGGCAGCGGGTTGCAGGTGTTGAGCGGAGGCAGACTCGGGTCGCCCGCCCCGTCCCCGTCGGCATCGACCCAGTAGTCCACGAACGAGAGCGTCTCGTCGGCCTGACTGTCGCAGTTGTTGTCGACCCCGTCGCACAGCTCCACGTTGCCGGGGAAGTTGAACGGATCGAGGTCGTCGCAGTCCCCGTCGCACAGCCCCACGAGGTCGCCGTCGACGTCGGGCTCTTCAGCGGTGGTGACCTCGCAGTCGTTGTCCTTGCCATCGCACGGGATCTCGGTGGCATCCGGATTCACGTCGAAGTCGCCGTCGTCGCAGTCGTCGGCGTTGTCGGCCCGACCCGGGGGAGGCCCGTCGCACGACAGCTCGTCCTCTCCGTTCGAGGCACCAAACCCGTCGCCGTCGACGTCGGGCCAGTGAGGCGCGAACACGAGCCCGTTGTCGGCGCCGAGCACACAGTCGTTGTCTCGGCCGTCGCACACCTCGGCGTTGCCGGGGAAGTTGTCCGGGTCGGAGTCGTCGCAGTCGACACAGACGTCCACGCCGTCGCCGTCGGTGTCGGGCTCGTCGAGCGTGTTCGCCGCACAGTCGTTGTCGATGCCGTCGCAGGTGACCTCGGCCACACCAGGCCGGATGGCCGCGACGCCGTCGTTGCAGTCGCCGTTGTTCGCGACGTGACTGGCGGGCGGTCCCGAGCAGGTGCGGACCGCGAGCGATGCGGCCGAGCCGAATCCGTCCCCGTCGGCGTCCGGCCAGTAGTCCTGGAACGGAAGTCCGTTGTCGGGCACGGTGTCGCAGTCGTTGTCGAGGCCGTCGCAGACCTCGACGTTGCCGGGGAAGTTGCCCGCATCCGCATCGTCACAGTCTCCGCCGTCGACGGTGCCTCCGCATCCCGGGTTGACGGACCCGGTACAGGGCGCGGCGTCACAGAAGCAGTCGCCGTCGTTGTCCCAGGCGCCGGTGCCCTCGTCTTCGGCGCCGTCACAGTCGTTGTCGAGGCCGTCGAGCAGCTCCGGAGCTCCCCCGTACACGGTGGGCTCGTCGTCGTCGCAGTCGTCGACGGGGAGCGCCCCGAGGTAGCCCCCCAGGCAGGCCTCGTCGATGTGGTTGTCGCGATCCTCGTCCTTGTCGTCGACCGCCCCGCTGCAGTCGTTGTCGAGGCCGTCTCCGCAGATCTCGACGAGGGCCGGGGAGACCTGGTCGTTCGTGTCGTCACAGTCGCCCTGGTTGGGCGAGAACCCGTCTCGATCGATGTCCTCGTCGAGAATCGAGAACACGGTGAAGTCGACGCTCGCCTCGGCCGCGTTGCCGTCTTCGTCGATGGCGACCAGGGTGACGGTGTGCTCGCCCACCGCTTCGGGTCGCCACACCACGCGGCTCGTCCCCGACAGGTCCGCCGGCTCCCTGGAGAGGACCTCGGTCTGCGCATCGTCGCGGTCGAGGGTCCACTCGATGGTGAGGGAATCCGCTGGTTCCTGGCCGTCGAACACCGTACCCACGAACTCGACCTGCTCGAGGAGCTCGATGGCGTCGCCGGGCTCGGGGGCCAGCACCTCGACCTGCGGGGCCTGCACGGCGCCGGCGACGAATACCGTGACCGCGTCGGAGCTCGCAGCACCCGCTCGGTCCTGCACGAACAGCGAGACGGTGTGCTGGCCCTCGGAGAGCGTCCGGCTCACGCGGACCGCACCGTCGATCGAGATCTCGGAGCCTTCCCCTATGGTCCCGTCGGCGTCGGACTCGAAGCGCCAGACCATGATGTCGTCGAGGCCGTTGCCGTCGGCGACCGACCCCACGAAGTCGACCGTCTCGCCTTCGAGGAGCTCGTCGCCCTCGTTGGGGGTGACGATGACCGCCGCGGGTTGGAGATTGGCGGTGGGCCCGAGCTCGATGTCACTGCCGCAGCCGACAACGAGGGGACCGATGATGAAAACTGGCCAAAACCGCACAAGCGAGCTCCGCAAAAAAGCGTCCCGGCATTGTACGCCAGGATTCCCGTTCCGTCACGAGAGCAGCCGCTCAACGTGGTCCTCGTTACGTCGACGAATCTGCGGAGCGTCGGCTCGTGACGGCGAACGGCGCAGACCGCGGCCCGTTCAGGGGGTGAGATGGCCTGGTGGGAGCTGGTTCGACGAGCGCTGACCGGTGGCGCGACCGAGCTCACCGGGGACAGCCTCGCCCGTCAGGTCGTCGATCGGATCGTCGCCATGCGCACGCGAGGCCGCCGCGGGGCAGTGCGCCTGCCCGACGAGGTCCAGGTCACGGTACGCGTTGCCGACGGCAGCCTCCAGGTCATCCGGTCGCTGGTCGAGGACCCGGACTTCGACCAAGAGGTCGCCCACCGACTGGAGAACCGGCTCGTCGACCTGCCGCAGACCGCGCACCCTCTGCGCCTCTACACAGTCGAAGCCGGCGAGGTCGACGACGTCGAGGTGAGCGAGTTCGTGAAGCCCGTGGGACTCACCCTCGACGTCCTGGACGGAGACCGTCAGGGCGACGTGCTGTCCGTGCCGACCTCGAAGCGTGATCTGAGAGTCGGTCGAGGCCAGCACCACGGGCCAGGCGACCTCGCAGAGCGCAACGACCTCGTCGTGACCTGGGAAGACGCCTTCGTGAGCCGTCGAGCGGCGCGGGTGCGGCGCATGGGCCACCACCTGCGGCTGCAGGCACTCGACCAGGGAGACACTCTCGCGGTCGAGCGACCGAGCGGAGAGCGGACGCGGCCGAGTCGCACCATCGAGGGCTGGTCACCGGTGCGGCCCGGGGACCTGGTCGAGTTCTCGGACGGTGCCGGACGGGTGCTTCGCGTTCGCCTCGTCGAGGAAGGCGGTGAGGCCACGGAGACGGAGCACTGATGGCGGTCACCCAGCGCGACGAGCGCAACTTCCAGGTCGATCTGGTCGCCCTCGAGGGCGGCTTCTGGCGTAGGCTCGCCCAGCGGCGAGTTCGGGTCGATCCCTACCTCGTGGCCAAGGCGGTGCTGGCGGTGATGGAGCACTGCGACCACCGCGACGTCCGGGGAAAGCGTCTGATGTGGAACGACTACCGGATCTTCATGGCCCAGGAGGACTTCGACGGCCTCGCGCCAATCGTGCGCCGGCTCGAGCACGACCTCGCCGCCTTGCTGCAGGAGCGGTTCCAGGTCGGCGACGCCACGCTGATGGGCGGGCTCAACGTGGATCTCCTGGTGAGCGAGGGGGAGCGCCTCCCGCCGAGCACGGTGGTCGTGCAGCCCTCGTTCCACGCCTGGTCCGACGGGGACGCCGTGCCCACCGGTGCGGTGACCGTACGCGCCAGCCGCGACGCCGCTCTGACCCCCTCCACCGATACACGGCGGGTCACCGACCCCGGCGACCCCCTCGCGACCGGGAACGACGCGTCCCCGTCGGGGCTGGTGGTGAGGTGGGGCAACCACGAAGCCGCCGTGCCTCCCGGTCTCAGGGTGGTGTTGGGGCGCCCCCACCCCGACGCGGCCGGTTCCTTCGTCGCGCTCCACGGAGCGCCGAGCGAGGTGAACCGACGCCAGCTGTACATCGAGCTCGATCTCTCCGGGATCACGGTGATTGGTCGGTTGTCGTCGGCCAACGCCGTGCAGGTCGACGGCCGACTGGTTCGCCCCGGTGGGCAGCTCGCGGTGAACGGCCTCCCTGTCGAGATCGATCTTTCCAACGGCGCACTCGTCCTCTCCCTCGTCCCTGCCGGCTCGTGAGACCGTCGCCCCGGTGGGACGCCGCGGCGCCGCGGGCTGGCGGTCGCCGATGAGCCCGCGCATCGCCTGGGGCATCGAGGTCGGACTCGCCGCACTCGCCGTGGCCGTCGCCGTGGTGTCCGCCCACCAGGCCCTCGACGCGGCGCTCCTCCAGGCCGCCGAGCGGACCGGCGAGCTGGTGCGTACGACGGAGGCGGTCCGAGCCGCCGCCACCTGGGCCTCGATCCAGCTCGGAGCCGGAGCGCTCGCCCTGGTCGCGGGCAGCGTCGTCAGCCGGCTGCGCGGCCTCGGTCCGTCGATCTCGGTGCCCCTCCTCCTCCCCGCGACCCTCGCCGCCGTGGGGCTCGGGTTCGTCGTCCAGATGGGCTACGGCGACCCGCTGCGCGGTCCCGGCTGGCCGGGACCCGAGTTCGCGAACGGCGTCCTCGTGGGCGGACTGGTCGGCGGGGCGATCCTCGCCGCCCCGTTCGACTGGGAGCGGGTCCTGATGGCCAGACGACGCATCGTCCTGGACGGGATCATCGTCACGTTCGCCTTGCTGTGGGCGTTCGGCTCGGGACCCGAGGGCACCCAGACCCGCATCAATCTTGGGCCCTTCCAGCCGCTCGAGCTCGTCAAGCTCGGCTTCGTCGTCTTCGTGGCCGGGTTCCTCGGCCGGCGGGCCCAGATGATCCGCTGGCAGCGCAACCACTTCGTGCGCGGCCTCCTCCGGGTTCCCCGTCCTCGGGTGCTCTTGCCGGCCGTCCTGGTCCTCCTGGGGATCCTGGCCGGGCTGTTCCTCGTTCGGGACCTCGGGCCCCTGCTCATCCTGGGCCTCACCTTCCTCACCCTGTTCACCGTCGTCACGCGTTCCCCGCTGTGGGCCCTCGGCGCGCTCGGGCTGGTCGCGCTGGTGGTCGTCGTCCTCGCGAGTGCGCCCGAGGTCGTCGGCTCGCAGACCCTCACCGTGCGGATGCGGATGTGGCTCGACCCGTGGCTCAACGCGCTGCCCGGCGGCGATCAGCTGGCGGCTTCGCGGTGGGCGATCGCAGCTGGCGGGTGGTTCGGTCAGGGATTCGGTCAGGCGGCGATCGGGGCCCTCCCCGCGGGACAGACGGACCTGGTGCTCGCCCACCTCGCCGAGGAGCTCGGGGTCCTCGGGGTGGCAACCTACCTCGGGCTGCTGTTCGTCGTGGTCGCCTCGTGCATCTGGACCGCAGCGCGGAGCCGCACGCCGGAGCGCGTGCTCCTCGCGACTGGGTCTGGAGCCCTCCTCACGCACCAGTGGCTGGTCATCTTCGGGGGCACGACCGGGATGCTTCCCCTCACCGGGGTGGTGGTCCCGTTCCTCTCCGCGGGCCGAACCTCGATGGTCGCCTTCCTCGCGCTGGTCGCGCTCGTCGGCGCGCTGGCGCGGGACGGCGCGGTCCGCGCGAACACCGACGAGCTCGACCAGCTGCGGGACGGCGTCCTGGGGGTGGGCGCGGGGCTCGGGGCCACGTTTCTCGTCGCGCTGGCCGTCCTGGTCGTGCAGGGGGTGGTGCTGTCCACCGCCACGACGGCTCGCGGGGTGGTCACCACCTTGGCCGACGGCACGGTGGTCGTCCGCCACGATCGGCGCATCGAGGCCATCGCGAGTCAGGTGCCGCGTGGCTCCATCCTGGATCGTCGCGGACGCGTGCTCGCGGAGGACGATCCCGAGGGCGCGCGCCGTTACCCGCTGGGGGCTCGGCTCGGGACGCTGCTCGGCCCGTCCACCCCCGAGGTGCTGCGTCCCGACTGGTCGATCGAGAAGCACTTCGCCAAGCGTCTCCGGGGGTATGGCGAGGCAGACGATGGCCCGTCGATCTGGCTGGCCGCCGCCGGTGACGGCGAGCGGTTGCTCTTCGTGAGCCCCACCCGGCGCGTGCGACCCCGAGACCAGCGACGGGCGGACCGCCACGAGCGAGTCACCGGCGAGCCGGTGCGTCAGGTCCCGCTCTCTGCTCCCGATTACCGTCCGCTCGTACCCGTCCTCCATCGGGCACCGAGCGAGCGTGCGGCCGCGATTGCCGAGCACTTCGGCCCGGTGACCTCGCGCTCGATCACCCTGACCCTGGACGGCGACCTTCAGCGGGCCGCGGCCGACATCCTCGCCGAGGCGGTGGAGCGCCGCGGTCGCGCCGCCGCCGCGGTGGTGATCGACGTCGCGTCCGGCGAAGTGCTCGTCCGGGCCCAGGTGCCGGACTTCGACCCTGGCGACCCGGCGGCCTGGCTCGGGCCGGTCCGTCGAGGCGACCCCGACTTCGTCGGCGTCTACGGCCCGTGGAGCGACCTGACGGGCCGGCGGGGAATCCTCCAGGCGGGCTCGATCGGCAAGGTGTTCACGAGCCTCGTGGTCGCCCGAGAGCAGTGGCCGATGCGGGGGGTGGGCTGCGAGACGACCTCGGTGCGGGCATGGCCGTGTGTGGATCGCGACCGTGACGGTCCCCGGTTCACTCGCCCCGGCTGGGGCCGAGCCATCCACGACTACTTCCGCGACGAGCCCCACGGCCGCGTGGACCTCCGCGAGGCCATCGGCCAGAGCTGCAACGTGACCTTCGGCCAGATCGCGCTCGACCTCGGGCCAGAACCCTTCGCGGACCTCGTGGGCGCCGGATTGCCCATCGGCTGGTCCGACCGCTTCGCCGCCGGTCCGGCGGACAGCCGCGCCCTCGCCTCCACGGGGTTCGGTCAGGGGGCCACCGCGATGTCGGTCCTGCAGGCGGCGCGAATGGTGGCCACGGTCGCGGCCGACGGCGTGGTGCGGACCTGCTCCCCCCACCTGCGCTTCGGCGCCCGCTGCGACGAGGTCCGCGTCGTCGACCACCCCGAGGGACTACGGGCCATCCTGGCCGGAATGCGCAGCACGATGACCGAAGGCACCGGCCGCCGGCTTCGCGCGCCCGACGGGGTGAGGGTCTACGGCAAGACGGGGACTGCCGACCAGCTGGGCATCGTCGACGAGGTGCCCTACGGCGTCGAGGTGGGTGAGGCCGGCTTGCCTCCCCACTCGTGGTTCGTCGCCATTGCGGAGCCGGACACGGCGGAAGCATGCGGTGAGACCGCCGAGGATCGGCTTGCCATCGCCGTCCTCGTCGCCCGTGGGGGAACGGGAGCCTCCGCGGCGGCGCCCGCCGCGCTAAGAATCCTGTCGGCAGCCCAAGACCTGGGCTGGTTCGGAGGCGGTCGATGAGCGGGCCCACCCTGGTGCCTCCCGGTCACCAGGCCATCAAGGTCCTGCGCCGCGTCGAGGGCGAACGCCTCGTCATCCACACCCGACGTCCCTCGGGCGACTGCGCGACGTTGGTGCTCCTCACTCCGGTGCCTCTGCACTTCGGGAGCACGCTCCAGGGCGTCGTCCTGCGCGGGCGGGGGTCCATCGAGGGGCTGCCCGCCGAGGTCAGTCGCACTCTCGAGGGCTTTCGCGTACGAGCCCGCCTTCCCGAGGACGAGATGGGCATCGCCCAGGTCGTCGACGCTGGCGTGCTCCAGGTTCGCGAGGGCGAGGGCATTCGCGAGGCCGTTCCCCCGACCGGCCATGGCTACGTCTGGGCCTCGACCGCCTGGGTCCCGGGCGAGACCCTGGACAAGGCGTGGCCGCACCTCGACGGCGACGCGCGAGCCGAGACCCTGCGCCAGATCGCGGTGAACCTCGCCACGCTCCACCGCTACGGCATCTTCTACGGCGATCTCAAGCCCACCAACGTCATCGTCGGGGATGCTGGACAAGAGACCGTGCTGGTCGACCTCGAGACGATGCGCGAGGTGCCCGGCGTCGACGCACCGGTCCGCAGCCTCGAGTACACCCCCGGCTATGCGGCTCCCGAGCAGGTCTCGGCCTACGAGGCGTACTTGACCTCGGATGTCTGGTCCTTCGGAGCGCTGGCCGCCTCTCAGTGGCTGGGGCGTCCCCCCGCCGAGGCGGTGCGTGCGGTGACGGCCGACGAGCTGCCCGCGACCGTCCGCGATGCGCTGCCCCCACGCTGGGTGGAGGTGCTGCGGGCCTGCCTCCGCCCGATTCCGCAGGCCCGCCCCCGCGCCGCGGCGGTGGCGGCGGTGCTGAAGGGCGAGACCGCCGGACTCGAGGGCTTCGCGGATCCCCGCTCGCTGCCCGCCTTTGGGTCGACCGTGGTTCTCCCCTCCTCGCCTCCACCGAGCGACGAGACCACCCGCGTCGAAGACCCCATCCCCGTTGTCCCGCTGGCGCCGGATCGAGCACCTCCCCAGAAGTCGGCCGCGCCCGAGCTCGAGGTCGCCGACATCGTACCCAGCGCCTCCGGACGCCCGCCTCGGCCGGCGAGGGGCTTTCGGCTGCCCATCCTGCTCGGGGCAGGTCTCGTCGGCCTCCTCGCGATCGTGGGGGTCCGGTTCGCGACGCCCGAGAGCGGGGAGACCGTCGCCGTCCCGACCACGGCCGACGAGGACGTAGTGGTGGACCTGCGCGAGGCGCTACGTCGCCACAAGACCGACCCGGACTTCAACGGGCAGGCGGAGATCGATCGTATCGTCGACGCGGCGTCGGCCGCGGTGCTTCGCGATCCGTCGCCCGAGGCACTGGGCCTCCGCGCACTCGCCTTCGTCTGGAGTCAGCGATGGCACTTCAGCACTGCGGACTGGGATGCCTCGAAGTGGGCGAGGGCGAGTCGAGAGACCCGGGACGCCAGCGACACGGTAGAGGGCCTGTTCGCCAGGGCGATGACGATGTCGGCTGCCTGCCGGCTCATGCCGTCCACCGCGGACGGAGCCCCCACGCGGACCGCGCGGTGTGACGAGGCCGAGCGCCTCTTCGCCCTCCTCGACGAGGACGGGGACGAGGGCCGTCCCGCGTGGCTCGCGGTCGAGATCCACTGGGCGGCCGAGGTGCTGCAGATGCACCTCACGCTGCGGGCTCAGCGCGAGGGCGACGTGCTCGGGGTGGCCGAGCACACCGCGCTCGCGCACCTTCACTGCGAGGAGGCCTGGCCTCTGCTGGACCAGGCTCCGGTCAACGGCGACGAGATGAACGAGGACTGCGTCGCGATCTCCGGCTGGGCCCGCAACTACGCTGCGTTCTTCGCCTGGAGCGACCGACTGTTGGAGCGTCGGGGGCGGACCTCGCTCGTGGGGGCCTATCCAGAGGTGGCAAAGATCTTCCGTGGTGGTGGCCTCGCCTGCACCTATCGGGAGGTGGACGCCCGGGGGCTCCCCGTCGGGCGAGCCCGGACCGGCTCGTGGGACCACTTCTGCGACGTGCTGGGGCTCGCGGCCATCGGCTGTGCCGACGCCACGGTGCCCCGTCGACTGCGTCGCCGCGCCCCCGACGTGCCGTGGCTCGAGCTTCGGCGCATGCTGCGCGACGCGCCTCGGCGAACGTGCCTTCTGGGCACCGAGGAGGAGCCGATCCGTGCCGCACTCCGTTGAGACCCTCCGCACCCCGCTCGGGCCCCGCACCTGGGGCCAGGTCGTCGAGGGGCTCCGCGACGACCCAGCCCTCGCCGACGAGCTGACCCAGCGCATCCTGCGCAAGGGCCACCCCGCCGTGTTCTTCGAGACCTCGCCCGTGCGCGGCGACGCTCGCGACCGACCCTTCGAGTTCGTGGTGCTGCCCGCCCACGGCATGGACGACCGCACCGCCGACGCGACCACGTTCGCATCGCACTTCGCGACCAGCGACGAGCCGGTGCTCGTGTTTCCCAACCTCTCGCGGACCGCGCTGCTCGTGGTTCCCCGACCGAACCGGTCCGACGACCCGTTCGGTCACCTCGCGGCATTCCTTCGGGCTGCCCCGGAGCCGCTGGTGCACGCGTTCTGGCGCCGCTCCGCCCTCGCCCTCGAGCAGTGGCTCGATGGCCGACCCACCCGGCCCGTCTGGTTCTCGAGCGCGGGCTGGGGAGTGCCCTGGCTCCACCTTCGGCTCGACGAGACGCCCAAGTACTACCGTCACGAGCCCTTCCGAACCGCGCCCCCCGCCCCGGGCCCCCCCGACGTCCTGGGTCTCGAGCCCGACGCACCGCTGAAGGGTGACTGACCTCACCTGGCTACCGGTCGTCGATGGCCATGACGGCTCGGTTTCCCTCGCATTGTCCGTTCGCGTGAAGCACGTGGCGGTTCTCGCGGGTTTGGGACTTGATGTTTGCGATGGAACGCCGATGGCTCCCCTGGAGTCCCGGGTTAGGCGAATCTCCGGAGGACGACTGGCCCTATACCTGCTGGTCCTTGCCTACAACGCCGCGTTTGGATGGACGCCGGAAGCGCTCTCGGCGCGACTGGCCGCTGTTCAGGCCCACCGAGAGCTCCGTCGGGCGAAGGGAGCTCCGCTGCCAGGGGACGGCGACCTGCGCAAGGTGGCCGGTGGGGCCATCGTGACCGGACTGCTCGACTCCACGAACGGCAATCGCGCCTACGGGATGGCGATCGTGCCGGTGTCGATCGGACGCCTGTGGGCGGCGCTCAACGACGAGACCCGTCATCCCGGCTACACGGCGGTCGAGTACTCCGAGCTGCTCGAAGGCAAGCGGTGTCGCGACGGCAGGAAGGTGCTGCAGTTCCTGCCCATCCCCGTGCCGTTCGTGGCGGGCCGGTGGTGGATCGGGATGCCGAAGGCCAACCACGCGGTGCAGCAAGCGAGCGGCGGTGCCGTGCGCGAGCTCGCCTTCAACTCCTCCACCGACGCGAGTCTCGTACACAGCGCCGGGGGGCAGAAGATCATCCGTCGGGCCCAGCCCATCGGATTCTCGAAGGGCGCCTGGTTCCTCGTGGCCCTGGACGAGAACTCCACCTACGTCGAGTACTACCTCCACTCGGACCCCGGGAACGGCGTCCCGAACTCGATGGCGGCGATGTTCGCGTCCAAGGGGGTCCGCAACACCATCCAGGCCATCCACCGATTCGCCGAAAAGGAACATCCATCATGCGCCATCGAGTGACCATCCTCGTCTTGGCGTTCCTCTTGGGTTGGCTCGCCTCGCCGGCGCACGCGGCCAATCCGTTCGAGTGGACCCAGCCCTCCCCCGAGGCGCAGCTCGCCGCCGACGATCAGCCCATTCCCCTTGGCAAGGGAGCCATCTTCGCACCATCGATGACCGATCCGCTCAACGAGCCGTCGCTCATGCTCATTGGTGAACAGAGCAGCGAGATCCGCGAGCTCCCCACGGGACGCCGCGTGATGGTCGATCCCGGCCACTACGTCGTGATCGCGACCTCGAGCACGCCAGACCAGGGGGTGAGTCAAGCGGTCACCGTCGTGGACGGACAGACCTCGCTCGTGGACGTGACCTGGGGGGCGCTCCGCATCGAGGTGGTCGACAACCGACGGGTTCCCCACCGGCAGGGCTACGAGATCATCCGCGCGGAGGACCGGCAGCCCTACGGCACGGGGTTCGGCGCGGACACCCTCCAGGGCGAGAAGCTGCGAACCTGGTTCCTGCCCCCCGGCGTCTACCGGATCGTGCGCATCGGAAGCAACTATCGGGCTCTCCGAGACTTCGCGACCGTCTACGTGCCCCCCGGCGGCTTCGTGAGGTTCAGGCTCGTGCTCGACCGCGACAGCGGCGAGTTCCAGGGCTCCGGCGTCATCCTGCCCGGCGAGTTCGGCTCGCCGAAGGGGCCGAACACGAAGTGGTTCCGGTCGCTGGTGCTCGGGGCGGTGGGTTCCTGGCTGCAGCAGCGGAACGTGGTGGGGACGAACAACCAGACCACGGCGACGGGCACGCTCTTCCTCGACGGTCAGCTGGCCTACAACAACGAGCGCCACTCGGGGAGCGCGTTGCTCCAGATCGAGGAGGGCGCCTCGCAGATCATCCCCCAGCAGGGCTCACCGCTGCCCGTGGTCAAGTCACAGGACCGGGTGCGGCTCGATCTGCTCTACACCTACTTCCTTCGACCTCGAGTCGGACCCTACGTGCGCGCGGCGGCCGAGACCCAGGCCTTCCGAACCCTGGTGTTGGTCAGCGAGGACACCACGGTCTCGCGACAGTTCGCGGACGGCACGGTCGCCAATCAGTTCGTCCCGGCCAACGAGACCTACTTCGTGGCCGACGCCTGGCAGCCGCTGATCGTTCGCGAGGGCGTGGGGCTCAACATGCGCGTGCTCAACAAGCGCTGGTTGTCGCTCAACTGGCGGCTCGGGGTCGGGCTTCGGCAGAACCGGTTCGGCGGGGCCTGGGTGGTCGCCGATGACCCCTCCACCCCCGAGGTGGAACACCTGGAGGTGGCGTCCTTCGACCAGCAGGGTCTCGAGTCGACCATCGTGGCGACCGCGCGGCTCTCGGGCTTTCTCACCTACGCCACCGACCTCGAGCTCTTCACCGACTTCGAGACCCTGAACCAGCCCACCATCGAGTGGCGCAACACGGTGACCCTGAGGTTGAGCCGCAACCTCTCGATCAATTATCTCCTGAATCTCGAACGGGTGCCGGTGGTGGTCGACGCGAACCAGCTCGAACAGAGCGTGCTGCTCCGCGCAGCGTGGGCGGTGTTGTGATCCGGGCGCTCCTCGTCGTCCTCGCGGGGCTCGGCCCGGGCTGCGTCCTCAAGGGCCAGCACGAGCTCGTCCGGGTCCAGCTGGAAGCCACCCGAAACGCGTTCTCGACCCGGGCGGCCGAGTGCGAGCGTGAGATCCGGGGCCTCGAGGAGCAGGTCGCGGAACGTCAGCTGCGCATCGACGAGGCCGGGGTCCGAGTGGATCAGCTGCGCACGATGTCCGAGCTGAAGGACGGTGAGCTCGAGAGCGTGGTCGCCGAGCAGGTGGCGCTCGCCGAAGAGCTCCGCGAGGCTCGCGCCGAGTTGGACGTTCTGCAGGCGCGGATCGAGCGGTTCGAGGAGCTCGAGCGGATGCGGGCCGCACGTCGGCGACGGCGAGGAGCGGCCCCCGAACCCGAGACGAAGGCTCCCGACGAGGGCGAGCCGGAGCTCAGCGAGGCGGACGAGATCGCAGCGAGTGCTGGCGAGCGTGCGCTCCAGAGGCTGCAGGGTCGGGTACTCGCCCAGCTCGACCGCGAGCGCGCTGCCCAGCTCGACGATCAGACCCACGAGGTGCTGCGCAGTCGCCTCGTGGAGCTGGTTCAGAGCGACTTCCTCGACGTCGAGCGCGCGGATGACGGAACGGTCGTGAGGATCGAGACCCGCCGTCTGGTCCAGGAGGGCTGGGCAACCCTGTCACCACGAGGAAGGCAGCTCGTGGGCTCCGTAGGCGAGGTGCTGCGCGATCTGCCGGGGCGCATCGTCTCGGTCGAGGGCCACACCGACGACGCGCCAGTCCACTCGGCCCAGTTCGCGTCCAACTGGGAGCGCGGGTTCGGACGTGCCATCGCGGTGGTCCGGCAGCTCCTCTCGGTCGCCCCGCAGCTCCGCATCTCGGCGACCAGCTATGCGGGCCGGCGTCCGCTCGTTCCCCACGACACCGCTGACGCGGCGAACCAGAATCGACGCGTCGAGATCTGGATTCGCGCAGACCCCAGCCTCCTCGACCGCGCGCCGATCGACGACCAGGAATCGTCCGCTTCGGAGACGCCCCTCGAGGAAGCCAAGGGACGACCTGGGCAGTAGGTGTTCACCCCCCTCAGTTGCGCCGCTCGCGGGGACGAGCGAGGGTTGTCTGACCGGAGGTGACGATGCTCGGTTTGGTCATGACCCTCTTCTTGGGCTGCGATCTCGGCGAAGAAGGAGCGTGCCAGCGGCTGGCCGACATCACGGAAGAGTGCACGAACGAGGTGGTCGATCAGGCCGTCATCGATGACTGTGAGGCCTCGATCGAGCCGTGTTCCGTCGAAGACGAGCGCGCCATCGGCGACTTCTTCGAGTGTGCGTTCGTGTGCGACGGCGACACCGGTGCCACCAAGACCACCGGTTTCGCAGGGTTCGTCGCTTGCTTCGCGGGTCTCGAAGGGGTGAGCGAAGAGTGCCTCGCGTCGGCGGTGGGCGCCACCACACCCTCGAAGTAGCCGCGCCGGTGCCGACTGGGTGGTCGCGCTGGGCCGACCTCGGCGTCCACCTGGGTCACCGGCTGCAGGAGAACGCCGGGCGCGACGAGGCGCGCGTCCTCGACCCCTCGGGAGGTCGGCTCGCCACGGGCTCCCTCGACATCTGCGAGGAGCGGTTCCGAGATCTGCAGTCCGAACACCCGGACTGCGCCGAGCACGCCGTCGTGTTGCTACACGGCCTGTTCCGGTCTCGGGGAGCCATGGAGCCCATGGCGAGAGCGCTCGCGGCCGATGGCCTCTCCGCCTCGACCCTCCACTACCCGTCGACCCGACGCGACATCGACGGCCACGCGGACCAGGTCGAGGCCGTGCTCGATCGAATCGTGGGTCCTCGCAAGGTCTCGTTCGTCGGTCACAGTCTCGGCGGCATCGTGGCCCGGCGTGTCCTCGAGCGGGAAGGCGCACGCTGGCGAGACACGCTGACCCCACACCGCCTGGTGACCATCGGCTCGCCTCACCAGGGCGCGGCCATCGCCGAAATCCTGGGCCGCATACCCGGGTTCCGGGCCTTCGCGGGACCCTCCCTCGACGAGCTCACGCCCGCCGGTGCCACGCCGACCCCGCCACCGGTGCCTTGCGCGACCGTGGCCGGGGGACGGGGCGATGGCCGTGGCCACAACCCCCTGCTCGACGGCGACGACGACATGACGGTCCGAGTGGCCGAGACCGCGCTCGAGGGCGCCGACGCCTCACTCGTGGTGCCCGCCATCCACACCTTCGTGATGATGGACCGTCGGGTGATCGACGCCGTCCGCCGCTATCTGGCCGGCGGGCGACTGGACCCCGCTCAGGGCCGCGCGGTGTAGGAAGCCGAGCGCTGTAGCCGAATCTCGCCGGAGAGGTCGAGCTCGGGAGCATCTCTCGACCAGGCCTTGTCGCCGATGCAGCTGCGCACGGAGCCAGGCAGCTCGTGGTCGAGCGACCGAATGCCGACGTCGTACATCTGGCCGTCGTACAACACGGCGTCGATCACGAACTCGGCCTCCGTGCCGGGCTCCATCTGGTCGAGCCACGGCAGGATGCAGTCGTCGCGCGACGCCTTCAGGATGTCGTCGACGAAGTAGTTCATCTCCCGTCGCATGTCGGGGGTCAGGGGAGTGGGCTCCACGACCTCTGGACGCACCGGCCGTTCCCGCTCGGGCGGAGGCTCGAGCGAGATCCGCTGGCTCGCGCGAGGGGCAGCTTCGGGCCGGGCCGGAGCTGGCGTCACGGTGGGACGGGGCGGGACGGGATCGGGGGTCTCCGCCACGGGGTCGATGCCTCCCTGGAACAGCAGGGTCGAGATGGCCCCCCCCGCCACCGCGAGCACGACCACGACCGCCCCTCCGATCCACCGTCCCCCGCGGGACGGCTCCTGTTCGCCGGAGGTCGTGTCCCCGCTCACGACTCCCCTCGCGGCGGCTCGTCTTTCGGGTCGGGCCCGGTGGGTCGTTCGACCGGCTCGGAGTCGGTCGGCTCGGCGGGCGGTTCCGCCACGCCGGCCGCCCGCTTCAGTGCGTCCCATCCGCTCTCGAGTGCGCGAGCCACGTCGTCGGCCGCTCGCTCGGCATCGTGGGCCAGGTTCTCCCGGAGCGAGTTGAATCGCTCCTCGATTCGCGCCCGGGCCTCGTCGTCGACTGTCGAACCCACGAGGGCCGACAACGCGCCGAGGAGGTTCTCTCGCGTGGCCTTGCGCTTCTCTGCGTCCAAGGCGACCTCACCCGGCGTGAGGTCGACGAAGGGAAGGGAGATGTCGGGCGGCTCGTCTGAAGGTGGCTGACCGAGCCACTCGCGAACCGCATCGCGCGCCTGGCCGATCACCCGGCTCCAGCCATCGTCGACGTGGGCCTGTGCGGCGGCGAGCTCGACCTCGTAGGGTTCGATCGAGGCCAGCACGACCTTGCGCGCGTTGAAGGTGAGGTCGCGCACCTCGAGGTCGCCCTCGGGGAGCACGGTTCCCCGCGGAACGAGGAAGTACCGACGGGGATCGGAACTGGAGATCCAGAGGTGGGGGCGTTCTTCGCTCACAGCGTGATCATCCCGTTGCGACAGAGGTTGCCGCACAGGTCGAGCCCCGACTGCCACTCGGGCGTGACGGTGGTGGGGAACGACCCTCCGAAGCCGACCTCGAGCGTATCGGGCCAGTCGTCGGTACGCACGAGTCGGATCTCCCCCGCCCCACAGAACCAGGAGATCGTGCCCTGACCGGGCTCCTCGTCCTCCGGCGTGGGGCAGCGGATGTCCAGGTCCAGCCCTTCGTCCTCGTTTCGCAGCACGAACGCGAAGTTCGTGTCGTTGGTCGCGGTCCTCTCGACCACCAACGTCGAGCTGCAGGTGGGCGTCTCCTCGACCTCGCACTCGGGCGGCTCTCCCGCGTCGCAGGCCACGAGCGCCCCCAGGACGACGTACGCCACCCCAAAGCCTCGTCCAGACATCGACCCTCCATTCCGGTTCACCGCAGGGGTCTACCCCCGAGGGTCAGTCGGTGTCGCCTCGTCCTGCTCAACCCTTGCAAACTCCCGACGGCTCGACGGAGGTTCGACTCGGGACCAGGAACGTTAAGCGCGGGTCATGCGGTCTCGCTTTACTCTCTGGGTCGCCATTGCGGCGGCGATCCTCCTTCTCGGAGGCGGCCAGGCCGTCGCGACCCTGGTCACCGACGGCCAGTGGTTCGCGGCGCTCGGTCACTTCGAGGTCTTCCGAACCCAGCTGGTGACCCAGGTGGCCCTCGGGGTCGTCGGCGGACTCGTCACGCTGCTGATCGTCGGTGGCTCGGCCGGCTTCGCGGCCCGTCAGTCCGGGCCCCCGCCCCGGCCCCGCGCGGTGCGCCCCGAGGACGACAATCCGCTGGCCGCCCTGCTGTCGAGCACGTCTCCAGCGACGATCGCGAACGTGATCTCCGTCGCGATCGCCGCGCTGGCCGGCCTGTCCATCGCGGGGTGGTGGGAGGAGCTGCTGTTGCTGGTCAACGGCACGCCCTTCGGAATCACCGATCCGGTGTGGGACCTCGACGCCGCATTCTACGTGTTCGACCTTCCGCTCATTCTGCTCATTCAGTCCGCACTGTCGCTGATCTTCGGCGTTGCCGTCGTCGTCACCTTCGGCATCTACGTCACTCGCGGCATCGTATCGGTGGAGTTCGAGCAGCAGGACGGCCAGATGGTCGCGAGCGGCCTCACCGTGCCCGCAGAGGTCCGCCGCCACCTCGCCACGCTGGTGGCCGCGATGCTCGTGATGTGGGCGATCGGAACGTTCCTCCAGCGTTTCGAGCTGATGTACGCTCAGGACGGTCTGTTCGCGGGGCCCGGATACAGCGAGCTGAACGGCACGCTCCCCCTCCTCACCATCCAGGCCGTGGCCACAGTGCTCGCGGCGGTCATCGCGTTCATCGGCACCGACCGGGGCTCGATCGGTACCCTGACGCTCGCCGGACTCCTCGTGGGAGGAGGCTCCCTGCTCACGGGTGTCTACCCGTCGCTCCTCCAGCGATTCAGCGTCGATCCGAACGAGCTGTCGCGGGAGGGTCCGCAGATTGTCGACCACATCGAGGCCACCCGGTACGCATTCGGCCTCGCCGACATCGAGGAGCTCACGCTCGCGGGCACCGAGGAGCTCGACCGGAGCGACATCGATGCCAACGGGGGAACCATCTCGAACATCCGGCTGTGGGACCACGAGCCGCTGCTCGACACGTTCAGCCAGGTGCAGGAGATCCGGACCTACTATGGGTTCTTCAGCGTAGACAACGACCGCTACGTGATCGACGGCGAGCTTCGACAGATCATGCTCTCGCCCAGGGAGCTCACCGTTCGCGAGCTGCCGCCCAAGGCGCGCACCTGGGTCAACGAGACCATGACCTACACCCACGGGTACGGGCTGGCCCTCGGTCCGGTGAACAAGGTGAACGAGCAGGGGCTGCCCGAGCTGTTCATCCAGGACCTCCCCCCCAAGGTGCAGCACGAGGACACGCTCGCCATCGACCGGCCGGGCATCTACTTCGGTGAGTCCCCCGATGCCCTGAGCCAGACGGTCGTCGTGAAATCGGCCAACCCCGAGTTCGACTACCCGGTGGGCAACCGCAACGAGTACACCACCTACGATGGCACGGCGGGGGTGCCGCTGAGCGGTCTGTCGCGGCTGCTGTTCGCCCTGCGGCTCGGGTCCACCGACCTGCTGTTCTCGAGCGACGTGACGGCCGAGAGCCGGGTGCTGTTGTACCGCCACGTCATCGCTCGCGCGGCGCGCGTGGCCCCCTTCCTCCGCTACGACTCCGACCCCTACATGGTCATCGACCAGGGCCGGCTCGTGTGGGTGCTCGATGCCTACACCACGACCCACCGCTTCCCCTACGCGACGGTGGTACCCGGTGTCGGCAACTACATCCGGAACTCGGTCAAGGTCACCGTCGACGCCTACGACGGCACGGTGAACTTCTACGCCTTCGACGAGACCGATCCCGTGCTCACGGCGTGGTCGGGGATCTTCCCCGACCTGTTCGAGCCGCTCGACACCATGCCCGAAAGCCTGCGGGCCCACCTCCGGTACCCGAGCGACCTCTTCCAGGAGCAGGCGCGACTGTTCGCGACCTACCACATGGTCGACCACCAGATCTTCTACAACCAGGAAGATGCCTGGGAGATCCCGGTGGTGGGGAACCGCGAGATGGAGCCGTACTTCACCATCATGCGGCTCCCCGGCGAGACCGAGGAGGAGTTCATCGTGATGCTGCCGTTCTCACCGCGAGGTCGCCCGAACCTCGCCGCGTGGATGGTCGCACGCTCCGATGGCGACAACCTCGGCAAGATCCGCGTCTACCAGTTCCCCAAGGACACGCTGGTGAGCGGGCCGAAGATCGTCGCGCCCCGGATTCAGCAGAACCCCGAGATCTCGCAGAACATCAGCCTGTGGAACCAGCAGGGTTCCTCGGTCAACCTGGGCACCCTGCTCGTCATTCCCATCGAAGAGTCGCTGATCTACGTCCAGCCTCTCTACCTGCAGGCCAAGGACGACAGCATTCCCGAGCTCAAGCGCGTCATCGTCGCGTACAAGGACGACATCGCGATGGCTCCCACGCTCGACGAGAGCCTCGAGAAGCTCTTCGGGGGTTCTTCCGAGGAGGACGTCGCCGCTCCTCGGGAAGCCTCCACGGGAGGCGTCGAGACCGACGAGACGATGGACCCGAGGACCGAGCCGCCTGCCGCCGAAGATCGCGCCGCGCTGCTCGAGCGAGCTCGCGAACAGTTCGACGCCGCGAGGTCCCTGCTCGACGAGCTCGGGCGCACCCTCGAGGGCCTCGAGACCGAGCCTGTGCAATAGCAACGCGCGCCAAATCGTAGCGTGTCGAAAGGGCGTTCGGTTTCGGGGGCCCGTGGAGGGTCCGTGTCCGAACCACGACGCAGCAACCGCACTGTTCTGTTCGTCATCCTTGGCCTCGGCCTGTTCGCGACCATCGCGGCGGCGGGCTTCGTGTTCGCGATGCTCTCGCCGAGCCCCGCCACCCTCGACGAGCCGTCGGTCCTCGAGATCACGGTCGACGGGGGCTACGTCGAGGGGTCGGTCGACAACCCGCTGGCGGAGCTCGGATTCTCCGACGACGGCAGCTCGCTGTACGACCTGACCCGCGCCCTGGACCATGCCGCCACCGACGAGAACGTCGCCGCGGTTCGCCTCGACGTGAGGTCTCCGCTCTTGGGCTTCGCCCAGCAGCAGGAGCTCGCCCAGGCCGTCGCCCGGTTCCGGGAGTCCGGTAAGCCGGTCGTCGCCCACCTCCAGGCCGACATGGTGAGCAACGGTCGGTACTACGTCGCCTCGACCGCCGACGAGGTGTGGAGTACCCCCGAGGCGCTCTGGATGATCCAGGGACTGCAGGCCGACGTCATGTTCTTCCGCGGTGTCCTCGACAAGCTGAAGATCGAGCCGGACGTCCTCATGTTCAAGGAGTACAAGTCGGCGGGCGAGCCTTTCCAGAACACCGAGATGAGCGACCCGATGCGAGAGGCCCTCACCGCGGTCCTCGGAGACGTCCAGCGGATGTGGATCGAAGGGGTAGCCACCAGACGGGAGCTCACCCCCGAAGAGGTACGCGGCGTGGTCGATGCTGGCGTGATGACCCCGCAGGGGGCCGAGGACGCGGGACTCGTCGACCACTTCGGCTACGCCGACGAGGTGAGCGACGCCCTCGAGGAGCGGCTCGGTCTCGACGACTACGCCAAGGTAGAGCTGGGCAGGTACCTCGAGACCCTGCCCGAGCCCAGCTCGGAGCAGCGGATCGCCGTCGTGTTCGGCGAGGGCCCCATCCTGGCTGCCGAGGGCGACGACGGCAATCCGTTCGCCGACACCTCGACGATCTACGGGCCCAAGCTGGCTCGGGCCATCCGAAAGGCCGCCGAGACCGACCGTGTGAAGGCCATCGTGCTCCGCGTGAACAGTCCCGGTGGCTCCGCAGTGGGCTCCGATCTCGTTTGGCGGGAGATTCAGCGAGCCAAGGCCGACGGCATTCCCGTGATCGTGAGCATGTCATCCGTCGCGGGTAGCGGCGGGTACTGGATCTCGATGGGAGCCGACGCAATCGTGGCGCAGCCCTCCACGATCACCGGCAGCATCGGTGTCGTGTTCACCAAGCTCAACGTTCGCGGCTTCTACGAGTGGCTCGGTGCCACGGTCGACTCGGTCTCCTTCGCCGAGAACAGCGACCTCATGTCGCCGTACCACTCGCTCGACGAGGAGCAGTACGCCAAGCTCGAGTCGGCGATCGGCGTCATGTACGAGCACTTCGTCACCAAGGTGGCCGACGGCCGAGGGATGTCCTTCGACGACGTCGAGCCGCTGGCCCACGGACGCATCTGGTCTGGCGAGGACGCCCGGGAGCGCAAGCTGGTCGACGAGCTCGGCGGGCTGTCCGCGGCGATCGCTCTCGCAGCAGACAAGGCCTCCGTCGACGCCGCCAGCACCGACATCGAGGTCTTTCCCAAGTCCAAGACCTTCTTCGAGCGCCTCGCGGAAGGGGAGCTCGGGGTCACCACGTCGTCGCCGAGTCCGGCCCAGGTCCGCGCCTGGCTCGAGCGGCTTGCCGAGCCCCGAGCCAACGTGCAGATGCCAGATATCCGGATCTACTGAACCGCCTGCGCTCCCGTGCACGACAGGTCGCCATCGGTCAGCGGTCGATCGGCGGTCCATTCGAGCTCGGTCGGAGCGAGGGTGAACGTGGGCATCGCATCGATCACGGCCGGGTCGAGGTCCGCGACCCGAGTGAGTTCCCGGAGCAGATCGAGGGGCATCGGCCGGACGTGCACCGCCGTCGTGACGCGATCCACCGCGGCGGGAATCACGAACCGCCTCGTCTGCACGGTGTCGATGTACGAAGGGTCGCTCGGGTCGAGGGTGTTGTGGGCCTGCAGGAGTCCGGACTCGTCGATGGACGCCGCCTCCCAGAAGCGGTGGGTGAAGACACCATCCGAGTCGGCCTTCGCGGAATGGAGGTCCCACCGGTCGGGGTCGACGACGTCCGCCACCGCGAGGTCGGGGTCGACCACACCGGTGGACCACGCGAGCTCGTCGCCGCTCCAGGCGCGAACTTCCACCCACACTCGACGCTCCGCCGTGGCCCCGCTCGGGAACGCGTGACCCGCGGCAACGTTGTCGAGCTGGACGAGGACGAGGGTGGGGCTGTCCGGGCCATCGGGAGGCTGCACGCACAGGGCGGCGGCCAGGGCGTCATCGAGAAACTCCTGCACCGCGGCACGCTGATCGGCTCGCTCGGGAAACGGAGTGGTCGCGACGTCGATGCCGGGCATGCGGTGGTCGTGAACCCTGCGGGCAGGCGCGCCCTCCACCTGGGCTGCGAGGCCGTCGCGACCGGGCATGTGACAGCGGGCACACCCGAGCCCGACCGTCGGATCGGCGTAGACCGATCCCTGCCACTCGGCGTAGGTCCGCTCGATGTGAGCGCCGAGCGGCGTGACGATGTCGTGGCAGCTTCCGCACGCGTCGCTGTGCTCGCGACTCGTCCCGTCGGCGAACGGGCTCCGAGCACTGCGATGGGCCGTGCTCCGTATCGGCTCGGCGATGGGACCTCGCATCGTGTGGTCGAAGCTGTAGGTGAGCGGATTGTTGTGCGTGCCCTCGACGCCGTCGACCTGATGACAGGCGATGCAGCCCACTCCGAGGAGTGCAGGGTCGAGGGTGTCCAGGTTGGACCCGTCGGTGGTCAGACCGAGCGCGACCGCCACGGGGGCATGGCACTTCACGCAGAAGTCCCCGAGCTCGCCGTTGGTCTCCTCCTGTCCGAGGGCGTTCAGGGCCCGGAACACGGGGTCGGTCGACGCGTAGGCGTGCATGGACCCCGACCACTCGCGGACGTGGTCCGGGTGGCACTCCCGGCAGGTCTCGGGGTCACGGAGCGAGTCGAGCTCCGCCGTGGCCGGCGCGCAGCCCCCGAGCGTGAGGAGGATCAGCCCTCGGCGCACAACGAGAACATGGCCGCGTCGCCGCTGGGAAGCTCGACGTGCAGGTTCCAGAGCCCCGGCATGATCAGGTCGAACGTCTCGATCTCGTAGACGCCGTCAGACGTCTCGGTGCCGGCGTAGGTCTCGGGTGACACGCCGTGGCCGTGAAGCGGCATGAAGGGGCGAACCCGGGGTTCGAGGCCGGTGGCGGCGCTGCCGTCGGCGTTGGCGATCGCGAGCGTCCACTGGTTGTCGCCGACGTCGATGGGTGCAGGGACGGCGCTCTCGAGGGTCACGTCGAGGCCGGCGTCGGTCGAGACGGTCAGACCGAGGCGAAACTCCTGCGCCCCCGTGCAGTCCATCGTCATGCCCTCCATCTCCGACATGCCGGACTCCCCACAGCCCACGAGGCCAACGAACACGGCCACCATCCCAACACGCACGGGCACCTCCCAAGCTCCGGGGGCCGTACTGTCGGGCGACGTTGTCGTCAACCGGCCACCAGGGCCCCCTGGCGAAGGCCACTGTAGATGGCCGCGACCTGCTCCCGCCACCCGTCCAGGGCCGCCGAGAGCCCCCACGGGGCCAGATCCTTCGCAGAGACCAGCGCGGGCATGGTGCCCGTGGTCTCGAAGATCGCCAGCTCGTTCACGAGCCGCTGGGCGAGGAACACGGAAAGCGCCAGCGGCGCCCCTCGGCCGGCGGCCCCCTCGGGTCGATCGCACCACCGCACCGCCTCGACGACTTCGTGGGGAAGCCCCCAGTTGGCGAGGAGCCACGACGAGAACGCGCGACTGTCCACCCCGAACACCCGGAGCTCCGCACGGTCCGGCGCCTCTCCACGGCGGACCCGCTCGACGACGTCCGCGTAGAGATTCACCGCCCGACTCGCAAAGAGGAGCCGGCCGGTGGACTGCAAGAGCCCCGCGGTGAAGGCGGTGTCGACCGCAGCGCGCGGCGCCACCGTGCGCGCGGCCATAGCGATCGCCCGGGTGGACGTCAGATGGTCGATGGGGCTGATCTCCACCGGGATGTGCACCGGACCGACCACGTGGACGACCTCGACGCACAGCACCAGATCCTTGACGATGCCGAGCCCCAGGAGCTGAAGAGCCTGAAACAGGGAGCCCACGGGCCGAGGACGGGCGAACATCCCCGAGTTGACGAGCTGCATGACCTTCGCCGCTACGGCGACGTCGCGTTCGACAAGGTCAGCAGCGTCCTTCAGGGTCGCCGTGTCGGAGTCCAGCAGCTCGCAGAGGCGTACCCAGGTGCTCGGCTGGGCGGGCAGCGAGCCGAGGCTCGTGGCGACCGCCGCCAGCGTCTCGTCCTGCACGAGCTCACGAACCCGCAGCGAGCGCTCGACGGCCGATCGCAGCTTCCCGGGAAGCACGGGTCGGGCGACGACCTGGTGGGCAGGCTCTCCGCGAGCGACCACCCGGGCCGCCACGTGCGGATCGCAAACCAGGATACGGGAAACACCAGGCCCGACCTGCCGTACGGTGCGCAGGACCTCCCGGCCCCTCCCCGCGGGGTCGTCGATCGCGACAACCACCCAAGCACCCGCCGTGTAGGCGGGCGCCTCCTCGACGCTGGCCTCTGCAACCCGCCAACGGCGGTTCTGCCGGACCGCGTCCACGAGCGCGCCGTCACTCCCGGCGGGGTCGACGACGAGGATGCGCGGTCTGCCCATCGGACCCTCCTCGTCGCCCATCGGCAACGAGCCCCGAGTCTTCAGCTCCGCCAGCCCGAGCCGCCAGACGCTACACGCGTCGCATGACCTCCCTGCTTGCACTCGCCATCGTCGCCTGCACTGACGAGCCGCCGCCGGAACCGCCTCCCCGTGCACCCGGGCCACCGGCCGTGGCGCCGCTGGCGCCGCTGGAAGGCGAGGGAGTCCGAATCGAGGTCTCGTTCCCCGACCGCGCGATGCAGCGCATCACCGTGCGCACCACGCGGAGGTGCCCCCCGGCGGGGGAGGCCGAGTGGTGGATGGCGAACTGGACGCCCGGTTCCTACGTCATCCGCAACCATGCCCGCTTCGTCGAGACGATCCGGGCCCGCGCCGATGAGGGGGACGCCGAGGTGGTCCCGGTGGCCAAGAACCGGTGGCGGGTGTCCTGCTCGTCGGGCGCCCCGGTGACCATGGAGACGACGTTGGTCGCCACCGAGCGGAACGTGCGCGGCAACTACGTCGCCGAGACGTGGGCGACCCTGAACCCTCCCGCGGCGTTCCTCCTGCCCGAGCCTCCCACGGGACCGTTCGACGTGAGCGTCGTCCTGCCCCTCGTCTGGCCCGACGTGGTCGCGCCCCTCCCTCGCGTCGCGGACGACCCGCCGACCTTCCGCGCCGAGGACCTCGACACCCTGATCGACTCCCCCATCGCGGTCGGTCAGCTCACCCAGAGCACGCTGACCGTCGGCGGCGTGCCCCACCACTTCGTCACCTTCGGCGACGAGCGCACCTTCGACCGCGACGTCCTCGACCACGCGGTCGCGGACCTGATCGCCACCCAGCAGGCGTTCTGGGGGCAGATTCCCTACGACGAGTACTGGTTCCTTCAGGCGCTCACCCCGACCTACGGCGGACTCGAGCACGCGAGATCGACCCTGATGATGGCGACACCCGCGGCCACCGAAACGCCCGAGAACAAGGTTCGATGGCTGGGTCTCGTCTCCCACGAGCTCTTCCATACCTGGAACGTGCAGCGCCTCCGACCCCGCAGCTTGCTGGCGCAGGACTACGAGACCGAGACTCACACCAAGCTGCTTTGGGTCTCCGAGGGCTGGACGTCCTACTACGACGACCTGCTGCTCGCCCGGGCCGGGCTGGTCGACGAAGCCGAGTACCTCGAGCTGCTCGGTCGCCAGATCCGCCGGGTCTCGTCCCGGCCGGGCCGGCTCGTGCAGAGCCTGGCCCAGTCGAGCTTCGACGCCTGGACCAAGCACTACGCGCCGACCCCGCACCAGCACAACAGCACCGTGAGCTACTACACGAAGGGGGCGGTGGTCGCGTTCCTCCTGGACGCCACGATCCGTCGGTCCACCCAGGGGCGCGCCTCGCTCGACGACGTCGCCCGAGAGCTGCTCGCCCTGTCCCAGGCCGCCCCGACGGAGCCCCTCGACGAGCGGCTCCGCTCCATGGGCGACCGCAGGCACGTGCGCGGCATCACGCCGGCCGACGTGCGGGAGGTCGCCTCTCGCATCGCGGGTCGCGACCTGGGAGCCTTCTTCGACGACGCCGTGGACGGTGCCGCCGAGCTCGACTTCGGGGGGGCCCTCCAGTGGTTCGGGCTGGCGCTCGAGCCAGAAGAGACCAGACCCGTGCTCGGCGTGACCCTCACCGATCGTGCCGGACGGGTGACGGTCGAGGGCGTGTCGCGCGGGAGCCCGGCCTGGCGCGCGGGACTCAACGTGGGCGACGAGCTCCTCGCCGTCGACGGTCGACGCGCGGAGGCGGACCTGACGACGCTGATCGCGGGGTGTGTCGCGCGGCGGTGCGAGCTCCTCCGCAGTCGGGACGGCCGCGTGGCCTCGATCCACGTCCAGGCAGAGCTTCAGCCGGGACCGGTGTCGCTCGTCGTCGACGAGGGAGCCTCTCCCATCGCGAAGCGTCGACGTCGGACCTGGCTCGGTCAGTAGGCCTCGAGCCAGGGCTCCTGGAAGCGCTCGGGGGCAGGCTCGTAGGGCCGCTCACGATACCACTTCACCAGCGCCGTCACGATGCCCGCGGCGGAGTCCTGCTGGAACTGCTCGGTCTGCATGCGCCGCGCGTCCTTGCGGTTGGTGTGGAATCCCATCTCGACGAGAACGCCGGGCAGTGCATTGCGAAGCGGCGAGACCTCGGAGAAGTTGCCTGGCTTGACGCCTCGCGTGCGGTACGAGCGGTCGTGGGCGCGAACCGCGGCGACGAGCTCTCGCTCGACGTGGTTGGCGAGACGAACCACGCCGGGATGGGCGGGTGTCGGGGGTGCGTGATCGACCCCTGCGAACACGATGAGGCCCTGGGCCCTGCGCCAGCGAGCTGCGTTGGTGTGGATGGAGAGGTAGACGGCGTCTTCGCCGGCGGGCGACGCCCACGACGCCCAGAACGGCCGTAGCCGCTGATCGGAGATGGGGTTGCCGCAGACGTAGCGGTCGAAGTCCGGGGGAGCGCCGAGGTGGTGGACCTGGGCCGGGAACGCGGCATCGTGGAGCGCCACGTTCCACAGCACGCCGTCGGGGTCCACGATGGGATAATTGCCTCCCCCGAGGCGGACCGCATCGGCGGCCACGAGGCCGCCGCTGCCATGAAGGAACACCTGAACGTCGTCACCGGCGAACAGGCAGTCGTCGCCCAGGGGCCACCAGTGCCCGCCGTGGACCGTCTGATCGACCACCACGTCGCGGGTGCCCGCCGGGGTGACCACCGTGAAGACAGCACGCTCCTCGTGGCTCGGGTCGGCCGCCCAGCGGGCGTAGACATAGTAGTGGCCATCTTCGGGAGCGCGCAGCCACCACGCAGCGCCTCCGTGGGGGGCGAGCCGGAGGAAGCGGCCGCCGAGGGCCAAGGGGTCCTCGACCCGCTCAGTCACGCCAGTCGCAAAGAAGGAGTCGGTGTCGTCGTCGCTCACCACGCCAAAGTCGTGACGGTCGCGCTCGCGAAGGGCAATGACGACCGCCCCCGCGTCCTCGAGCGCGGGCGCGAGGACGTCCGCCACATAGTCGGCCGTCCACACGTCCTCGACCATGCCGTTTCGAGGCGTCCGCTGACGCCCCCAGGAGATGGCTCGACCGTCGATCGTGCTGCGGTGGAGCTTGTAGCCGTGACCGGCCGACAAGTAGACCACCAGTCCGGCGAGCGGTCCTCCTGGTCGCTCCGGAACTGGCCAGGGTCCGGTGGGGGGCGGGGGCCGAGACTCCACGGACGCGGGCCACACCTGCCACATGAGCACGAGGCCCGCGACGAGCCCCGCGAGAGCGAGCAGAGTCGCTCCGAGCCGACGCCGCCGCCGCGTCATCGACGCCGCCAGACGAGGATGGACGCCTTGACGTGCGTCGGCGTCGCTCGTACCCACTGCGAGAAGGCCTGCGTCGAAGAAAACTCTCCCGCGAGCCAGTCGAGCTGGAAGAGATTCGGTTGAAACGCACCGCCGGTGTCCGCGAGGATCGCGAGTCGCAATTCGGTTCCCTCCGCGGCGGGCCACTCGATCGCCACGAGCTTCCCGAAGCCGAGGTTGTACACATCGCCCGCCACGGTCGCCTCGGCTCGCAGCGGCGTCTGCTCGACCCCGAAGATCTGGTCGACCTCGCGAAAGTACCAGTAGCGCGGCTGGAGGTTCTGATCGCCTATCGAAGGCTGCCAGGCTCGCCCGTTGTTGACGTGGACGTTGTACATCCGCGGCGCCTCGCCGGGCACCCGCACCCGGATCGTCCCCTGGAGGATGGCTTGGTTGACGGCGTCGCGCGTGAGCCAGACGAGCGGCCGGGCCCGTCCGTCGGCCACGCCGCCCGGCTCGTAGGCGCCCGAGAAGACGTCCATGCGGGTGAACCTCTGCTGCAGGGCGCTGGCGTCGGGTCCACGCGGCGGTTGGTAGAGCGCCGTGTCGAAGCGACTCGTGCGCTGGTGCGACCCCTCGACCGAGTAGATCACGTACTTGGTGAGCCGTATCTCGTCGTCGGGCAGGTCGAGACCCCGTCGGCGGGCGCCCTCCTGGTCGGGCTGCCACCTCAGGGTCTCGAAGTGCTCGGCCAGCCACCCGGGATCCTGAAGCCGCTGCTTCGGCGCCCCACGGTCCTCGTGGGCCACCCGCGAGATGTGGTCGAGGGTGTGCAGGACGTCGTCGAGAGTGATGCCGAGCTCCGAGAGGAGCCCCACGGTTCCCGACGGCGTGTCGGTGCCTCGGAGCCGACGAAGGTTGCTCGCCGCCTGGCGGGCGACGAGCCCGAGATCCTGGGGTGAGGTCGGCACGAACGCTTCGCCCCAGGCGGGGTCGTGGGGCACGAAGTGGTCGGAGGCCGCGATGGTCCGGCCGGTCGTCTCGCCGTTGATGCCGCGTTCGTCCCAGCCGAACGCCAGCGTGGTGCAGCAGATTGCGAGCAGCCACATCAGTTCATCGTTCCCGGGGCTCGTCGACGTGGGTACCTACCACGGCGACAGCACGAGCCACGGTATGGGATCCCGAAGTATGGTGCCCGGCCACGGAACCACAACCAGGTACCGTCGAGAGGAGACCCAATGCGGAACGTGTTGGCGGGGTGGGCCCTGGCCGCTCTGATCGGATGCGGCCAGACCCCCTGCGAGGAGGCCGCCGAGCTCGAGCTCTCGTGTGACGCGGCGCTGTCCGAGAGCGACAGCGTGGACATCGACCTTCCCGAGTGCGCCGACGACTCGACCGAGGCCTGCGTCGCGAACTGCGCCCTCGAGAACGAAGACGTCTACTGCCGGATTCGCGCGCGCACCGCCGAGGCGAGCGTCATCCAGGGCTACCTGAGCTGCCTCGACGTCTGCGCCGACCCCACGGCCATCGACGCCTGACCCGGGGGCAGGAGTGAGGCCAGGGCGAGCGCCTCACCCTCACCAGGCTCGGCCCAGCGGTCCACGGCGACTCCCGCTCGCCGGAGCTGGACGTCGAGCCGGGGATGCCGCTCGGCCACGACCCGGTCCACCGCGCTCGCGACCTCGAGGCCGCCGCGGGCGCACGCCCCGCTCACCACGGCGACCGACGGGGCCGAGAACGCATCGATGGCCCGCCACACGGTCTTGACGCGGTCGAGCAGCTGGGTGAGGCTCCCGGCCGCGCCGAACTTCGACACGAAGCCCGGGAGGCCAGACCACGCGGACTCGGCATGCCCCGAGAGCGACGACCAACACAGGCCGGCGTCGATACCCCGGGGGCCCGTGAAGAGCAGCGCACCGGCCCCCTCGGCCCCTGCCCCGAGGTAGCGACTCAGGGCCTCCCACTCGACCAGCGGACCGTCGGGGCTCGACGGCGGACCGGGCGGCGAGTGAACGTGGACGTGGAGGACGTGGCCCCGGTGGGACCAGGACAGTGCAGTTCCGGTGAAGGGCAGCAGCATGACGCGCCCGAGTATGGCAGAGGCGGCTGTGGAATCAAAGGGTCCACCCGAGAGGCGAGACATCCCTCGACTGGAGATCGCTCGTGGAGGTCCGATTGGAGGAGCGGCGCAGAGACCGCGCTCATCAGGATTGACCCGTGGCACGATCCCATCCCGGCGAGAACACCCGACCCCTCCACGACGAACCCGCCCTCGAGTCCCCGGCGACCGACGAGTCCCCGCGTCGCCGGGACGTGCAGCTCGTGGCAGACCTCTTCGAGTACCTTCGGCTCCACCCTCGTCCCTGGTGGACGCCGCAGTTCCTCCGCAGCCGCTGGCCCACCCGCGAGCGCCTGCGCTGGCTCGAGGGACGCGCCGACGTCCGGGCCCGAGTCACCCACGAGCTGACCGGTCTCGGCATGCGTACCGCGCGGGAGAGCGATCCCGACTTCCAGGCAGACCTCATCGAGAGGGTCATCGCGAGCGAGGACGTCAGCATCCGGGACTGGGAGCGTGCGTTCTCGGGCGCGGACTTCGTGAGGTACGCCCCGACGGGGCTGATCTGGCAGGTCTTTCGGCACCGGTTCCCGTGGGACACCTGGGAGCCCGAGGACCGCGCGGTGCTGAAGTGGCTGTTCCAGCAGCTACTGGCACCGCGTCCCCGTCTCCACCATCCCGACGCGCCGCTGCTCTCGCCGCTCTACATTCGCTCGGCGATCGACGTGCGAACCTGGCAGGAGTCGATCCCCCTCGATCTCCGAGTGCAGGTGGACGCCTGCCGGCTCCGCCGCGAGCTCGAGGGCAAGCCCTTCACCTGCCGTGACGAGCTCGAGGTCGTGACGGTCGAGCAGATCGTCGAGTTCGTCCCCGCAGACCAGCTCAAGAGCGTGCTGGATGCTCTCGAGCGCGTACTTCCCGGCCTGGCGGGGAAGGACCTCACCGCGCAGGATCTGACGGGCTCGGGGGACGACCCCGAGGAGAACACCGAGTCGCAGTCGCGAGTGCTCACCTGACGACGATCAGGACCGCTGCAGCCGTGGTCTGGGCAGCCGCATCGTGACCCGCGGACCGACCGTGTACCGGATTCGGCCGGTGGGCGTTCGATACAGGTCACCGTCGATGGTCATCGGCTGGTCGGGCGGACCTTGGAGAACCACCTCGTAGGCCACGTCGGTGAAGTTGTCTCGGCCCCCGATTCCGCGGCCTCGGTACAGCCGGGGAAGGCCGAGCGCGAGCGTGGCGACCGACGAGCCCACGCCCACGACCTGAAACCGATCCGGGTGAGCGGAGACGCGGTGGAACACGGGGAAGCCGAGCCCAATCTGCTCCACGGAGCCGAATGCGACGGCAATCCACTCCTCGTGGGGCCAGACCGACCCATCGATCCGGACCTCGCCCCGCCAGGGCTCGGTGAGCTTGCGGGCGAGACCTCCGCCGAACACCGCCGAGACCGCGGCTCGGAGCAGCAACCACGCCGCGTCGACAGGGCTCGGATCCGGACGGTCGTAGTAGCGCTCCAGGAACCGCGGAATGATGCCGTTGCCCGAGATGAAGCCGTAGAGCGGCGGCTCCCCATCGTCGAGGTCGACTTCGAGGAGCCGCAGCTCGGTCTCCGGCAGCGGGATGGAGCCGTGGTAGCTCGACACGACCTGCTCGAGCATCTCCTCGGGACGAATGCGGTTCCCGACCGACTCCGCAACGATGTTCATCGTGCCGCCGCGAAGGATGGCGACGTCAGGCAGCGGGTTGGCCCCGTACGCCCGGACCATCGCCGTCATCACCTTGTGGATGGTCCCATCCCCGCCGTTGATGCAGAGCACATCGATCTCGTGGGCGCGGAAGCGGCGTGCGGTCTCGGCCAGCGCCTCGAGGCTGGTCGGCGCGTGAAAATGGTCGCGCTCCCCGAGTACGTAGGCGAGGGTCTCGGCCATCACCGGGTTTCGACGATTCTTTCTCGATCTGGGGTTCGTGACGACCCCGATTCCCGACATCGCGACCTCTGCCCACCCCGGCGTGGCCGCGGGTGCGCTTGGAGGTAACGTGACGGTCATGAACCGGGTTGTCCTCGTGACCGCCGACCGACGCAACGGGGAGGGATTCGCCGAGTCCCCGCACGTGCGTCCTCGGCGCGACGAAGCCTTCGTCCTCGAGGCCTACCTCGAGGCGGTGCGCGCGGCGGGCGGGCTCCCGCTCGTGCTGCCGCCTGGGCCCACGGCAGTCGACGCGGTGCTCGATCGCATCGATGCGATGGTGCTCACCGGAGGAGACATGGACGTCCATCCCTCCCACTACGGACAGGCGGTTCAGGGGCGTCTCGACCGGGTCGAGCCGACGCGCACCGAGCTCGAGCTCACGCTGGCTCGCGCGGCACTGGCGCGGGACGTGCCGGTGCTCGGAGTGTGCGGCGGAATGCAGGTGCTCGCCGTCGCGGCGGGTGGGACCCTCGTGCAGGACCTCCCCTCTTCGCCTCCGGCCTCGATCGCCCACGAGCAACCCGGGGATCCCGTCGAGCCGAGCCACAGCGTCGAGCTCGTGCCGAGCGCAGCGGCGTGGTTCGCCGGATCGCGAGTGATCGCCGTCAACTCCACGCACCATCAGGCGGTCGATCACCCCGGAGCGTACGAGGTGGTCGGGCGTGCCCCCGACGGAGTGATCGAAGCCATCGCCCACCCGGAGCACCGCTTCGCGGTCGGCGTGCAGTGGCACCCGGAGCTGATCGGGCAGACCTCGCTGTACGCAGCGCTGTTGGCCGCAGCTCAGAACTGAACCGAGACCCGCCGCCGGTCCCGATGCGGCCCGGACTCGGAAACGATCGCGTAGCGACGGACCTCCCCTGGCTTGCCGCGGACCACGACCCGGTGGGTCCGACTCGCCGAGTCCCGCTTCGCGCTGCCTCCGGGCCACTTGACCTCGGTCGTGGCCGGGTGGATGGTGACCCACGACAACACGGCCCGATGGCCCGACCGACGCTCTACCCGATGGGCGACGATCAACGGCGCCTCCCCAGCCGGAGAGGACCACGCCTCCGCCGCCTCCGGATCCAACCGCCCGTGGCCGGTGGCCGGATCCCACCCGATGGGACCGAGATCGAACGCCGAGCTCGTCAGGCGCTGCCACACTCGGCGGGGATGAGCCAGCAGATCCGGCGGTCCGACCCGATCGGCTTCGAGCCACGGCAGTCGAGCCACGAAGGCAGCCACCTCGGCCGAGGCCGCCAGGGAATCGGCGCCGGGCGCCACGAGGTCCAGCCCCGCCCCCCGGTTCCCCAGAAAACGTGCCTCGACCGACTCGACCCTGCTCCCCGGAGGCTCCGCTCCCACCGCGATGGTGGTGTCGAGCGCCGCAGGGTGAGCAACGAAGTCGACGTAGCCTTGGTCGCCAACCGGTGCGATCACCGTGACACCGCGCTCGCGCGCGTAAGCGCAGGCCTCGGCCACCACCTCGGTGTGCTCGAGGCCTACCCACGGAACCCACACCGTGGTCGCTCCAGCGTCGACTGCGGCGACCAGGCGTTCGGCGAGCACGAGGCTGGTGATGGTGCGCTCGGTCGGGTCGTCGGGGGACGCGAGCGCCCGAATCGTCGTGACTCCCTCGAGATCGAGCTCGGCTGCCTCGCGGGTTCCCGCGAGCCTCACCACGGCTTCGACCCACGCGATGTCGGAGTTCTGCTCGAGTCGAGACACCACGTCCTCGTAGGGCCGGTGGGAGCGAAACGTGCGCCACCGCCCGAGGTCGAGGCGCTCGGCCGTCTGGGTGTCGAGCGGTCGGAACGGAATGGCCGTGCCGAGCTCCCCGATGCGATCGACCATGCGCGCCCAGCGAGCCCGCGACCCCGTGGCGGCCCTGGGCGACAGCTTGAGAACGAACGCGTTGCGGACGCGGGTCGCCGCCCGCTGGAGGAGGGTGGGCCCGGCCGGCGCACGCCTCGCCCCATCGGGGGCCAGCGGGTCGCCGCGCAGCGCATCCGTGGGAACGGGAGGCGCGAACGGGTCCTTTGGCGGCAGCTCCGGTTCGGGAACCGCCACCACTCCCCTGCGCACGTCGGCCGAGGTGGAGCGCCAGAAGCTCGCGGGAGCTCCGCTGCAGCCGAGCAGCAGCGCGAGCCAACCCACGATCAGAACCGCCATGCCCCTGGTCATTCGCTTAGAACGGGATGTCGTCGTCGGGGGGGGAGTCACCGCCGCCCGAGAATCCGCCACCGCTGCCGCCGCCGCCCGAGTAGCTGCCGCCCCCCGAGTAGCCTCCGTCGGACGAGCCGTAGTCACCGCCACCCGCACCGTCTCCCTTGCGGCCGAGGAACTGGATGGTGTCCGCCACGACCTCGGTGGTGTACCGGTCGGCACCCGACTGATCGGTCCACTTGCGCGTCTGCAGCCGGCCCTCGATGTAGACCTGGCGGCCCTTCGACAGGAAGCGGACGACGTTGTCGGCGGTGCGCCCGAAGCACACGACCCGATGCCACTCGGTCTGGTCGACCCACTCCTCGCCCTGCTTGCGACGCGTCGTGGTTGCGATGCTCAGGTTCGCGATGGTGGTGCCACTCTGCGAGGTGCGCGGCTCCGGGTCGCGGCCCAGGTTCCCCACCAGGATGACCTTGTTGACCATTCACGTTCTCCAATGCTTACAAATTCTCATAACGCTCGTCTCCTGCCCGCGGACCACTTCCTCCCCGGGATTTCCGGACAGAATCTGGTCATCCGTCGGGCGGGGTCTGCGGTCTGCCCGCTTCCCGATCCGGGGGTACGGTGAATGCGGAGGAGGTTTTGTTGGGGACGACCCGAGAGCGACTCGAAGCCACCCTTGCCGTTCACGATGCCGACGCCCTCATGCTCGTTCTCATGGCGAGCGAGGTCGACCCCCGGGACGCCCGCACGTCGTCGGACCTGGCCAAGCGCGTGACCGATGCGATCTGGTGGAACTACTGCACGCCCCTGTCCTACGTCGCCGACCGGCAGTCGCTCGAGGACATCGTGGTCCACGTGGCCGAGCGGTTCGGCCTCGCCGGACATCTCCATCCTCGCGACAATGTGTACCAGCAGCTCTACACCATGACCCGGGAGCTCGCGCCGCTCGCCGAGACGCACGGCATTGCGGTGAGCGACCTCTCGGAACACACGCGGCAGCGGCTCGGCGCCAACTGGATGCCCGCGCTCGGACTCGGGGGCGGCGCAGCGGGCTCCTTCGGAGCGCGCTGGACGGCCAACCGGGTGCTCGACCTCTTCAAGGGCCCCATCGGTCGACTGCTGCCGCTGTTGCCGGTCATCGGCCCCTGGATGGGCTCGATTCGGTGGGGCGCCGGCGCAGTGAGCACGGTGGCGGGTCCCCTCGGCATCGCCCTGTCGGTCGCGTCACTGAACGCGTCGCTGGGTCCGAACTACAAGAAGCTCCTGCCCCTGCTTCTCGGAATCGGCGCCCTCGGCCCCGAGCCGGTCGACGACGCCGAGCTGGTCTAGTTCTCCAGCCCGCGCACCACCTTCGGCAGCCCGTGCTGAGCGCTGACGCGATCGTAGTAGTCGATGATCCGTCGGACGTATGCGCGCTTCTCCTTGTAGGTGCCGTGAAAGAAGCTGCGCTTGAACCCGTGCAGGATCATGTTCCGGAGCTCCCCGGGCTGGACCGGAAAGGCGTCCACCACCTTCCGGAGCTCCTCGGTGACCGTGGTCCGCGAGACGAGCCGATTGTCGGTGCACAGCGTCACTGACAGTCGATCGGCCACCATGCGTCCCAGCGGGTGGTCCTGCACGCGCCGCAGCTCCGGCATGGTCTGCAGGTTCGAGGTGATGCAGACCTCGACCAGGATCCGCCGGTCGGCCAGGTACTCGGAGAGCTGGCGAACGTAGCGCTGGGGCTCCTCGACGTCGACCAGCTCGTGCTCGTAGAGGTGGGTGCCGTGCCCGATCCGATCTGCGTTCAGGCGCGTGATCGCCTCGAAGATGCTCTGCGGGCCGTAGGCCTCCCCCGCGTGGACCGTCTTCTTGAGGAAGTGCTGGTGACAGTAGGCGTATGCCTCGACGTGGTCGTGGGCCGGATGACCCGCCTCGGCCCCCGCGAGATCGAACCCCACGACGGGGATGCCGAGTCGATCACGAGCCTCGACGGCCGCCCGCGCCAGCGAGAGCGAAGCCACGCCGTAGACCTCCTTCGTGGGCCAGTGAGGCAGCACGTTCAGCAGATCGCGGAAGTACGGGCCGAATCCGCCCGTGAACATGCGCATGGCGCAGCTGATCAGACCGTACCGGAACGGCGGCTCGCCGCGCTCGGCCACCGCGGCACTTGCCTCGTGCTCCCGACGGACCCGATCGAGCCCGCGATCGACTGCGGTGAGCGCTCGAGCCACGTCGAGATCACCCCGCACGTGGAGCTGCGGGGCGAACCGGACCTCGAGGTACCGTACACCTTCGGCGAGGCAGTCCTCCCCTAGCTCGTAGGCGACCCGTTCCAACGCTTCCTCGTCGGTCAGGACCGCGCAGGTGTACGCAAACCCGTGGAGATAATCGGGGAGATCCCGGTACTGCTCCTTGAACACCAGCGACCGCAAGCCGTCTTCAGTGGAAGAAGGCAGGGCGACGTTGCGTTCTCGCGCAAGTTCGATGAGTGTCGCGATGCGGAGCGATCCGTCGAGGTGGCAATGGAGATCCGTCTTGGGTAAGGCCGCGAGCAGCGCATCCGAGTACTCGGGCGCCCGTTGGTTCATTGCGCCTCCTTCGCCGGGGGATAGCACCAGAAACAGCGTGGGGCCATCGTCGGATGGTGCTCACCCGCTCGCCCCTCGACTCCACCACGTCCCGGCTGGTCATCGACCAGCCCCGCGAAGCCGGAGGCTCTTCCGTGCAGATGCCATTTTCCATGCGCGAAGCTCTCGTCGACGATCTCGACGAGTACCTCGAGAACGTGGCGTCCTCGCCTGACGCGGAGGCTGTCGTCGCCTACGTGATCGAGCTCCTCGAGACCTACGCCGACGACGAGGGCATCGAGGAGGTCGTCGCCCGGATCGAGGAGGACTCGGAGCTCGATGGCACGCTGTCCGAAGTGCTCGAGGAAGAGATCTCGTCCAACGACGAGTTCGAATTCACCGGCGAGGAGCTCGTCTCGCTGCTCGAGCGCCTGTGCGACATCGAGTGGAGCTACGACGACGAAGACGACGAAGACGACGAAGACGACGAGCTCACCGATGAGGACGAGCTCGACGAAGAAGACTGACCCCCTTCCTTACGAGCTTGTGACGACCAGGCGAAATGGTTCAGGGCGCACGGTGCTGGGGCCGGCATTCTGCCTGAATCAATCGCACCGACCCGGTGCCACATCGAGCGCGGACGACGAAACGCATTACGGGAGGCCCGATCCAGCAGGAGTCCGGTAACCAGTGGACGACGTCGAGGTCGCAACTGCAACGCCCCCGTCCGTTCGGGGGGGCTACGTCCAGGCAACCTGGACAGATGAGTCTGTCCTCTTCCTGTGGTCGGCGGACGGTCAAGCGCCCGATCTGGACGAGCTTCCCGAGCTGGAGCCCGAGAACGCGGTCGTCCGATCGCGATCGCTCGCGGTGCGACGTCGTAGAATTGTGCAACGCGAGATTCTCGGCTTCGACGTCGCGATCGAGCACGCGCTGAGATCGCTCACGTCGCTGTCTGCGGATGCTCGGGTCAGCGACTCGCTCCGGTGCTTTTCACTGGCTGCAAAGCTCGGCCTCGAACTCGCAGCCCAGCAACGTGTGGTACCGACCGTAAAGGATGGAATGGCGAGGTGGGCGGCGCTCCTCACCCGGCAGGCTGACCGGCGCCGTGCAGACCTGCTCGCAACCGCACTTCCGCCAGCCGCGAGGGCAGAGCCCGTGGTTCAGCGACCCCTGCGCTTGCGATCCGCTGGTGAGGTGGTGCGACGCTTTCTCGACGCGATCGTCGACGTGCTCTACCGGCAACGTGCCTACCCGGGGCCGAGCCGAGGTTGGATGCGGGCGTGGGCCGACGGCCTCCGCGACGAGGACGCGTCCTTCAGCCTGCGAGACGCGCGCTGGCAGGCCATGCCCGAGCGCATTGCCGCCTGGGCGGCGTCCGCCGAGGCTCCGACGCCCAGGGTCGGCTTCGCGCTGCAGCTGCCGAACGCCAGCGACGGCCGGTTTCCTCTCGAGCTCCGTCTCTTCCCGCCCGGCGACGACACCACCTCGGTCCCGTTGGTACCCGCCTGGCGGGACGGGAGCGTGGTCACCATCGGCGGCCACACCTATCCCCGCCCCGCGGAGGCCGCTCTGCGGGGGCTCGCGCGCGCCGCCCAGCTCCACAGCTCGCTGAAGGGCTGCCTCGACGGGCCGGAGCCCTCGAACCTACGACTCGACGCAAACGAGGCGTGGGCGTTCCTCGATCAGGGTCGAACGGCGCTCAACCTCGCGGGATTCGTGGTGCAACTCCCGGCAGAGTTCAGGGATCGCGGCCAACATCGGCTGAAGGCGCGTATCCGGCTCGGGTCGAAGTCGGGGGAGCCGCTCGGGGATGCGCTCGGGTTCTCCTGGGAGATTCTCGTCAACGGACGCATCCTCTCCGGGCGAGAGTTCTCCGAGATCATCGCTGCCGAGAAGCCCATCGTGAAGTGGCGGGACCGGTGGGTCTTCTTCGACCCCGCCGACCTCGAGCGGCTGCCGCGCGACCTCTCGGAGCGTGGGAGCATGCCGCTTCCGGACGCGCTGCGTGCCGTGCTCACCGGCGACCACGAAGGCGTCGAGGTCATCGCCGACGCCAACCTGACCCGGCTTCTGGGAGCGCTTCGCGAGCCGCCCGACCTCCCCCAGCCCAAGCGCCTCGAGGCCACGCTCCGGGGCTACCAGCGTCAGGGGTATTCCTGGCTCTCCACGCTCGGGGAGTTCGGACTCGGCGCACTGCTCGCTGACGACATGGGGCTCGGGAAGACGATTCAGCTCATCGCGCACGTGCTCGCGCGGGCCGACCAGGGGCATCGGGATCCTCGGCCCTCCCTGGTGGTGTGCCCCACGAGCGTACTCGGGAACTGGGAGCGGGAGCTCGCCCGCTTCGCCCCTGCCCTCACGCCACTGCGCTGGCACGGACATGGTCGCGAAGAGGAGTCGCTCGCCGACTGTGACGTCGTTCTGACCACCTACGGGCTGCTCGTCCGTGACGTCGATCGCCTCGGGCGCATCGAGTGGGACGTCGTGGCCCTCGACGAGGCCCAGTCGATCAAGAACCCCGACAGTCAGCGGGCCCGTGCGGCCCGTCAGCTCACCGCTCGTCAACGGGTCGCCTTGACCGGCACGCCGGTCGAGAACCGGCTCGAGGAGCTCTGGTCGGTGATGGAGTTCATCGTCCCCGGGCTGCTCGGTCCTCGGCGCACGTTCCTGCGCGAGGTGGCCGTCCCCATCGAGCGTTTCGGCGACGACGAGGTGGCAGCGAAGCTGCGGGTCACGGTCTCGCCGTTCCTGTTGCGCCGTGTCAAGACCGACCCGAACGTGATCGACGATCTGCCCGACAAGGTAGAGCGGCGCGAGTACTGCTTGCTCACCACCGAGCAGCGGTCGCTGTACGAGGAGGAGGTCGATCGTGCGATGGAGCAGATTGCCCAGTCGTCCGATCTCGAACGTCGTGGCCACGTGCTCGCGATGCTCACTGCGCTGAAGCAGATCTGCAACCACCCCCTGCAGTTCCTCAAGAAGCGGACCGAGAACCCGGACCTCACGCTGGCAGGTCGCTCGGGCAAGCTCGATCGCCTCACCGAGCGCATCGAGTCGATCGCTGACATCGGTGACCGCGCCGTCGTGTTCACGCAGTACCGGGAGATGGGGGATCTTCTCCAGCTCCACTTGACGTCCCTTCTCTCCTCCGCTGTTCCCTTCCTGCACGGTGGCACACCCATCCAGCAGCGCGACGCCATGGTCAGGTCGTTCCAGGACGACCCGCAAGCCCCGCCCGTGCTCCTCGTGTCGCTCCGAGCCGGAGGGACGGGGCTCAACCTCACGCGAGCCACCCACGTGCTGCACTACGACCGGTGGTGGAACCCCGCCGTCGAGGACCAGGCCACCGATCGAGCCTACCGCATCGGGCAGCACGAGACGGTCATGGTCCACAAGATGGTCTGCGAAGGCACGCTGGAGGAGCGAATCGACCAGCTCCTCGACGAGAAGCGGGAGCTGTTCCGAACCGTCGTGGGCTCGGGAGAGCGGTGGGTCACGGAGCTCGACGACGATCAGCTCCGCGCCTTGGTGATGCTGGCCCAGGACCCGAAGTCCGAGGCGCCGGCCCGTCGAAGCGATCACCCAGACATCAGGGGGGAACCATGACGTCCGAAGGAATCCGCACGTCCAATCGACCGCTCGGCCCCCTGGCGAAGCGCTGGATCTCCGCGCTCCGGGTGACCGACGAGCGCATGCAGGGTCGACTGCGGCGGGGTCGCACCCTCGCGAAGTCGGGCCGGGTCCGCTCGGTGGACTTCGCGCCCGGCACGGTCTACGCAGAGGTCGACGACGGCGGCTGCGAGCATCGGCCGACCATCCGCATTCGCACCTACGACGAGGACGAGTGGCGAGCGGTCCTCGATGCGCTGAGCCAGCGCCTCGACCGGCTTGCCGCACTCCTCGAGGGCAACATCGACGCTTCGCTCATCAAGGCGCTGCAGTCCCACGGAGTTCGACTCTTCCCCGTAGCCAGCGAGCTCGACGGAGACTGCGACTGCGGCGACTACGCCGTGCCCTGCGCGCACGGGGCGGCCGTCCATCACCTCGTCGCGGAGGCCCTCGAGGGCGAGCCGCTGCTCCTCTTCGCGCTGCGTGGGCGCCCCAGGGAGCAGCTGATCGCCGAGCTCCGCCGAAGCTGGGGCGACCACTCGCGGTCCCCGACCTCCAGCGCGGGACGAGAGGAAGGCGCCCCGTCGGGCGACTGGTTCGCCTCGCCCACAGGTACGCCCGAGATCGCGTTCAAGTTCCAGCCCGCGCTGACCTCGCCAGGGCTGCTGGAGCTCGGCCCGCTTCCCGGCGATGGCGATCTGCTCAAGACGTTCGCCCCCCTCTACACGTCCGGCGCTGCCGCAGCTCGAGAGTTCGCGCTGTCCGAGCCGTCGCGCACAGTGGGATCACGACGCCGACGCCCCACACGCGCGGCCGCGCCGGATCCCTCGTCCACGCCGGTCCCCGTCGAGACCGCACCCCTTCCGACCAGGCGGCGTCGCCCACAGGTCATCGACCTCGGCGAGCGGCTCGTGGACCTGCTCGCCGACGCTGACGAAGGCGCCAGCACCAAGCAACTGGCGACCGTCCTCGACCTCGATCCGATCGTGGTGCGACGAGAGCTGGTGGAGCTAGAGACGCTCGGCGTGGTCATGCGTACGGGAAGCACCCGGGCGACGCGGTGGTGGCTCGGCTAGCCAGGTTGCTGCATGATGGAGCCATGCCCCTGGCCGAACTCAACGGAATCGCCATCCGTCACATCGAGACCCCGCAGGACGTGAGCCGGTGGAGGGCCGGCTTCGTCGGCACCTACCAGACCGTGTTCAGCGGTCACCCCTACTACGAGCGCTTCTACCCCTCGGAGGCCGAGGGGGTGTACCAGCGCCTGGTCACGGTAGAGGACTCCATCGTTCTCGTGGCGACGCGAGGGAACGCGCAAGTGGTCGCCCTCGCCGCCGCGATGCCGCTGGCAGAGATGGCGGCAGTCGCGAACCACCTCACCGGCCTCGTTCCCGTCGCTCACACGTTCTACCTCGCCGAGTTGGGGGTGCTGGAACGCTTTCGAGGCCTCGGGATCGGCCGCGCCTTGATCCGCGAGCGCCTCCGCCTCATCGACGAAGACCGCTACAGCCACGTCGTCCTTCGCGTGAGCACCAGCCACTCCCCGTCGAAGGCCATGTACGAGGCCATGGGCTTCGAGGACATGGGCGTTCAACAGGAGGTGTCGGCGATGCGGACCGACGGCAAGGTGCGCACGGATTCCCGCATCTTCCTGTCGAAGGTGCTCTCCCAGGTCGACCTTCCCTGAGGCCGACCTCCCTACACGATCAGCGAATCAGTGTCCAGACCTTGCCAGGCCCACCGGGCTGCGTCGTGTAGGTGCCGCTGGCTCGCTTGCCGCTGACGTTGCCGCGGAACGAGAGCGAGCCCTCGGCGAACTGGATGGTCGACCCGTCGACGCGCCCGGTGACTGGGCTCTGCATCCAGCTCCCGTCATCGAGCTTGAGCTCGACGACGCCGCTGAAGGTCGGTCCGTCCTGTGAGCGGATGGTGAGCTTGAAGCTCCGACCATCACCAGCTCCGATCCACAGGCCCGTCACGTCGAGGCCCGTGGGAGAGGCGGGCTCGGCGCCCTCGGTAGGAGCGACCTCGGGCGGGAGTGCGGCTGTCGAGGCGGGCGGGGGCACCAATCCCGGCGTCGCGGGCGGAGGCGTGGGTGGAGCGGGCGGAGGGGAATCGGGCTCCGCCGCGGCCATGCCATCGTCATCCTCGAGGCTGTCGAGCATCGCGAGGTCGGCGGACGGTGAGCCAGCCGCGGTGACCTCGGGTGATGCCTCCGATGGCGGAACCGCCGCAGTCGCCACGGGCTCTGGCTCCGGCGCCGGAGGCTCCGGGGCCGCCGGGGCCGGATCGGGCTCCGCCGCTACGGGCTCGGGCTCCGTGGGGGGCGTGACGGGAGTAGTGGGAGTCGGACTCGGCTCTGCCGAGCGGTCCGCCCTCGATGGCGGCGGGGTGCGGCGCACCGGCGCGGGCTCCGGCTCGGCCGCGACGGGCTCCGCACTGCGTCGGGGCTCGGGCTCCTCGACATCCGCCACCCCGTCGTCGGCCCCGAGTTCGTCTCCGGGCAGCTCGGGAGCCTCGACGGCGAGTGGCTCGTCGATGCGCTCGATGGTGAGGGACTCGTCGGGTGGCTGGAGAACCAGGAACACGACCGCCGCTCCCGCAAGCGAGAGGAATCCGAAGCCCAACAGAGCCACCGCCAGGCCGACGGCAATCCCCCGACTCTGCTGTGGGGTGGGGGGCCGCCGGAGCTCGGGAAGACGTCCCGAGAGTGCAGGACGGTTCCGGACCTGGGGGAGCCGCGCCGGCGCAGGGGCCGGCGTACGACCAGCAAAGCCCGGATTGGCGGGTCGTTTCAGGTCGAGGGGAGAGCGGCCCCGAGAGGGGAGTCCGGTCGGCTCGTCCGCGGTCTCCTCGAAGTCGACCATCGGGCCCGTCGGCTGCTGGCTCGGCAACACGACCGGTTGCTGCGCGGTCTCCTCGAACTGGACGAACGCCGGCGAACCGGTCGGCGAGGGGGGAACCGTCTCTTCGGCGACCTCCTCCTCGAGCACGTCGATCTCGATGTACTCCGACAGCTCGTCGGCGGTGGGCTCGGGAGGAGTCGGCGGGGGCGTGGCGCGAGGCGCCACCCGGGACACGGCGGGAACCCCGACCGTCGTGGGGGCGTCGAAGGGATCGACCTCGCCGTCGTCCAGCTCTTCGCCCTCTTCTTCGTCCGCGCCTCGAGCCGGCCCCACCGCAGTGAGGACGTCATCCGGGTCGTCGTCGAACGACACCAGGCTCCTGTCGCTGACGGAGCCCGCGCGTCGCGGCTCGCCCACCGTGGTCGGCTCGTCGTCCGGGTCGCCGAGCGCCGCCCGCCGGGCCCTGAGGTGGGCGTTCGTGTTGTCCGCGTCGTCCGAGAGGTCTTCGGAGCCAAAGAAGGTGGTGACCCGCTCGCGCTCGGTGAGGAGATTCCGGCGGGCCACCGGCGTGCCGGAGAACTCGCTGCCCGCAGAAGCATCCTCGACCCAATCGTCCTCGACGAGCTCGTCGCGGAGCACCTCGCGGAGGGCCTCGGCGTTCTCGAGGAGGAAGCGGGCCTCGTCGGCGTAGGCCGGGTCGTGCTGGGTCACGCGCGCCCAAGACAACCGGCGCTCGAAGGCATTCTGGGCGGTCTCGCCCAGGGGGTCGAGGTAGTCGACCAGCCGCGTGTGCCGCACCTTCGCGAGGAAGGCGTCCAGCTCGTGCTCCGTCATGGCGACCCGTGCTCCTCTGAACGCAGCTCAGTGTACCGTTTTGGTTTGCTCGATCGCAGAGCCTGATGGCCTGTCGGATCACCGCGCGACGGACCGGAGCGGCCTACCGTCGGACGGGACGCCTTGGTAACCCGTCGTACCCTCAGCCTCGACACTCGAAGTCAGGATCGAAGCGCCAGGGACCTGGCCGGCCCTCCTCGTCCACCAGACGCGCGATCTGCGCGAGGTATTCCTCACGGTCGACCTCGCGGGCCCCGAAACGGGCGAGGTGCGAGGTGTGGACCTGGCAGTCGACGAGGGGAAACCCCCAGCGAGTCAGCTGACGCACGAGATGGACGAACGCGACCTTCGACGCATCCGGCCGCAGGGCGAACATCGACTCCCCGGCGAACAGGCGTCCGACGGCGACCCCATACAGGCCCCCGGCGAGCTGACCGTCCTCCCAGGCTTCGACGGAGTGAGCGAGCCCGCGCTCGTGAAGCGCGACGTACCCGTCCAGCATCTCGTCGGTGATCCAGGTGGAGTCCTGGCCCGCTCGGCGTACGATCGCGCACTGCTCCATCACCTGGGCAAACGCCGTGTCGAGCCGGACCTCGTAGCGACCCTGGCGGATTCGCTTCGCGAGGCTCCGGGAGACCCGGAGCTCGTCGGTGTAGAGCACCATCCGGGGGTCGGGCGACCACCAGAGGATCGGCTGAGGGTCCGAGTACCAGGGGAAGATCCCGCTTCGGTACGCGAGCTCGAGCCGCTCGGGCGACAGGTCTCCGCCCACCCCGAGCAGTCCGTTCGGGTCGGCGTTGGAGGGGTGCGGAAATCTAAGGGGGCGAATCGGTATGGGCCGGATCACGTCGAGCAATGTACCTTCCTGACCCTGGACTGTCCGGCCCGGGCCCACCGAGTTGTGGGTCCTCCGACCTGCGGGGTAGAACGGTGCCTTGGAGGAGCCCATGCGTTGGAGTGGATGGCTGGTCTTCGCGGTCGCGTGCTCGGGTGGCACAGAGGACGGCGACAACAACGACAGCCCCGTCGATTCGTTCGTCGAGGACACCGCGCCCGAGGTCGTCGAGGACCGTTCGGCCTCGCTGTCGGTTCGCGTCGTCGACGAGGCCGAGAATCCGGTCGTGGCGGCTGACGTCCGCTTCTGCCGCGGCCCCGTTTGCCTGTTCGCCGAGTCGGACGCCGAAGGGCGCTTCGGCTTCGACGACGTGGTCGTGGACTGGCACTCGCTCGAGGTGATTCCCCCCGAGGGCTCGAGCGGACTCGCCACCGTGTTCGCGCCCATCGACTTCCAGACCAACGAGTCGCGCGGCATCGATCTGACCATGCCTCCGCTCGACCCAGCCACCGCGCTGCCGACGACGGCGGCTCCACTCCAGGTCGGCGCCGGCCTGCAGATCGCGCTCGCCGCGGGCGACCTCGAGCCCCCCACCTTCGTCGACGAGGCGACCGAGGTGGCTGGCGTGCGCCTGACCGACGACCAGTACGTTCCCCTGGACGACGTGCAGGGCACCGTCGTGGCGATGTGGTTCCTGGACCCCTTCGACCACGAGCCGACGGTCGACGTCCCCATGACCTTCACCAACGACTACAACCTGGCCGAGTTGACCGAGCTCCGCGTCATCGTCGGTGACTACACGACGAGCCAGTGGCTCGAGGCGGGCACGCTGATCGTGAAGTCGGGCGCCCTCCAGGGCGACGTCAAGCTTCCGGTCACGTCGACCGTGGTGCTGCTCGACGTCACGAACTGATCAGCGTGGGATCGCCACGCTGGTGGCGACGAGCTGCCAGGCCTTCTGCTGACCCGCCTCGGGATGGTCGGTCGCGCCTTCGCTCGCGTAGTGGGCGAGGGTGGCGGGATCGACGTCCTTCGCGACCAGCTGGCCCTCGACGTCACACACCTTGCCGATCGAGTCCTTGGCGATGCCGAACGCGTGGTCCTTCATCGTGATCCGCATGGCGCGCCCGTGGTCGTCCTTCACCACCGCCCAGCATCCTGCCTTCTGGCAGACCTGGGTGAGCTCACCCGTCATGCGGACCGGCGCTCCCTCGTGGGCCGATGGATCGGCGAGAACCGACGCGGCCGGAATCGCGGAGGCCACCGTGAAGGGGGCTCCGTAGTGGACCGTGGGGGCCGCAGCCTCGGTCTGGGGCACCTCGGGGGGAGCGGGGGCAGGGGTGGCGCAACCGAACCAGGCGGTCATCATCGAGATCATCGTGTGGTCTCCGGCGATCAGTCGCAGTCGGAGTCGCCGCACTCGGCGCGAGACGCCACGTGTGGCACGCCATCGCGGCAGACCGCGCTCTGGGTGAGGCAGGAATAGTAGTCGGTCAGGTCGCACCCTGTGCGATCGAGCCACTCCGGGCAGACGTCCTCGCCCAGGCGGCCACTCTCCGGCACGCAGGCCAGATGGTTGTAGGTGTCGACGTACTGACGGCACGAAGCTGCGTTGTCGAACTTCGGACCGAACCAGTCGCCGAAGCCCCCACAGGCGAGCGCGGTCACGAGCCAGGCCCCCATGACGACGACGCGCGGAAGGAGGGTGGGAGATCGGGGGTGCCGGGTCATCGCCGCAGCATAACGGAACGACGAAGTGGTGACAGCGACGCGGCCGCGGTCCAGGGCGAACCCTTGTCAATCTTGGTCAAAGGGTCACGCGTCCGTTGGGTGGGGCGACCGGGCCCCCGACCCCTGGCTACTTTGCAGAGGTGTCGGTCCGTCCACGGAGGACGACCATCTCGTGGAGTCGAACATGATCACGCTCTTCGCAATTGTCGCCGTGGCCGTCCTGCAGGGCTGGCTGATGCAGACGGCGGTGGCCCTGACCGGCGATCCGGCGCCCGGCTACGGCAAGGCCCTCGGCGCGGGCATCGTCACCTACCTGACCTACCACGCGAGCTCCTTCGTCTGGGGAGCCACGCTGGGTTGGTTCATGAAGCTCTTCGTCGGCGCCTTCGTGGTCAACGGCATCGGCATGGCGCTCGCGCTGCTGATCGCGGGGCTCGTGGTCAAGCGCCGGCTGCGCTTCGATTATGGTCACGCGCTCGTGATCACCGCCCTGCACCTCGTGTTCAGCGGCGGCGCCCAGTGGGTCGTGACCCGCGTGCTCGCGGTCGTCGCGGGCTGATCGCTCACCACCGCGCCTGGCGGTGGTGTCGGCCGGGAGGCGGCCCCCGACGAACCGGAGCCCGCCTCACCACCGGTGGACCCCGCCGGGTGACGACGACCCGCGGCGCGACGACCGGTCCCCAGTGTCGAACCACCCGGAACGACCTCGGTGTCCAGGTGACGGTGACGCCGGGACGCGGGCGAGCCTGTACGAAATGCACGGGCCGCGGCCCACAGCTCCGGTCGACGACGTAGGAGACCTCGGACCGGGGCGGCAGGTGTACGAAATCGTCGGTCAGCACGCAGTTGCGGTTCCGCTGGACGAGCTCGATCTCTCGGGCCCCGGGCCGCACCGAGAACGAGACCCGCTGAAAGGGGGCCACCGCGCCGACGGCCACGCCGTCGACCCAGACCGTGACCGTCGAGCGCAGGACGTTGTCGACGTCGATGGCCGCCCGTCCGGGGTGGGCGAGTGCGGGCGCGGCCAGCAGCGTCGTGGCGAGGAGCGTGAACACGGAATCTCCTTGGTGAGGGATGCCTAGGAGACGGGCGCCGCGCTCCGCGCACTCGATTCACTGACGTTTCGAGACAACTGCCGCGGCGCGCTCCGAGCGCTGGGTCCGAGCACGCCTGCCGTCCACGGGCTTCAGGAGAGCTCGGCCGACACGGCTTCGAGGACTCGATCGTGCAGGGCAGCGTTCGTGACCACGACCCCTCGGTTGCCCTCGAGCCGCCGCCCCGCGGAGAAGTCGAGCGGCTTGCCGTCGACGTCGCTGACCCGGCCGCCTGCCTCCTGGATCACGACCGCGCCCGCGGCATGGTCCCAGACCTTCTCGACGTAGTCCGCGCGGACCGGCAGCCGCAGGTAGATCGAGGCGTCACCGCGGGCCACCGCGACGTACTTGCACTGGCTGTCGATTCGGTACGGCTCCCGCGTGATGCCGAGACGCCGGGCAATCGCGGCCGAGGTCGACTGGTCGCTGTGACCAGACTCGACCGACTCGCAGAAGCGCGCCTCGGCAGGATCGGTGATCTCGTCGACGAACAGGGGCCGAACGGCGGTCCTCGCCAGCGGGCTCACCCGCGCGCCCTCGCCCTTCACCCCCCACGCGAGCACCCCGCGGCCCCGAGCCGGATCGGCGTCGTCGACGGCAAGGTTGGGGCAGCCCAGCACCCCGACCTTCACCACCCCGTCCACGACGAGGGCGAGGGCTACGGCGTACTGCTCCTGACGAAGAAAACCCTTGGTGCCGTCGATCGGGTCGAGGGTGAAGTGCGCTCCCGTCGGCCCACCCGCGTGGGTTCCGCGATCGATGGCGTCCAGGATCTCGGTATCGGTGACGTCTGGCAGGACGTCGTGGACCGCGGCGAGGACCTGGTCCCGCAGCGCGGCCTGCGCAGGGTCACGGAGGGCAGCTGCATCCTCTTCGCCGATGAGCGGAACGTGGGGGAACTCCCGCCACAGGAGGTGGCTGACCACGGCCTGCGCACCGAAGTCGGCGACGGTCACCGGAGACTTGTCTCCCTTCTCGAGTGTGGCCCCAGCCACGAGCCGCTGCTGCACGGCCTCGCACAGGCGGGCGGCCTTCTTGACGGCGTCGAGGGCCGCAACCAGCTCGACGCCGTAGCGGGTCGAGGAGGCGGCGTTGGGATCGAACATGGGACCTCCAGGGGGCGACCTGCAGATCCTCTATGCGGATTGCCTGGGCGCGGTCACCCCCCGAGGAGGAATGCGATCGCCAAGACCACGAACCCCATTCCGCCCGCGAGCACCAACATCACCACGATCCCCACCACTTGTTGGCGCTGCTCGGGCGTCATCGGGCTCGGGGACGGCTCGTGAGGGCGCGGCGACGAGGCTTGGGACGCCGGAGCGCTGGGCGGCGGGTCGACGGCCGGAGGCGAGGGGCGTGGCGAGGGCGCCGGGCTCGGCGGAGCAGGCGGGACCGAGGGCGGGGGCTCGGGCAGCTGAATCGTCCGAACCCCCTGGGGAGGTGGCGGTGGCCCACCCGAGGGCAGCGGTTCGGAGGAGGGATTCGGCTCGGAGTCCTCCGAGAACAGCGGCACCCACTCCTCGTCGGCCACGAAGCCCCCGCTCGGGAGCTGGTGCGCGGCACGGCCCGCGCGCCGACTCGCTTCTCCAGACGGGTCCGGGCGCGAGGGCGGGGCGGGAAGCGGCGACGATGCGGGCTCGATGTCGGGCGGAGGGGGATGGTACAGCCCGTCGTTGCGCCAACGCTCGGATCCGCTGGACGGGTCGAGCACCGTCTCGTCGTCGATGACCGCCTCGCTGATGAACCGCACGGGCATCTTGCTGTGTCGAACGGTGTCGGGGTCGCCTTCGGCCTCGCGCTCACGGCGCACCATCGCGCCCCAGCTGCGCACCGTCTCGGGCTCCCCCGCCCAGTCGACCGCCTCCTGGGCCCAGGGCGAGGCGAGGACCGTCTGGGCTTCGTCCTCGTCGTCTTCCTCCGCCCAGGGGTCCACGCGGTTGCGTGAGCGCTCCACCGCGTCGTCTAGCGAGCGCAGCCCGACCGATGGCCCCGTCGACAGCGGGAGAGGCCCCGAGGGCGCGGGGCGGCTCGGGCCCCCGCCGCTGCGCGAGGGACCCGAGCGGAGCGGTCCCGAGCTCGTCGGCGCCGCGCCGGTGGAGTGGGCCGACGAAGGCATCGGCCCCGAGGGGGCGGGTCCCGAGGGCAACGGCCCCGAGGCGGGCCCCTCCACCACGCGCTGGGTGGGGATGATGGGTCCGGCGACGCGGTCCTTGCGGGACTCGGCCGGCGGAACCTGGGCGAGCACATCGCGGGGCTCGGGCCGACCGGGGATGGGCGGAAGGCCCAGCTTGCCGCGCAGCCTAGCCATTCCGGCCGGTGACTGCGTCTGCGTCGTCGCCTCGAACGGCCGTCGAGGATCGTCCGTCGCGGTCTCGGTGGTCGAAGAGAGCTCCGTTCGATCGATCTCTTCGTCATCCTCGTCGACGACGCCTCGCGGCCGGTCGGGCGGCGAGCCCTCCGGCGATGGGTCGCCCTGGGCAGGCTTTTCCTGGGCCGCCCCATCACCTTCGACGGATTTCTCGATGCGGGAAGCGAGCCAACGCCTCACCTTGGGGTCCGAGGGATCGTCGATGTCGGAAATGGCCACTCCATCTGACACCGGGCGGTCGCGGAACGCGAGCCCTGTCCCCTGCACCCTATCGGCGATAGACTCCGCGCATGAAGAGCCTGGACCCGAGAACCCTCGCTGGTGTGGTGTTGGTCGCGATCGTTGCCGTGGTGGCAGCCTGGATGGTCCTGCGACCCGATCGGCCCGACGTGGCGCGCGCGCCCGCGCCAGAAAACGCGAGTAATCCTGAACAACCCGTGGCGAGCCGCTCGGTCGACGACGACCCTTCGGTCCGGCCGCTCGAGGTGATGAGCGTCGCCGATGGCGATGTTGCACCCGAGCCTTCGGGGAATCCCGACGTCGTGATGCCCGACGGGGTGCCTCACACCACCACCTGCCGCCTGATTGCCGGCTGGGCCCAGCGTCACGTGCCGCACTACACCATTCTCGACAACATCCGGGACCGCTCGATGCGGTTCACGGAGGACGACCGCAGCTGCCTCGCCAAAGCTAAGGACGTCCCGCCAATCGTGGTCCGATTTGCCGACCGCTACAAGAAGAGCCGCGCCGATCTCCGCTGACTGGACCAAGCCCACTGCGGCCGTGCTGGTGGGTCTGCTCACGCCCGCCGCGGGGCTCGCCGCCGAGACAAGGTCCGAGGATGTCCAAGCCGACACCGTCACCGTCCTGGTGTTCCTCGCGATACTCGTGGGTGCCATCGTGGCCCACTCGGTCGTCGAACGGCTCCAGAAGCGTTTCCTCTTCGTCTCCGTCGCCGAGTACGTCGCGTTGGGCGTGGTGCTCGGGCCCATCGTGTTCCCCGAGGTCAACCCGTTCTCCGATCTCAGCGCCGTCGCGCCCGTCTTTGCGTTCGCTGCGGGTTGGGTCGGCCTGCTGTACGGGCTGGAGCTCGACTTCTCCGCCCCTGGGCTCTCGCGCCCGCTTCGGCTCGCGTTCGCCACGTGGGCCGTGACGTCCGTGCTCGTCACCGCAGCGTCACTGTGGTTCCTGAGCTCCGGCCTGTGGATGGATCCGGTACCGCCGGAGGTCGCGTGGCCCTGCGCCCTGGTGCTCGGGGCCGCCGCGTCCGCGGGGTCCAGCTCGGCCGTCGATCTGCTCCAGGAACGCCATCACGACGCGGTCACGCACCTGCTGCCGATGTTGCGCCGCACGACCCGGTTGTCCAATGCACTCGCCATCTCGACCTTCGGGCTCGTGTTCTGCATCTGGCGGGTGAGCGAGAGCTCCCTCGACGTGCCCGAGCGCGGTGTGCTCGTCACCGTCGGCATCGGCGTGACCCTCGGGCTCCTGTTCTTCCTGTTCATCGGCAAGGACCAGAGCGCGAACAAGACGTTCCTCTCCATCGTGGGAATCCTGGTGTTCGCGTCGGGAGCGGCATTCTTCCTTCAGCTCTCGGCGCTCGCCGTGAACCTCATTCTGGGGATCACCCTGGCCCAGACCCGGAGGGGGGGGCGCCTGGCGGTTCAGCTCGAGCGAACGCAGCGCCCGGTCACCCTCATCCTGCTCCTCTTCGCGGGAGCCCTCTGGAACCCACCCCCCATCGCCGCGGCGGTGGTGCTCACGCTGGGCTTCGTCGTGCTCCGCCTGATGGCGAGGGTCCTCGGGGTCGGGCTCGCGACGGGCAACACCCCGCTGCGGGGCGACCTCTGGCGAGGACTCCTCGACCAGGGGGACGTCGCTGTCGCAATGGCCATCGGGTTCCAGATCGTCTACGAGCACCCTGCGGTGGATCTCGTCCACACCACCATCCTGGTGGCCGTGGTGGTCCACGAGTTCGCCAGCCCTCGGCTCCTCCAGGGGCTCCTCGTCGACGCTGGCGAGGTCACCACCGATCCCGTCATGGCCGGGAGATGACGTGTACATCGTGGTGATCGGACTTGGCCAGGTCGGCCGTCACGTCGTCCGGACCCTGGAGTGGGAACGCCACGACGTGGTGGCCATCGACCAGGACTCCGACGCGATCGACTACATCGAAGAGCACCACGACGTGATGACCCTCCAGGGCTACGGCGCCAGCCAGCGGGTGCTCCGCGAGGCTGGCGTGCAGAAGGCAGACCTCGTGGTTTCCGTCACCAACCACGACGAGGTCAACCTCATCGCCGCTCTGGCAGCTCGCCGCATGGGCGCCAGGCGCGCGGTCGCGCGCGTTCAGGGCAACGAATGGTCAGGCGCGGCTTCCGACAACGCGCCCGCCGGCGTCCAGTACGACCTGCTCGGCGTAGACGTCGTGTTCAACCCCCGCGTGCTCCTCGCGCAGGAGATCGCAAAGATCGCCCAGTCTCACGGGGCGCTCGACGTGATCGACCTCGCCAACGACCGCCTCGAGCTCGTTCAGGTGGAGCTCGGCGACCAGGGGCGCATGCTGCACAAGCCGCTGTCCAAGCTCGCGCTGCCCGATGGCGTGCTGGTCGGGGCCGTGGTCCGCAACAAGGCACTGTTCGTCCCCGGCGGGGCCGACGTGCTGCTGCCGCAGGATCGGGTCTACCTCATCGGCCTTCCCGAGCAGATGAACAACGCCGAGGACCTGTTCACACGGCGTCAGGACACCCACGGCGTGTGCATCGTCGGCGGAGGCGTGATTGGCGAGTCGCTCGCCCGGATGCTCGCGAACACGCCGCTCGAGGTCATGCTCATCGAGGTCGACGCCGAGCGGGCCAACCGCCTCGGAGCCAGCCTCCCGACGACCACGGTGGTACACGGCGACGGCACGGACATCGAGCTCCTCGTCGAGGAGAAGGTCGGCAACTACGGCTTGTTCGTCGCCGTGACGAACGAGGACGAGGTCAACCTCATGGCCGGCCTGCTCGCCCGCCGCCTGAACTGCAACCGGACCGTCTGCCTGGTTTCGAGGCCCGACTACGGCGAGATCTATCGCCAGCTCGGGATCGACATCGTGCTCTCGCCCCGCACGGTGGCGTCCGAGCACGTGCTCCGGTACTGCCACCAGCACGAGCTGCAGAGCCTGACGGTCCTCGAGGAGGGCCAGGCCGAGGTGCTCGAGCTCGTGGCCCACGATGGCTCGCGAATCGTCGGCGTGGAGGTCAAGCGGCTGCCCATTCCACGGGGAGCTCTGCTCGCCGCGATCCTCAAGGGAGACCACGTCGTCATCCCCGGCGGTGACGACACGATCAACGTTGGCGACACCGTCGTCGTGCTCACCACCCCGCGGGCCCGCCAGGCGGTGGCGCGGCTCTTCCAGCACCGGAGCTGACGATGGCGTCCGGCAACGGATCTGGTGAGCGCGTCGACATCCTGATCAAGGTCGTGATCGTGGCCGGGCTGCTCGCGGCGATGCTCCTGTTCCACGCCATGGCCGGGGTCCCGGACGAGGGCTTCGACCCGCGCGGGCTGCTCTCTCTTGGCTTCGTGATCCTCGCCGCCTACGCGATCGGCGAGCTCGCAGGCACGGTCGGGCTGCCCCACATCACGGGCTACCTGCTCGCCGGCGTCGCGCTGGGCCACTCCGCGGCCGTGTACCTCGGCGTGGCCTTCCCGGACCTCGCGCTGCCGGCGCCCCTCGACGAGGGGGTACTCTCCGAGGAGGTGGTGAAGCAGCTCAGTCCGCTCAACGACCTGGCTCTGGCGCTCATTGCGCTCACCGCGGGCGGCGAGCTCCGTCTCGGGAGCCTGCGAGACGGGATCCGCTCGATTCTCTCCGTGCTCGTGTCCCAGGCGGTACTGGTGCCCGTGGTGGTCATCGCCACGTTCGTGGGCGTGGCCCGTCTGTTGCCGGACACGGTTCCGGTTCTGGCCGAGATGTCCACCGAGAGCCTGCTCGCGCTCGGCTCGGTGGTCGCGGCGCTGGCCTTCGCCACCTCACCCGCCGCGACCATCGCCGTCATCAACAGCTCCGGGAGCCGGGGCCCCGTCGCCCGCACCGTCCTCTCCACCGTCGTTCTCAAGGATGTCTTCGTCATCACCGCGTTCGCCGCGACGACGGCGTTGGCCGTCGGCTTCGTGGGTGGCGAAGGCGAGGGTCTCGACGTGGCGTTCCTGCACATCGGCGCTGCCGTCCTCGGCGGGGTCCTGCTCGGACTCTTCGTCGACGCCTACCTCCGCTACGTGGGCAGCGAGCTCCTGCTCTTCCTCGTCGCGATGATCTACACCGCCACGTTTCTCGTGAAGGAGCTCGAGGGGGAGCCTGCGCTGATGTTCATCGTCGCGGGGCTGGTGGTGGGGAACTTCTCGAGCCGCGGCGAGACGCTCATCCACGAGGTCGAACGTCTCGCGCTCCCCGTCTACGTGGTGTTCTTCACCCTGGCTGGCGCGAACCTCCACCTCGACCTGATCGTCGCCATGGCCGCCCCCGCTCTGCTCCTGGTGGTCACCCGGGTCGGAGCCCTGTGGCTGGCCACGCGAGTCGGGACGGCCATCGGTGGCTCGGAACCTGCCATGGCGAAGTACGGCTGGCTCGGGTTCGTGAGTCAAGCGGGCGTGGTCATCGCGCTCGCGACCAAAGCCAGGGACGAGGTGTTCCAGGGAGACGTCGGCGACACGCTGTTCGCGCTCCTGCTCGCCGGCGTCGCGATCAACGAGGTCATCGGTCCGGTCATGCTCCAGTTCGCCCTCGACTGGTCTGGAGAGACCGGGGACACGACCCGGGAAGCCGAGGCAGCGCCCGAGGCGTCGCCCAGTGGCGAGCTGACGACCTGGAATGCCCAGCCGGTCGACGAGAGCACCTGGGGCCGGCCCCTGCCGACCGGCGAACCCGCGCTCGACGAAGCTGTCGAAGAGCTCGGGAGCGACCTGCGCCAGATCGTGCACGATCAGACCGACCTGCAGCTCGTGGATCGGCGACGGGACGCCGAGGCCTGGATCCGCCAGCTCCGCCGGGAGTTCCTTCGCGTCGCACGCCGGGCGTCGGTCCGAAATGGCCAGGGAGGCGAGATCGCGGCTCGCCTCCGCAACGACATCGGCGACCTGGGCGAGCGCTGGCGCGATCTCGTCATCGACCGCGCCGCCAGGGTGACCCGCCGCGACCAGTGGACCCCCGGTGAGCTGGTCGACGCCATCGATGCCCACGTGGCCACCCTTACCGAGCGCTTCGAGGCTCCGGTTCACCCGGACGTCCTCGTCCCGCGCCCCGAGCCCGTCTGGCGAGCCCTGCGGCGCCGATGGCTGTGGTTGAGGGCCCGGCTGTTCCGCACCCGGCGGGAGGTTCCGCTCCGCCAGCTCGCGCGCTACCACTTCAGCGGCCGAGTGCCCGCGAGGCTCGAGGGTCTGGCGGCGCTCGTCATCAACGGCGACCTGCACCTCGCGAACCGCGTGAACACGCTGTTCCGACTCGCGGCCGACGGCCTCGAGGTCACCGCCATGGCCGCGGAACGCGAGGGATCTGGAGCGACCGTCGAGCGCCTCTCCGCCCTGCGCAGCGAGGTGGACGCCGAGTTTCGCATCGCCCTCGAGGAGATCGAGGCGATCGGCGACGACGGGAAGGGACGCGCCGCCCGCGTCATCGGCGGCGCGCTCCAGGATCTCCGCGAAGACGTCAAGACGGTCGGCACCCTGGATCTTCCCCTTCGCAAGCGTCGCTACAGCCGGGTGTTCGGCGAACGCAACGAGGGCATCGCCATGCTGGCAGAGGGACTGCCTGCCGGGCGGTCCGTGGTCGAGGGCCGGTTCCGGCAGCTCGCCCTCGAGCTCGAGCTGGTGGGCCTCGAGGGCCGCATCCGTGATGCGGTCCGCCACCACGGTGATCGTCTGGTCCGCCAGCTTCGCGGTCGTGGCCCGACTCAGCTGCGTCGGGTCGAAGGAACGCTGGGCGACTGGCTGGACCGGACCCGCGCGTTGCTGTCGGAGCCCCCCGACGCGCAGGCTCTCGCGCAGCAACTCCGCCAGACGTCCGAGCCGGTGGTGCGAGCGATCGCCGAGGCGCAGGCCGTCATGCGCGAGCTCACCGATGCCCTGACCGAAGAGGCCTGGGTCACCGCGCTGCTCGACGACCTGCGGCGGCCCGTCCAGGGGCTCACCGAGTTCTACGAGGTGCCGACCGGGCGATCGACCATCGGTGAGTGGGCGCTCCCTCGGCCCGTACCCACCACCGAGATCGCGTTTCGGGACGTGGTGGCAGGTCTGCTCGAGGTGCAGGTGAGCCGCGAGCTCCTCGATCTCACGGTCGAGCTCAACGCGCAGTTCCGCGAGACCCTCACGGTGCTCGTCGAGCTCGAGCGTGTGGTGGCGTTCAACGTGGAGCTCGCGGGCGCCGAGCTCGACGTCCTCGACGAAGACGCCGCCGTGGGACCCGAGACGAGCGACCTGCTCCAGGCGATGGTGCTCGGAGCGATCGGGCGCTCCCACGGCCGACTCGACCCGCTGGCCCGCACTGCGAACCAGCTCGTCGACGCCGCCGACGATCGGATCGAAGAGGCCGTACTCGGGGGGATGGGCCAGCTGAGGGACACCATCCTCGACGGTCGCATCGGCGAGCTGCGCGCCCAGTGGCTTCGCGAGGCGCCCCTCGGTCGCACGTTCGCCCGCCGAGCGAGTCGCTTTGGCGGCTGGCTGCCCGACGCGATCGACCGGCTGTGGCGGTTCGGCAGCCGGGCGCTGGGCGAGGACCGCATGCTGGCCCTCCGGGCGGCCCTCGGGCTCCCCGAGCACGGCGACGAGCGCGACCTTCACAGCGCACTCGCCCCACCCCGGCCCCCGATCGACGTCCCCCTCGTCTATCGGCGACTCTTCTCCGAGCAGGCACTGGAGGCCGGGGACCTGTTGTCCGGTCGGGAGGTCCAGCTCGACCGGCTCCGCACCGCCCTGGCCACGACGGGAGGGTTCCGCACGGCGGCCGTGGTGAGCCTGGACCGGCAAGCCGCGCTCGCCGTGGTCAATGCTGCGGTCCGCTCCAACCAGGTGGTGCGCTGGAGCACCGACCGTCCCGTGGACGACGAGCAGCTGGGGTCGTGGTTCGACGCGCTGCCTGGCGAGCGCAGGACGATCGTGATCCCCGAGCTGCGATGGTGGTTCACCCGACGTCCCCTCGGGCTCGGCCCCCTGCAGGGTCTCGTGGAGCGAATCATCGCCAACGCAGGCCGTCACGCCTTCGTGATCGTCGCCGACGAGAGCGTCTGGCGATTCGTGGCCGAGAGCACCGGACTCGCCCAGACCATGGGCACCGTGGTCCGTCTCGGCCCCCTCGACACCGAGCAGCTCGAGCAGGCGCTGACCTCGCGCCACGCGATGAGCGGCTATGACGTGCGATTCGAGGCCGAAGAGGACCTGGGCTGGCAGATCCAGCACATTCTGCTGCGTGGCCAGGATCGCGAGCGTAGGCGCAAGACCGCCTGGTTCGGCACGCTCCACGCGGCCTCGGCGGGGGTGCTCCAGGACGCCCTGCGGCTCTGGATGGCCAGCATCGTCGCCGTCGACGAGGCCCAGGGCAGGCTTCGCATCGGCACGGTGCCCCGGCCGCCGCTCACCCGTCTCGCCGAGCTCGGAGAGCGAGAACTCCTGACGCTGCTCGAGGTCACGCGGCAGGGCTGGATCACCCCGGAGCTGCACAGTCGTTTGTTTCGGACCGCGATCGGATGGTCCACCGCCCACCTGGCTCGGCTGCAGCAGGTGGGACTCCTCGTGGAGCTCGGTGACGTGCTTCAGCTCGCGCCCCACCTCCGCGGCGCGCTGCACCGCGTCTTCGTCCGTCGGGGGTGGACGTGATCTGGTGGTTCGCGATGGTTCACGCACAGCCGTTGGCCGACACGGGGTCGGCGACGTCCGAGACCGTGATCCCCGAGGAGGGGGAGGAGGAGCCCGCCGAGACCGGCCTGCCCGTGACGGACGGCTCGGAGGCCCTGCCACCGCCCGTGCCTGCCGACCCCGCCCCACCCCCCGAATCGGAGACCCCGCAGCCGAAGGTGAGCTCCGACTCCGATCGTGTCGGTACGGAGTCGCCCGCGGCGCCGGTGCCCGTGCTGCCCCAAGGCCCCCCAGCCCCGGCGCAGGAGCCTCCACAGGCGACGACGGACGAGGCGCCAGGCAGTCCCGAAGCCGCGACGAACCCCGTCGAACGGACGCTCGATCGGAGAATCGAGGCCGTGCTGCAGCAGCTCGTGCCCACCCTCGGCCAGCGCGGCCCCCAGGCGCTGTTCGGTCTGTCCATCGTCGTCTTGCTCGGGCTGGTATCGGCGAGCGTCGCGCGACGGTTCCGCGGGCGGCTGCGTCCGGAGGGCGTGCTCCCCTCCCTCGCGATGGCGGTCGAGATCCTCGGACGGGCCGCGGCGGTCGTGGCCGCCGTGACGATTCTCGTCGCGCTCCTTCCCGTGGGCATCCTGCCCACCTTGACCTGGATCGCCATCGGGGCTGCAGTGGCGGTCGGCTGGTCCCTCCGGGAGGTCCTTCCCGACGTGCTGGCCTGGATCGTCCTCGCCACCGAGGGTCAGCTCGTCCGAGGGGTCTGGATACGCACTGGCGATCTTCACGGAGCCATCGAGTCGTTCACCTTTCGGTCGGTCTCCATCATCGACGCCCACGGACAGCGCATCTCCATCCCCAACCGGGTGCTCCTGCAGCAGCCGATTCAGGCAGCGACGGACTCGTTCCCCAAGACCCACGTCGTGACGAGGCTGGAGGGTGTGGAGCCGGCGCTCGCCCGCGACGTGCTCCGCGAGGCGGCGCTTCTCTCGCCGTGGCTCGCACCGTCGACGATACCGGACATTGGCCAGGACCCCGTGGATCCGACACGCTGGCAGGTGTCGGTACGCTTGCTCGAAGGAGCCTACGAAGACGACTTTGCGGGCAGCTTTCCGGAGCGCGTTCGCGAAGTGCTCACCGCCCACCGGGGGCGCGGGGCGTGAATGTCCGTTGCCCCGTAGTGACGATATAGGGTCGAACGGCGCCACGCTGCCGTGCCCGTCCGTCAGGAGAGAGCTTCCGTGACGTTCGCCGAACTCGACGACAGCTTGCGCAGCGAGATCGAGCAGCTTGGCTGGGATGCCGGTTGCAGCTGGATCGAGGACTTCCGCGAGGAGCGGGGCCGAGATCCCGAGCCCGAGGAGTGCGACGAAGAAGCCGAGGCGACGGCCGAGCGGCTCGTTCGCACCCGCGTGCGTCCGATCCTGGAGCGTCGGGGCGTCGATGCCGCCGATGGGCTCCTGCGCGACGTGCAGACCGCGCTCAGCCGTCAGTTCGTCGAAGCGCTCGAGGTCTGATCTGCGATTGCGGCGCGCCCGAACAAGCGCTCCCGCATTCGAGACACGAATCGCTCCGCCTCGTCCGGATGAAAGTAGGCCGGATACAGCGCGAGCGTTCCCCACGGGAAGATCCCGAGCGACATCGTGAGCGCGATGCCCAGGTGGAAGACCGCGCCAGTCGCGATCCAGACCAGGTGCAGCGAGTGTCGCTCGAGTCGCTCGCGGAACCACCCCGGCTCGCCGCGTGGCGGGAAATAGTGCAGCAGGACGATCGGGTAGGTCCACTGGAACGCCATCGTCGTGATGGTCCCGATCTGGGTGAACCAGTAGGAGAAGGGACGCGTGGCCTCGAGCCACGACGCCGGCACCGCGGTGTAGTTCCAGTCGTGGAGAATGATCCACAGCGCGGCGAAGTCTCCCCAGGGCCACCAGTGCTGGGCGTACTTCGAGACGCCGGCCGTGAAGTAGACGACCACGAGCTGCAGCACGAGCAGGTAGCGAGGCCACGCGGGAACCGGCAGTCCGTCTCCGCGGAACGAACCCGTCCGGAGGCGGGCGTCGACCGACCAGGTCCGTCCCGCGCCGCTGAACGCCAGGACGAGCAGCGCATTGCGGAGCAGGGTGTCGATGGCGCGGTCGGACGCGGGCAGGCCATGGGCGAACTGCGCGGAGAGCAGCAGCAGGACGAAGGCGCTCCCGCGAGAGAACAGGCCCACCGTGACCGCGAAGCTCGACGCGAGGAGCCCGGCGTACAACCCCCATGCCGCCTCGGGGCCCGTGCCGAACAGTCGGGCCCACCACCGCCACCAGGGCACGCGCTCGAGGGCGAAGCCATCACCCGGGGCAGCCATCAACGCCTCGACGAGGTCGAGGACGCCGATGGTGACGTAGTCCAGGAACAACGTCAGCCCGACCGCGATCCGGATCGCGGCGAGCATCGTCGGCGCCTCCTGGCGGTCCCACAGCGCGATCCACCAACGGATCACGGTGAGCGCTCGAAGGTGAGAGCTTGGCGCGGCACCCGCCGCTCGTTGCGCTTCTTGCCGGGCAAGGGCGTGCGGGTGCGGATCATGCGCGTCTGCACCGCCACGATGTCGGGCTCGGCTTCGAAGATGCGGTCCGCGAGCCAGCGCCCGAACCGACGCTGAACGGGCTTCACCGAGTTGATGGTGCCCCAGCACCCCCTCACCCGCCGGTAGCGCAGCGTGGTCCGCCACCAGTCGTGGTCGGGATCGAGCTGCGCGTAGCGACGCTCGAACGCTCCGCCGTCACGCTTCACGCGGACCTCGAAGCGATGGGGACCGAGGTTGGGGTTCGCAAAGAGCTGCCATCCCTGCCGAACCCCCAGCGCCCTGAACAGGGGCTGTACCGGCGCGAGCAACCCCCGGTGGGTGCGGCCGATGGTGTCGGACACGCCCTTCACGCGCGCGCCGAGCTCGTCCGGACTCAGCTCGATGCCCACCCGAGCCAGGCGGTCGGTCCACGCACGCAGCTCCTCCCGCGCCGTGGGCGTCTGCAGCTCGCCCGGGTGGATCGCGCGGGGGAGCGGGGCGGCATCGAGCAGGAGAACCGCGATCACCACCGCCAGGAGGGCAGCGCGAATCGCGGGCCAGCGCGAGGAAGAAGGGGCTTCGTCCATCGGCGGGAGAATAGAAGAGCCGCCCCCGCCGCGCCAGCCCCGTCAACGCCGCCGCGGCCAGAAGGTGCTGTCCATCAAGGGCTTGGCGACCACGTCGGCGAGGAAGAGCATCACGAACAGCGTAGCGAGCGTGGCGAGCGACCCGATGGGCCACACGATCACGCTGCCCCCCACGACCCCGAGGACCCCGCCGAGCAGCGTGATGAACGACAGCTTGTCGTCCGAGAACTGCTTGAAGCCGTCCTCGAGCTGCTCGGTGGTCACGGTCGACAGCTGCTCGAGGACGATGTTGCGGACGTCGACCTCACGCACCAACCCCACGAGCATCCGCGAGAGCACCTTGTCGATCTCGTCCTGGTGGCGCTCGACGTACCGAGGCAGCTGCTCGAGCAGCTCATCGAGGTGCTCGAGCCCCTCGTCGACGGTGTTCTCGAGGTCTTCGATCTCCCGATTGAGCACCTTCACCAGTGGGCCCTTCCAGGTGATCTTGAGCCGCTCGATGACCCAGCGGTAGGCGCCCTCGCCCGCCACCTCCATCAGCGTGTTCTCGAACCGCTTGCCCAGCCGATCCCGGAACTCGGGGTTGCTCGTGAGCTCCGCCACCCAGGTGAGGATCACGTCGCGAACATCCTTGCGAAATTCCTGATCTTGCGCGATCTCCCTGATCTTCAGGATCGCGGATGTCGACAGTCGAGGAACGATCTTGGTCTCCTCGATCTTCGACAGGATCAGCTCTTCGTTGATGAGGTTGCGCAGCACCTCGTCGGCGACCTTCTCGATGAGCTGATCGCGCTGTGACGGGATGAGCCCCTGCCCGAAGATCGGCCGCTTCTCCCGGGGGCGAAACAGCATCTTGATCGCCACCCAGTTGGTGGCGAACCCGATCATGCCCGCCACCGAGCAGGATCGCACGATGTCCTGGTAATCCCACAGAAAGCTCACCAGGAAGAACACGCCCATGATGGGCATGAACAGCCGGAGCGCGAGCTGCATGCCCCACCCGGTCTCGAAGGCGAGCTGCTCGATCGTCAGCGCACGATCGGCCTCGCGCAGCGGCGTCTCCCCTGGGCCCGGGGCGGCCCGGGTGACCATCTTGCGCTTGTACTTGTCGAAGAATTCGACTGGTTTGAGGCGGCGAATCCTCGCCGCCCACGACGGTCGCTGCAGCTCGTCGGACATGTCCGGGATGTATCCTCCGGAGGAGCCCTGCCGGCCGGGCTAGGGAAGGTGGACGGGTCGTCGTGTTCGTGACGGCCACGCGAGAGGAGTCGATGGACACTGCTAAGCTTACTGTAGGTGGAAGGGAGTACGAGCTGCCGGTCGTCGTCGGGACCGAGGGAGAAGTCGCGGTCGACATCGGAAAGCTCCGCGCGGAAGCCGGGCTGGTCACGCTCGACGACGGCTACGGCAACACCGGTGCCGTCAAGTCCGCGATCACCTTCATCGACGGTGAGAAGGGCATCCTCCGTTATCGGGGGTACCCGATCGAGCAGGTCGCCCAGCACGCGACCTTCGTCGAGGTCTGCTACCTGCTCATCTACGGCCATCGCCCCTCGAACGAGGAGCTCGACCGGTTCCGCGACGAGCTCACCCACCACACCCTGCTCCACGAAGACATGAAGAAGTTCTTCGAGGGGTACCCCCCGTCGGCTCACCCGATGGGCATCATGGCATCGATGATCGCCTCGATGGCCACGTTCTATCCGGACACTCCCGAGGAGACCGACCTCAACATCATCCGCATCATCGCGAAGTCCAAGACGCTCGCCGCGTTCGCCCACAAGAAATCCGTGGGCCAGCCGTTCATCTATCCGCAGAACGGACTGTCGTTCCCCGCCAACTTCCTGCGCATGATGTTCGCGGTTCCATCCGAGGAGTACGAGCTCTCCCCGGTTCTGGTGGACGCACTCAACATGCTGCTCGTCCTGCACGCGGACCACGAACAGAACTGCTCGACGTCGACGATGCGGATGGTCGGCAGCAGCGAGGCCAACCTCTATGCCTCCATCTCGGCCGCCGTGTGCGCGCTCTGGGGACCCCGCCACGGCGGCGCGAACCAGGCCGTGATCGAGATGCTCGAGCGCATCCAGGCCAGCGGCGAGCCGCTCTCGACGTTCCTCGACCGGGTCAAGCGCCGTGAGGTCCGCCTCATGGGCTTCGGCCACCGCGTCTACAAGAACTTCGACCCGCGCGCACGGCTGCTCAAGGGCGCTGCGGACCGCATCTTCGACGAGCTCGGCATCCACGACCCGCTGCTCGATCTCGCCACCCAGCTCGAGCAGGCCGCTCTGAACGACGAGTACTTCGTCGAGCGCCGGCTCTACCCGAACGTCGACTTCTACTCGGGCATCATCTTTCGGGCGATGGGCTTTCCCACGTGGATGTTCTCGGTCATGTTGGCGCTGGGTCGGCTCCGGGGCTGGATCGCGCACTGGAAGGAGATGCGCGACAGTGAGGGTGGCTACCGCATCCACCGTCCCAGGCAGGTCTACACCGGTGAGAACGCACGCGACTTCCTGCCCCGCTGACCGCGGCAGTCCGTCCGGGACGCTTCGCGACACGCAGTCGGGGGCGTCGCAGCGTACGTGCAGTTCAGGGTGAGTCTGGCTGGGTGGGGAGTCGTCGTGGGCTCGCATGGGACATTCCCACCCAGCCCCTTTTCCTTCGGCCAGACCGGCACGCCCACGTTAAATCGCCCGCCATGCAGAACGCGATTGCTGGCTCGGTCGGGTGGCTCCTCCTCGTCGTCGGGTGCACGGGCGAGGTCGAGGCGCCTGGCGAGACCGGTGAACCCGTAGCCACCGGAAGCACGGGCGAGCCCTACGAGTTCGCGAACCCCTGCGGGGAGATCGTCTACCACGACCTCGTCTTCGAGGGGGTCGTGCTCGGAGTGGGCGGTCAGCCCGCGTCGGGCGTGACGGTGGAGCTCCAGGACTTCACGTTCCTGCCGCCCCCGCCGCTCGGCACGGCCACCTCCGCTGCTGGCGGAACGTTCACCTTCGCCGTCACGAACCTGAAGGCCTACACCGGCGACTGCTGGGGTAACGGGGTCATCGACTACCGCGTGGTCGCCACCCTCGGCGACGCGTCCGACGAGGTGCTGGTGAACCAGCCGATCTTCAACTCGATCTACGAAGAGGGTGACAAGGTGGTCGAGCTGGACACGCCGCCGCTCCGCCTCGAGTAGTCGAGTCGCCTGCCCATGCTCCTGCTCTCCTCCCTGGCCCTGGCTGCGCCCACCATCCGCGACATCGACCGTGCGCTGGCTGCGTGCGGCGTCGAGGCGGTTCACCCGCTGCCGGAGCTGACCGCGGAGCAGAAGCAGTCCCTCGTCGAGGGCGAGGTCGTACGCTTTCTCGAGCGCAAGAAGGACGCCCCCAGCGCCGCGATCGGGGTGGCCGTCCTGAAGGCACCCCGCGAGGCCGTGTGGATTGCCACGCAGGACCCCCACGCTCAGGTCGACCCCGACCTCACCGAGTTCGTCGTGGCCAAGCGGGGTCCCGACACCCTGCTGTGGTACGGCTACTTCGACCTGCCCCGCCCGCTGCAGGACCGCCAGTGGGTCGTCGAGTCTCGCAACAACCACGCGATGGCCAAGCAGACCGGCCAGGCCTGCTGGGAGCACCTCTGGGTGCTCGTGGAGGACGGCCTGCAGATCGTCCGTCCCACCGTCGAGGCGCAGAAGCCGCGAGGAATCACGGTCGAGCATCTCGAGCGCGCGATCTTCACGCCGGACAACCGTGGCTCCTGGACCATGGCCGACCTCGGTGGTGGCTACGTCCTCGCTGCCTACTCGGCTCAGAGCACGGTGGCCGGGCTGATCCCGGACTGGATCGTCGCACAGCTCGCCAAGTCGCGGCTCGAGTCGGTGCTGCGCAGTGCCGAGGAACGAGCCAACACCTGGGCGATACAGCACTACCGGCTCGGCCATCCGCCCGTGGCGGGGGGCGACGGTGCTCCGGTGCCCCATCTCGGAGGCGCCCCCCCGAGCGAGCGCGGGCCCTGAGCCGCCGGGGAACCCTACGGAACGTCGCGGCTCGACTCCAGGGGCCGCGCACTGCGCTCGTGAATGTCACGGAGCCATGCAGGCGGACGTCGCTGCGGCTCCCGCGCCACCTCGTGTGACAGCGCGAAGTCCTGCTGCCTCCGGAGGAGGTGTTCTACAGCGACGACATCCTCCGCCGGACTGCCGGTGACCAGCCAGCACAGCTGGCGTTCGCCGTGGTGGAGAACCAGACGCTCGCGCCGGAGGGGGCCGAGGTACTGCACCTCCCTCGCGACGAGCGACAGCTCGTCGATCGGGATGCGCTCGCCGCCGAGCACCACGTCCCGGGCCTCCACCCGCACCGCGCCACGCTCCCCCTGATGAGCCCAGCGGTGGGCGAGGAGCACCCCGAGCCACGGCAAGATCGCGACGAGTGGTCGGTCGAGCGCGATGAGCGCCAGAGTGAGCAGCGTCGACAGCCCCGCGACGATCACCCAGGTCGGGCGGTGGCTCGGACGGGGCACCCAGCGCATCCGCGACGCATCGACCCGCGGCGCCGCCGGGGCGCGACGAGCCCAGTGCACCGCCGTGCCCCACACCCCGAGCAGGACCGTGCTCCCCAGCGCCAGCGCGAGCAGCTCGAAGGGCTCGAGGCTCGGAGAGGGCACCTGCCGTGCGATCAACCAGCCAATCGGGGCAAAACCGGCGAGGAGCGCGATCCTCGCCCACCACGTCGAGCGGAGGCGACCGGCCACGTACAGTGCCCAGAGCGTCAGCAACCCACACGAGATCCAGGCCCCGATCAGCAGCACCATGCGCCCCCCATAACTCCGGCGCTCCCTCCGATGGCGGCCCTGGCCTTCGGCCCATCGGTGCGTAGGTTCTCGACAACGACCGCCCAAGTGAACGGAGGCGACATGAACCAGGATCCCTACCGGGTGCTGGGCGTGCCGCGCGATGCGTCCGACGACGACATCAAGAAGGCGTACCGCGCCCTGGCCAAGCAATGGCACCCCGACCGCAACCCCGACAACCCCGACGCCGCGGCCCGCTTCAAGGAGATCGGGTCCGCGTTCGACGTGCTCTCCGACCCCCAGAAGCGAAGGCTCTTCGACGAGTTCGGCCCCATCGCGCTCGAGTCAGGTTTCGACCCTGACTATGCGCGCCAGGCGTCCTCGCGGGGCGTCCCCCCGGGGTTCGGTGCCGAGGGGATCGACCTCGACGACCTGTTCGGCGGGTTCTTCTCCCAGATGGATCGTGGACCGTCGGTCACCCGAGCGCGGCTGCGGCTCTCCTTCGCCGAGGCCGCTCGCGGGGGGCAGCAGGCGCTGTCGTTCGGCGATGGCCGCACGATGAACGTCCGCATTCCGCCCGGCGTCCGTGACGGCGAGACCCTGCGCCTGGAGGGCCAGGGTCGCCCGAGCCTCGCCACCGGAGCCCCCGGTGATCTGTTGTTGACGCTCGAGGTCGCTCCACACCCGCGCTTCCGTCGCGAAGGGGAGGATCTCCACGTCGACGTGCCCGTCACGTTGGGCGAAGCCCTTCGGGGAAGCACGGTTTCGGTGCCGACTCTGGACGGCGCGATCAAACTCCGGGTGCCGGCGGGTACCCAGTCCGGCCAGACCCTTCGGGCACGGGGCAAGGGCGTGACGCGACGGGGGGTCGCGGGCGACCTGTACGCCCACATCGACGTCCGACTGCCCGACGCCGTGGACCTGGACGCGCTCGGCGACGCGATCGAGCAGCTCGAGCAGGGGTACCGCGAGCACCCGCGTGACGCGCTCTATCGGGACGTGGCGTGACCGCGGGGATCGACGGGGAGCGGTGCGCCTGACCCAGTGACCTGGGCGCTTTCGCCCGCGGCGACCGGAGCGTCGGGTCGGCTGGGGGGCGACCTCGGCGGCCTCTCGGACCCTCGTCCGGCCTCCCGGAGAACGGCCTCGCTGGCCCTTCGTGGCCTTCGCCCCGAACCCACGACGGCAGATGGGCACGCCAACTGCACTCCTCACCTCCGGCGCCCCACCGTGGGGCCCAGGCCCAGGAGGCCAGCATGCGTCGCACCGAACCGATCACGTCCATCATGACCCGCGGCCCCACCGCAGTTCAGATCGGTCAACCGCTCGCCGAGGTCAGCCGACTGATGACCGGAGGCGGCTTCCACCACGTTCCGGTGCTCGACGGCACTCGGCTCGTCGGCATCGTCTCGGCCACGGACCTCATGCGCGTGAGCTTCTCGATCGACGGCAACGCCGACCATCTCGTCCTCGACCACACCAAGACCTTGGCCGAGGTCATGCAGGCCCGCGTCACGACCCTGCGCTCCCACCAGTCCGTACGCGACGCAGTCGAGGTCTTCGCCGATGGGCGATTCCACTCACTGCCCGTGGTGGACGGAGTCGGCAACCTCGTGGGGATCGTGACCACGACCGACGTGCTCCGCCACGTGCGGGATCAGTACCTCCAACCCGAGGTTTAGCGACGCTTCCTGCCTCGGTTCCCGAGCGGTTGCAGCCGGGGTTGTCCCCCTTGTTGAAATCGGATATCATTTTCAACACTGGGGGCCCGGACCATGATCCTCTGTCTGTGCGAAGGAGCGTCCGACCGCGAGCTACGTCAAGCGGTCCGCGCAGGTTGCAACTCCGTTCCCGACCTGGTTCGGACCACGGGCGCAGGTTCGCACTGCGGGCAGTGCAAGTGCGACCTCAAGCGCATCGTCGCCGACGCACGAGCCGAGACCCCGCGCGACGGCGACGAGGACAGTCCACCGTCGCTCGCGGCGAAGTAGGTCAGCCGACGAGGTCGCCGGTGTCGAACCCGTCGAACGTCGCGAGGAAGTCGGTGTCGCGCTGATCCCCGTCGAGAAACGCGGGCATCACCGACAGGGTGTAGGTGCTCTCGAACTGCAGCCAGATGCTGTCGTCCGAACCGCGCGTCGGCGTGTCGGGTGCCCGAGAGGCCGATCGGTGCGACGCTGGCGAGACACCGTGAGGGGTGAGGTTCGGCGTGAAGCTGAACGCGCCCGCCGGGTAGGGACCGGTCGTGTGCAGCGAGCTGATCACGGCGTTGAACTCCACCGCGGCGTTGCGGTGGAAGTACGGCGGACGGAAGGTGTCCTCGGTGGGGTCCCAGCGGCCGAGGAACACTCCGACGTCGATCGCGTTGTTGCCGTGGTCGTCGTGGGGTGACGTGAGCACCGTGAGCACGGACGGATCCGGGTGGTCGAAGCTCACCGACCCGTAGGACGCGAACGTGCGCAGGTCGTAGACGAAAGGAGCGTACCGACCGTGCCAGGCCACGACGTCGAAGGGTGAGTTCGGTGCCTCGGTCTGAAAGAACCTCCCCGCCTGCTTCACCACGATGGTGGTGGGCTCGGCGCGGTCCTCGTAGGCGGCGACGGGCGCACGGAAGTGCCGCTCGTCAGCCAGCCCGTTGGCCCCGATCAGCCCCCGCTCGGGAAGCTGGAAGTGCCCCTCGAAGAGCTCCGCCACGAAGCCGCGCGCGGGCCCGTCGGGCAAGGTCACCTCGAAGCGGATGCCTCGGGGCACGGTCACGATCTCCCCAGGTCGGGCCTCGAGAACGCCGAGCTCGGTCCGGACGCGCAGCGTTCCGTGCTCTGGCGCGACGAGCAGGTCCCCGTCGACGTTCGAGAACACCCGCTGCATGTCGGCCGAGGCCGCGAACAGGTGAATGGCGAGGCCCTGGCGTAGCGCGGGGTCACCAGCACCGGCAAACGTCGCCATCCCGTCGAGGAAGTCCACCGGTTCGGTCGGCAACGGCATGGGCCGGAAGCGCAGCGGCTCCGGCGTCGGGACGGCGTCCTCGAAGCGGCCCGAGAACCGTCCCGGCGGAGCGATCGCGGTGAACCGCCCCGAGTGGATGGCCGGCCGCAGCCGATACATCCACGTCCGGAGATTCGCGGCACGCTCGACCGTGAAGCCGGTCCCGTTGATCTGCTCGGCGAAGAGCCCGTGAGCGACCTCCTTCGGCGTGTTGCCACGTGGAGGTAGCGTGCCGGGAACCGCCTCGGTGGCGAGGTGGTTCCCGAAGCCGGTCTGGTAGCGGAGTGGCTCGGACATCTGGGCTCCCTTGGCTTACTCGAGGTCGAAGAGGAGGGCGTGGACGTTCTCGTTGGCCGTGAGCACGAGCGTCTCGGCGTCGACGATCGCCAGACCATCGCCAGGCCTCAAGATCACGTCGTTGACGACCAGCTCGCCGTCGATGACCTGCACCCAGGCCCGGCGGTGGCGCAGCGAGACCTCCCGAGACGCCTGCTCGTCCAGGAGGACCCGGTACAAGTCGACATCCTGGTCGATCTGCAGCGAGCCCGCCCGCCCGTCGCCGCTCACCACCAGCGTCACGGGGTCACCGTCCTCGGCAAACGCCTTCTGGTCGTAGCGTGGGGGGTTCCCGCCGTGGCGTGGAAGCACCCAGATCTGCAGGAAGTGGAGGAGCTGGTCCTGGTGGTGGTTGAACTCGCTGTGGGCGACCCCGGTACCTGCCGACATGACCTGGACCTCGCCCGGTCGAATGACCGACCCCGTCCCGATGGTGTCGCGGTGCTCGAGCGCGCCCTCGACGACGTAGGAGATGATCTCCATGTCGCGATGCGGGTGCGTGCCGAAGCCCCGGCCGCCGATCACCCGGTCCTGGTTGATCACCCGCAGGGCACCGAATCCCACGAAGCGGGGGTCGTAGTAGCCGGCGAAGCTGAAGGTGTGGTTCGTGTCGAGCCAGCCGTGGTCGGCGTGGCCGCGATCGGCCGCGCGGCGAATCTCCATCTGCATGGTGGCCTCCTGGGCTCCTGTCGATGGCGAAAGGGTAAGCACTGCACCCAGGCAGACGTAGCTCCAGAAAGGGAAAGGCGTCTTGCGTCAGCGCAAGCCCTCCCCCGCGATCTCATTCACGATCCTGGTGTCGCGACACGAGGATCGGGGACCAAATCACCTTATTGAAAACGATAATCATTTTCAGCTCGACTTGAAAATGAAAGTCATTATCAACACACCATCCCCGATGAAGACCGACGTGGAGGTGGCGATTGGACAGTGCCGAAGACCATCCTGACTCGATTCTGGCCGCAGAGGCTGCGTTCGCCGACGATCCCGCCGCGGCGACACGCTCGTGGCTCCTGACCACGACGAGCGGCACGCTGTGCACGACCGCGGTCCACCGCGAGGTCGCGGGCTACGCCTTTGGCTCGGTGGTGCCGTTCGCGCTGGACGCCCGGGGCCGTCCGGTGATTCTCACCGCGACGATCGCGACACACACGGCCAACCTGCGCCGTGACCCACGAGGGTCGCTCTTCGTGCGCCAGCCCGGGGTCGAAGGCGACCCGCAGACCGGCTGGCGGGTGACGCTGATGGGAAGCTGGGCACCGGTCTCGTGGGACGACCCGGAGATTCCGTCGATCGCGGCCCGGTATCGCGAGCGGGTTCCGGGGGCCGACGGCTATCGCGCGACGCACGACTTCGGCTTCTGGCGCATGGAGGAGATCAAGAAGGTCCGCTACATCGCGGGCTTCGGCAAGATCTGCTGGTTCGATGGGTCCGCGCTGCTCCGCGACCCGGATCCCGAGCTCGTGGCCGCGGCCCCCGGTGCGGTCGCCCACATGAACGAGGACCACGCGCACAACCTCGACGAGATGGTCCGCGGGCTGCACGGCCTCGCTCCGCGGCACGTGGCGATGACCGGGCTGGATGGCGACGGCTTCTTCGTGCGGACCGAGCAGCCCGACCACACCCTCTTTTTCCCCTTCCACCGCGACGTCGACGCCAGCTCGCTGCGCGTCGCCGTCATCGATGTCCTCGCCCGTGCCCGCCGGGCCCGGGGCGCCCGCCAGGAGACCACGTGATGCTGCGTTGTTCGATTCTTCTCGCGCTCGGAGCCTGCGCCGTCGAGCCCCTCGAGGCCAACGACCCCGTGCTCGCCGACCCCGACCCCGCCGACACCGGCGAGCCGGAATCCCCGGTGGACACCGGGTCCCCGGCCCCTGACGGCGACGTGGTGACGCTGACCGTCGACGCCACCTCCCGAGACGCCTTCGTCTACGTCGATCTCGACAACGCCGAGGTGCTCGACGCCTCTTCCGCCGACAGCTCCGACTGGGAGCTGGCCCTGCGTCGATTCGTGATTCGCACCAACGGCGGTACCTCGGGTCCCGGTTCCGTCCAGGCCGGCCTCGCCTTCGACCCACCCGGGCTCTACGCAGACGACGAGCCCTTGCTCGACGGCTTTCTGGCTCTCGACGAGTCGGAGGCCCTGGATTGGCTCACCAGCGAGCTCGAGCCAGCTTCGCTCTCGTCTGACGCCGTCGAGGGCGTCTTTGCGGACGACTGGTACGACTACGACCCCGCCACCGGCGTCGCATCGGCGAACTCCGACGTCGGCTGGGTGATCCGCGGCGGGGAGGGCACGTCGTACGCGCGCGTACGGCTGACGGAGCTCGACTTCCCCACCCGCGAGGGCGAGGGCATCAAGTCGTTCACGGTCTCCGTCGAGGTCGAGGGACCCAGCGGCCTCGGCACCCCCGTCGACTTCGTGGGCAGCGTCCCCGGGACGGGCGGCGAGGTGTGCTTCGACATGGACGCGGGCGCCAACGTCGACTGCACCGGCCCGGCCTGGGACCTCCGGCTGGGCTTCTCGGGCCGCGACACCTTCCTGTACACCAACTCCGGGGCAGCGGGCGACGGCGAGGGCGGCGCCCTCGGTCCCTATGACTGGACCGAGCTCGAGACGTGGACCCGCGCGAGCGAGAACCCGTCGGGCGACGACCTGTCCGCCTTCTTCGAGGTGGACGACACCGAGAGCGCATTCACGATCGACCCCTGGTACGCCTACAACCTCCAGGGCCAGTTCCGGCTCACCCCGAACTACCGGGTCTACGAGGTGAGCGCCGGAGAGGACGGTCCCCGCTGGGCAGTCCAGGTCGTCGACTACTACGACGAGGCCCAGGTGAGCGGCAACGTCACGCTCCGCTTCGTCGAGCTCTGACCCGTGGGGACGCCCGTGTGGATCGTCGCCTCGCTCGCCGGGGCCACCGAGCCCGTCGAGCTCGATGACGTTCAGGACGAGATCGTCGTCACCGGCACCCGCACCCCGCACCGGCAGGGGGAGGCGCCCGTGGCGGTCGAGGTCATCGACCGGGAGGCCATCGAGCAGTCGGGCTCGCAGGAGGTCGCCGAGCTGCTCGAGCAGCACCCGGGCGTCGACGTCACGCGAGGCTTCCTCGGGGCCGGGGTGCGCCTTCGCGGCCTCGAGGCCGATCACACCTTGATCCTCGTGGACGGCCAGCGCGTGGTCGGCCGCAAGGACGGCACCTACGACCTCTCCCGCTTGCCCGTCGACGCCATCGAACGCATCGAGATCGTGAAGGGTGCCTCGTCGGCGCTCTACGGCTCGGATGCGCTGGGTGGCGTGATCAACATCGTCACCCGCAAGGCCGGGGAGCCTGTCGAGGCGAACGCGTCGGCCCGGGGTGGGTTCCCCCTCGCCACCGATGCCACCGCCGGGTTCGGCGTCCGGGGCGACGCGGTGTCGCTGCGCGTCGACGCCGGCTGGCACGGCAATCGGTCGTGGGACGCTGACCCGACCGACGAAGCCACCACGGGCAACGGGACCCAGCAGGGCGACGCAGCAGCGAGGCTCGACTGGCGGCCCTCGGACGACGTGGCGTTGTGGGCGCGCGGATCCTACGCCGCGAGCAACGCCGAGGGCATCGACCTCGGGCTCGGATCCGCGGTCCTCGAGCGCCGCAACCTCACCGAGGATGCGCTCGCTGCGTTCGGAATCGACCTGTTTCCGTCGGCGACCTCCCGCCTCGCCACCACGGTCGGCGTGTCGAGCTTCCGCGACCAGTTCGTGCTCGATCAACGCGATGCTGCCGCCCTCGACGACTTCCAGGAGACCCGGGAGACGCTCGGTCAGCTCACGAGCCAGCTCACCCAGGTGTTCCGGCAGCACGTGCTCGCCGTCGGGTTCGAGGGCTTTCTCGGATCGATCTCCGCGCCAGGCCGCCTCGAGCGCGATGACCGGCGGCTCCGCGGCGCGGTCTTCGCCCAGGACGAGTGGACCCTGCCCACCCGGCGGCGGCTCGTGCTGGTACCCGGACTCCGCGGGGACGTGGACTCCTGGTTTGGTGAAGCCTTCGCCCCGAGCCTCGGGCTGCGGTTCGACCCCAGCGAGACGCTGGTGCTCCGGGCGAGCGCGGGCCGCGGCTGGCGCGCGCCGAGCTTCCGCGAGCTCCTCTTGCGCTTCGACAACGCAGGGGCAGGCTACCAGATCGCGGGCAATCCCGACCTGCGCCCGGAGCAGAGCTGGTCGCTCACCGCGGGCCTCGAGTGGAACCCGTCCGAGGACTTGACGGTGACCGTGCAGGTCCACCGCGATCGACTCACGGACCTCATCCAGATCGGCACCCTCGACGAGGTGCCCGGTTTCGTCCAGTTCGGGTACACCAACGTCAGCGAGGCGCTGTCGCAGGGAGTCGAGGCCACGCTGGCGTTGCACCCCTCGAAGGTGTGGTCCGCCGATGCCTCGGTCACCCTGCTCGACGCGCGCGACCTCACCGCGGGTCAGGCGCTGGAGGGCCGGGCTCCGTGGCGCACGACCGCCGCGCTAAGGCTGGGTCGCGCCAGCCGGGGGACGTCGTTGACCACCCGTGGGGTGGTGGTCGGCCCGCGCCCCTTCACCGGCCAGGTCGCTCCGCCCTACGCGCTCGTCGACGCGAGGGCCCAGCATCGTCCCTCGGATGCCGTCGGCCTGTTCGCGGGGGTCGAGAACCTCCTCGACGCCGGCGACGCCGAGTTCCTTCCCACCCCGCCCCGCCTGGTCTACGCGGGGCTCGACGTGCGGCTGTGACCGCACACGTGGAGTTCGTGGTGCCAAGAGCCTCGTTGTTGCTGCTCGGCCTCGCCGGATGCCTGATGCCCGACCTGTCAGAGACGCTGGACCCTGGACCGGCCACGGCCGCCGAGCCACTCGTCCGCGGTGATGGCGATGCGTCGCTGCTCGTGGACGCCACCGATCCCCAGGCGTGGACCGCGCTCGATCTGGACGGGAACGAGCTCGTCGACATCGAAGACCCTACCTGGGATCTCGCGTTCCAGCGATTCAACGTCGACCTGCAGGACGGGCTCGCGGCGGTGGTCCTCGAGGCCATGGACTTCGACGACGTCGTCGAGGCGCCGGTCGACGGCTGGGTCTCCGACGAACCCGACGCCGATGACGACGGAGTACCCGAGTACGTCTTCGCCGATTGGTACGACTATGACCCCGACACCCACGTGCTGACGCCGGCGGACCGCGTCTACGTGGTCGCTACCACCGAGGAAGCCGCCGTGAAGGTGGTCTTCGAGAGCTACTACGACGAGGCCGGCACCCCGGCCCGCATCACCCTCCGCGCGGCGGAGGTGACGCCATGATCGCGGGGTGGATCCTCACGTCGGCGCTCGCCGGAACCGTCACCGACGCCACGGGCGCCTCGGTCTCCGCGGACCGCACCACGCGGGTGGTCGTGCTCGGAGGGGGCCTCACCGAGTCGGTATTCGCGGTGGGCGCGGGCGGTCAGGTGGTGGGCGTCGACCAGACGAGCCTCTATCCGCCGCAGGTCCAGGAGCTGCCTCGCGTCAGCTACTACCGTCACCTGACCGCCGAGGGCCTGCTGGCGCTGCGTCCAGAGCTGGTCATCGCCCCCGAGACCGCAGGTCCGCCAGAGGTGATCGCCCAGATCCAGCGCACCGGCGTGCCGGTCGCGCGACTCACCGACGCGCCGACCCTCGAGGGAGCCAAGCGACGGCTCCGAGCCGTGGGCACCCTGCTCGACCGCACGGACGAGGCGACGGCGACCATCGCCGACCTCGAGCGGTCGCTCGCCGACGTCCAGCGACCTGCCGCGTCGCCGCGGGTCCTCTTCGTCTACGCTCGCGGGGCGGGCTCGCTCCAGGTCTCCGGCGCGGACACCACCGCCCACGCCATGATCGAGCTGGCCGGCGGGCGCAACGCGGTCGACGGCTGGACCGGCTACAAGCCGCTCACCGCGGAGGGCGTGATCGCGGCCCGGCCCGACGTGGTGCTCTTGACCACGCGAGGACTGCAGTCGATCGGTGGCGCGAACGGGTTGTGGTCCCAGCCGGGGCTCGCCGCAACGCCGGCTGGCCAGGACCGACGCGTGGTGGAGATCGACGACGGACTCCTGCTGGGCTTCGGTCCCCGGACCGGCGAGGCGGTGCAGGCGTTGGCGAGCGCGCTGGCCAACGGCGGGAGAGGCGCGCGATGAGCCGTCCCGCCCCCCTCTCCGCGGGCATCGCCGGGCTGGTCGGGCTCGCCTCGCTGATGGCCGCGTCGTCGGCGCTGGGCGCCGTCTCGGTGAGCCCGCTCGCCTGGGCGACCGGCGAGCTCGATGACGTCGAACGAGCCGTGCTCTTCGGCATCCGACTCCCCCGCATCGCGCTCGCGGTGGTCGTGGGCGCGGGCCTCGCCACCGCCGGGGCCGTGCTCCAGGGTCTGTTCCGCAATCCGCTCGCCGACCCGGGGCTCATCGGGGTCTCGAGCGGTGCGGCGCTGGCCGCGGCCGCCGCGATCGTGCTCGGGGTCCCTGCCGGTGCGTCGCTCGGGCTCCCGCTCGCTGCCTTCGTCGGCGGTGCCGTCGCCACCCTCGTCGCCGCGCTGATGGCCAGCTCGAGCGGCGACCTGTCCGTGCATCGCCTCCTGCTGGCCGGGATCGCCGTCAACGCCCTGTGTGGCGCCGGCGTGGGGCTCCTGGTGTTCGCCGCCGACGACGATGCCCTGCGGGGCTTCACGTTCTGGACCCTCGGCAGCCTCGGCTCGGCGTCGTGGTCGAGCGTGACGGTGGCTGCGGTCGGCGCCGGGTTGCCGGCACTCGCCGGGCTGACGTTGGCTCGCGGCCTCGACGTGCTCTTCCTCGGCGAATCCAGCGCCCGGGCCCTCGGGGTGGCGCTCGGCCCGCTGAAGGTCTGGTGCATTGCCATCGCCGCGCTCTCGGTCGGAACCTCGGTGGCCCTGTGCGGGGTGATCGGCTTCATTGGCCTCGTGGCCCCCCACCTCGTGCGCCTCCTCCTCGGACCCCGCCACGGCTGGGTCATCCCGGGCAGCGCGCTGCTCGGCGCCATCCTCCTCCTGGGGGCCGACCTCGTCGCGCGTACCATCGTCGCGCCGGTCGAGCTGCCCGTCGGCATCCTCACCACGCTCATCGGCGGCCCGTTCCTCTTGTGGTTGCTGCACCGGAGCCCCTCGTGATCCACGCTGACCACGTCCACTTCGCGGTCGGGGACCGCAAGCTCGTCGACGACGTCTCGCTCGAAGCGCGGCCCGGTGAGGTGCTGGTACTCGCTGGCCCCAACGGGGCTGGAAAGTCGACGCTCCTGCGGTGCCTCGTCGGCCTCTACCGCCCCACCTCCGGCGAAGTCCGGCTCGACGGTCAGGCCGTGACGAACTGGGGACGGCTCGCCTTCGCGCGCGCCTGCGCGGTGCTCCTGCAGGACGACGGGCTCTCCGCTCCCCTGCTCGTGCGCGAGGTGGTGGGGCTCGGGCGCCATCCCCACGGCGACGTCGACCGCTACGACGTCGGTGCCGTCTTGCGCGAGGTCGGTCTCCCGGGGCTCGCCGACCGCCGGATCGGAACGCTGTCGGGAGGCGAGCGCCAGCGGGTGCACCTCGCGAGGGTTCTCGCCCAACTCGACGGCCCGGAGGCCCGAGCGCTGATTCTCGACGAGCCAACCTCCGCGCTCGATCTCGCCCAGCAGCACCTCGTTCTCGATCGCGTCGCCCGGGTGACCCGAGAGCGAGGCATCGCCGCCATCGTGGTCGTGCACGACCTCAACCTCGCCGCGCGGTTCGCCGACCGGCTCGCGCTCCTCGTGGGCGGGCGCCTCGTCGCCTGCGGGCCGGTGGCCGAGGTGGTGACCCCCGACCGCCTGCGGGACGTCTACCGCGTCGAGGTGCACGTCCTGCCCCACCCCGACGACGGGGGCCCCCAGGTGCTGGTCGCGCGCTGCTGACGGCGCCCCGGGCGATTAGTGGACTCGCCAGTTCCGAGCCCGCCATCAGGGAGCACCGACTGTGTCCGAAGCCACCGAAGCCCGTCCCCGCCTGACCCGCGAGGAGATCGAGGACCGCTACGCAACTGGCGACCGCGACTTCACCTTCCTCGACCTGTCCCACGTCGATCTCTCGCGCCTCGACCTGCGCGACGCCGACCTCAAGGGCAGCGACCTCACGCGCGCGAAGCTCTACGAGACCCACCTCGAGGGCGCCGACTTGTCCGACTGCAACCTCGAGGGCACCTTTCTCTCTCGCACCTGGATGTCGGGGGCCCAGGCGCGCCGCACCCGGTTCGCGAAGGCGAACATGCGGGGATTCGCGGTCGAGCAGTTCGATGCGCAAGACGCTGATTTTCGCGGAGCTATCCTCGAGGACGCCGCGTTCACCGAGTGCCGGCTGCGACGCACCCACTTCAACGAGGTCAACCTCGTCCGGGCACACTTTCTGCGCTGCCGGGTGTACGGTGCGTCCTTCAACGGCAACCTCGAGAACGTCCGCATCGAGCGCTCGAAGCTCAAGCAGGTTCGCTGGCGCCAGGTCGAGGCCCGCAGAGCGGTGATCTGGGGCACCTCCTTCGAGGGAGCGCTCCTGCAGGATGTCGACTTCGGCGAGTCCACCATCGAGCACTCCGACTTCGACGACGCGCAGTGCGACCGAATTCAGTTCGACAAGGCAAACCTGAAGAAGTGCCGTCTGCGCCAGGCGAGGCTCGGCAACGCACGGTTTGCCGAGGCGGTGCTCGTCGAGACCGACCTCTCGCGGGCTCAGGTCGAGAATGCCAACCTCGCCGGCGCCAGGCTGGCCGGAGCGGTGTTCGCGGGGACGGACCTGCGGCGAGCGACCCTGCGTCGCACCGACCTCCAGGGCGCGGACTTCCGCGGCGCGGATCTCAGCGGCGCGGACATCACGGAGGCCGAGGTCGATCGCCACACCAACCTCACCGGCGCCCGCACCACCGGCATCGACTTCGCCACGAACTGGCCGTTCCGGGTGCAGTTCAACCGGTGCGCGCACGATCTCACGATCCAGCACTTCCGGCGAACGCGCCCGGTGCTCGGCTTCCTGTGGACCATCCTGCTCGGCAACGGCAAGGCGAACTGGCTGCCGGTGCTGTGGTGCGTGGCCCTGATCGTACTGTTCGCGGGGCTCATGGCCTGGCGCCCGGGCTCCTTCGACTTCGGCCACGCCGATCCACGCTTCATCGACCATCTGGCCGACAGCTTCGGCGTGTTCGTGACGCTGGACTTCCTCCTGGACCGGGGCAAGGACTCGTTCGGCCGCATGGTACTGCTCACGGAGATGCTGTCGAGCTACCTCGTGCTGGGCTTCCTCGCTGGACTGTTCTCGAAGCTCTTTCCCACGCCGCCCGAATGACCGACCCCATCGCCCGGCTGCTCGCCTCGGACCCGGGGAACCCCGGCACGCTGCCCGATGATGCCTTCCTCGAGTGGCTGCGGGCCCGCTTCTGCGACGGGCTTCGGGACGAGGCGTTTCGGATTCGGCTCGACATCCGGTCGATCTGGCTCGCGAACCCCGAGCTGCTCGCCGCCCGCGAGCGGCTGGACGCGGTCGAGCGGGCCCACCGGGGCACGCCCGAGCACGAGGCCCTGGAGGCCACCGCACGGGCTCTCCACGGAGCCGAGCAGGCCGTGGAGGGGCTCACCCTCGCCATCATCGAGAGCCGGAGCGACGACGAAGCCAAGCTCGAGCACTTCGAGCGACAAGTGGAGGTGCTGCGGGCCGAGCTCGCGAGCCAGCTGGCCGAGGCCCCCCTGCACCAGGAGGCGGCGGCTGCGCGTCAGGCCGTCGAGGCGCTCGTGTCGCGGACCGGTCTCGACGCCAAGCGCGCCGCGCTGCGCGACCTCGAGAGGGCGCGGGGCCGGGGCACGCGCCGCGCCGGGCGTCGCTTCGAGGATCTCGGTGCCGCCACGATCGAGAGCCGACTGTTCCCCGTCCTGCGCGCCGAGGGCCACGATCCGCGACTGTTGCGTGGCGTGACGCTGGGCTGCGCTCGCGGGGAGTGGGACGGGCTCGTCGTCGAGGCCGCAGCCACCGATCCCGCGATCGTGCTCGGGATGGTCGAGTTCAAGCGCAACCCTGGCGACATCGCCCACGGCTTCGCGCTGCGCACCGAGAACCTCGCGTGGCTCGCGGGCGACGACCGCGCCTACGATCCTGCCCAGTACCGGACCCAGCGCTACGCCACCGGCCACTTCGAGGGCCCCGTCGTGGAGGCAGGGCTGGTGTTCACCCACGAGAGCTTCGCCGCGATTGGGCGTAGCGCGAGCGACCGCCTCGCCAGCCTGCACTTCGTCACCACGGACCGACCGCTCAACGGCCTCTCCTCCCGAGAGCAGCACCGCTTCCTCAACCGGATCGCCGGGGATCTCACAGTGGATTGGGGAGATCCTGCGCACGTGAGCCAGGTCCGCGGCTGGCTCGATCCCGAGGCGCTCCGGACCGCCGAGGTGCTCGAACGCTATGCCGACGCCGGTCTGCGCGCCAACGTGGCGTTCACCCTCTCTGATTCTGGGTGACACTCGCCGGGCGCGCCGGTGTCCCAGCAGCGAACCCGGACGCCGCGCCCGGAGACCTGCCCATGGGTGTCGACATCCAGAGCCTCTACCAGCGCTACGCCCCGATGGTGCACCGACGCTGCAAGGCGCTGCTCCGCCAGGACGAGGAGGCGCTCGAGGCGATGCAGGACGTGTTCGTCGAGGTCTGCCGGCGCGCAGACACGCTGAACGTGCAGTCCCCGTCGTCGTTCCTCTACCGGACGGCCACCAACGTCTGCCTGAACCGCATCCGGAGCAAGAAGCGGCGCCCACAGGACGCGAACACCGAGCTCGTCGAGCGCATCGCGAACGCGCCGACGGCCGAGGAGCGCAGTCTGTCCGCGGTGGTGCTCGAGCGGGTCTTCGCGAGAGAGCTGCCCAACACCAAGGAGATGGCCGTGATGCACCTGATCGACGGCATGACCCTCGAAGAGGTCGCGAACGAAGTCGGCCTCTCCGTTTCCGGAGTCCGCAAGCGCCTGCGCTTGCTCAAGGCCCACGTGGCGGAACTGAAGGAGGTCGCATGAGCGTCCCCGACATCTGGATCGAGCGTGTGCACCTCGGCGAGGGCACCGCGGCGATGGAGCGGGCCATCGAGGCCGACCCGGAGGCGAGGGCAAAGCTCGCCGCGCTCGAGAGTGCCGACGCGGCGTTCCGGACCCACTTCGACGCGGGTGAACAGCTCGCCGCGATCGAACGCAAGCTCCACCTCGCCCGCACCGAGGACGCGGTGAACCGCCGCTCGACGTGGCGGGCCTTCACGGTGGGGCTCGTGCCGGCCCTCGCCGCGCTGGCCGTGGTCGCCGTCGCTCTGCCGGTCCTCACCGACGCGAGCCGAGACGGCTCGGTGGTCGAGCGCAGGGAGCCGGGCGTCCGGGACAAGGGCTCGGCCAGGGTCCTCGTGTTCCAGCGCGGCGACCACGGCCCCGAGACCGTCGCCAGGGGCGAGGCGTTCCACGAGGGGTCAGAGCTCCAGCTCGGCTTCGTCTGTCAGGGCTCGCACGCCGTCCTCCTGTCGCTCGATGGCCGGGGCACGGTCACCGTCCACACCCCGCGCGACACCGCCATCGAGCCCGGGCGGCACCTCCTCGATCACGGCTACGCGCTCGACGACGCGCCCGACTTCGAGCGGTTCTTCCTCGTCTGTGACGATTCTCCGCTCCCTGTCGACGCCATCGTGGCGGCAACCGAGGAGCTCGGCCAGGCGAAGGACCCCGCAAAGTCCCCCCTCGACGTTCCCGGCGATCCGCGGGTCGCCGACTTCGCAATCAAGAAGGTGTCCCGATGATCGCCCTCGCGTGGCTCTTGTCCGCCGACCCGGCCTCCGCCTCCGAGGCGGCACGTCGCTACGCGCTGCTCGTCGGCGCCAACGACGGCGGAGCCGATCGGGTCGCGCTTCGGTACGCCCACTCCGACGCCGAGACGATGGGTCAGGTCCTGACCGAGCTCGGGGGCATCGAGCGTGCCGACCGGACGCTGCTCCTCGACCCGAGCGTCGGCGACCTGACGAGCGCGCTGGACGACCTCGGCGAGCGGGTGGCCACCTCGCCGGAGCGGGCCGAGGTCATCTTCTACTACTCGGGCCACTCGGACGGAGAGGGGCTCCTCCTCGGCGAGGAGCACCTCCCCTACCCCGAGCTGAAGGCCGCTCTCGAGGCCGTCCCCGCCCAGGTCCGCCTCGCCATCCTCGACTCGTGTGCGTCGGGAGCGCTGATTCGGACCAAAGGCGGCCGTCGCGTCGCCCCGTTCCTCGTCGACACCGCCAACGACGTCGACGGGCTCGCCTACATCACGTCGAGCTCGGCCGACGAGGTGAGCCAGGAGGCCGACCAGATCGGCGGCTCCTACTTCACGCACTCGCTCGCCACCGGCCTGCGTGGCGCGGCCGACCAATCCGGTGACGGCCGGGTGACCCTCGACGAGGCGTACTCCTTTGCCTACGAGACGACCCTCGTGAGGACCGAGCGGTCCCAGTACGGACCGCAGCACGCCAATCGGGCCTTCGATCTCTCGGGCAAGGGCAACCTCGTGCTCACCGACCTCCACCTCACGTCGGCGAGTCTCGTGCTCGACGAGGACCTGTCGGGACGAGCGCTGGTTCGTGACGCAGATGGGGACCTCGTTGCCGAGCTGATCAAGCCCGCTGGACGCACGATCGAGCTGGGGCTCGGCGCCGGGAGCTACGAGATCACGTTCGGCAAGGCGTCCGACGGGCGCTTCGCGCTGGCCCAGATCGAGCTCGAGGTCGGCACCACGGCCATCGTCGGGCTGGACGACCTCGTGTGGTACGAGGCCGAGTCCACCGTGGCCCGCGGCGACGCACCACCCCCGACCACGGTGGTGACCCCAGCCGCAGCCGACCCTACGCCCATGCCTCCGCGCTTCGAGCTGTTCCCCGGGTTTCCCCCTCCTTACCGCGACGGGTCCGACAGCATGATCTTCGGGGTCGTCACCCGCTCGCAGTCGATCAAGGGCACCGGCTTCGCGCTCGCCGCGTCGCACGTCGACGACGACCTTCACGGAGGCAGCTTCGCGCTCGGAACCTCGACCGTCGGCGGAAGCGTGGACGGCGTCCAGGGTACGCTCGGCTTCAACCTCGCCCGCGGCGACACGAAGGGGGCGCAGCTGACGCTCGGCGCCAACGTGACGGGCGGGAATCTCCGCGGAGCCCAGGTCTCGCTGGGCGGCAACTGGGTCCGCGGCGAAGCGCGCGGTCTGCAGGCCACCCTCGGCGTCAACTCGGCCGACCGTGGCAGCGACGGCATTCAAGCCGCACTCGGAGCCAATGTCGCGGTCGGAGACGTGCGCGGGGCCCAGACCTCGCTCGGCACCAACATCTCGACGGGGCGGATGCGAGGCTTCCAGGGCACCCTCGGTGCCAACGTGGCGCAGGACGTCGCCGGACTCCAGGCCTCGGTCGGAGTCAACGTGGCCGAGGACGTAGGGGGAATGCAGCTGGGCGGCGTCAACGTCGCAGGCGGCGTGCGGGGCGGCCAGATCGGGCTCGTCAACGTGGGTCGAGACGTCCGCGGGCTCCAGCTCGGACTGATCAACGTGGCGCGCAAGGTCGACGGCGTGTCCCTGGGCCTGCTCACCTTCGAGCAGGAAGGTCGACACGACCTGCTGCTCTACGCATCCGAGACCGACTGGTTGAACGGCGAGTTCAAGCTCGGCAGTCGGACGTTCCACACCGTGTTCGGGGCCGGCGGACAGCCCGGCCAGTACGTGTGGCTCGGACTCGGCTGGGGCGGCCACGCGACGCTCGGCCGGGCCTGGCTCGACATCGACGCCATCGTTCAGAGCTACGTCAGACCCTCGGACTTCACCGACGCCGCGCGAGGCTTCCAGTGGCCGCGTCAGGCCCCGACCTTCGTGACCCGGACCCGCCTGACGCTGGGCGTCCAGATCGCCAAGCAGTTCGCGGTGTTCGGCGGCCTGTCGCTCGCGGTGGTCCCGCCCGGCCAGGACGCACCGGTTGCCGTGCGGCAGGTGCTCGCCGACGACGACACCTCGCCCCTCTTGCTGTGGCCCGGGGCCTTCGCGGGGGTGCAGTTCTGAGCCGCGTCGCTATGGGACGGCAGCCATCCCCCCCGGAGCTCACGTGGACGACGCGATCCGCCTGCCGAGCGGAGGCCGGGTCCCTGGCCGCATCGGCCTGGCCCCCCTCACGAACCTCCAGAGCCACCCCGACGGCCAGCTCGGCGACGACGAGCTGGCGTGGATCTCCCGTCGGGCATCGGGAGGGTTCCCCTGGCTGTCGACCTGTGCGGCCTTCGTCAGCGAGGAGGGCCACGCCTGGAAGGGCCAGCTCGGGATTGCTCGCGACGAGCACGTCGAGGGGCTGACCCGGCTCGCCAGGGCCGCCAAGGCGCACGGTGCCTTTGCGGTCGCGCAGCTTCACCACGGTGGCGCCAAGGCCCAGCTGGCGCCGGTTCGCCTCTCGACCGTCGACGACGAAGGGCAGCGCGCGGCCACGGCCGAAGACCTCGAGCGCGTGATCGCCGACTTCGTCGCGGCCGCCGTCCGCGCACGGACAGCCGGCTTTGACGGCGTCGAGATCCACGGGGCCAACGGGTACCTGTTCACGCAGTTCCTCGCACCTGCCGACAATCCCCGCACCGATGCTTGGGGAGGGTCGCTCCGCAATCGAGCCCGGCTGCTCCGCGATGCGCTCACCGCGGTACGTGCCGCGGTTCCCCGGCCGTTCACGGTCGGCGTGCGGCTCTCTGCCGTCGACCTGCGAGCCCGACGGGGACTCGTCCTCTCGGAGGCCGTCGAGTTGAGCCGCTGGCTCGCCGAGGACGGCGCGGATTTCGTGCACCTCTCGCTCTCGGACGCCGCGGGCCCCCCTCCTCACGAGCCGGACGCCGGACCGGTCGCCCGGGCCATCCGGGATGCGCTTCCCGAAGACGTGCCGGTACTCGCCGCCGGCGGCCTGTGGACCTCGGGGGACGTAGCTCGGGCGCGCGAGGCGGGCGTGGACCTCCCGATCCTGGGCAAGGCCGCCATCGGCAACCCCGACTGGCCCCGACACTTCACGACTGCGGGATGGGCGCCGGTCCGGCCTCCGTGGACGGTCCGCCACCTCGAGGAATCCGCGGTGGGCCCGGCCTTCCTCGACTACCTGCGGCGTTTCCCCGGCCTCGTCGAGGACGGCAGGCCGGCTTGATCCGAGTCAGAGGAACTGGAACTCACCGTCGGTGTAGAGCCATTCCTCGTTGTGGACATCGACCTCCTCGACCTCGCCGGACTCGTTGGTGTAGGAGACGTCGTACTCACCGTTGTCGGTCAGAGGGTCGCCAGCCAATCCGAAGTCGGCTTCCGACTCCACGCGCCCCCCGTCGACGTGCATGCCCGGACCCGTTCCGCCCGTGGTGTTCCGCGCGATGACCGTGGCCGGATCGATGAGGCTGCGTCCGGTGTCCCCATCGGCGAACACTCCGCCTCCCTCGACACTGGCGTGGTTCTCGGCGATCGTGGAGGTCGAGATACGAGAGCCGGTCGCCGTGGCCCTCAGATAGACCCCGCCCCCTTCGGTGGCCGAGTTGCCCTGGATGGTCGAGCCGACGAGCCGGCTCGCGATCAGATAGACCCCGCCCGCTCGACCGGCGTCGCTGTTGGTGACGGTCACGTTCTCCACGACCGAGTCCGTGGCGTGCACGCCGCCCCCGTTGCTCGACGTACAGTCGTCGATGGTGGCCCCGACGATGGTCGACCGCTCGGCATAGATGGCGCCGCCGAGGGTGGGAAACCCGACCCCGCCCTGAATCTGGAGATTCTGGCCAGCGACCCGAGACCCGATCGCCACGATGGCTCCGCGATCGGTACCCTCGAAGCCGTCGAACCGAGTGTCGATCAGCGTGGCGAGGACTTCGGGCCGCCCCGGAGCGGCCACCAGGCGCAGGATTCCCTCCCTCGCCGCGTTGTTCACGAACGTGCACCCCGTGCAGGTGAACGTCGGCGCGTGATCGTCAGAGGACGTGACCAGGACCACCGGTGACGCATTCGGGGTGCCGTTGTCCTGGAACGTCGTGTCTTCGAGCACCGCGTCGACGGCTCCGTCGATCACCAGCGCCGTGTCGGTGCCCACGAAGGTCGACCGGACCACCTCGAGGCGCGCCGTGGTCTCCACGTCGACCGCCTGAACCGCGTACTGGGGGAACGCGCCGACGTCGACGTCCTCGAGTCGGAGCCGCGCTCCGTCGCGGACCCGCGCGAGAGCCGTGGCGAAGCCGGTGGCCACGACCCGCACGTCTCGGAGCTCCACCACGGAGGATGGGTCGAGCGAGAGCCACTCCTGGTTGGCCGAGATCTCGATGGTGGTGGCGGCCCTCCCCATGCCGCGAACCGTGACCTGCTCCAGATCCTCGACCCGAATGCTCGCGCCTGCGGCGTGCGTGCCCGCACACACGTCGACGACCGGACTCGCCAGTGCGGTCGCCGCGTCGACCGCTGCGCCGAGGGTGAAGTGCAGCGTGGTGCCGACCGAAGCGACGGCCGAGTTGTCGGCGGCGCCATCGCAGTCGTTGTCCAGGGTGTCGCAGATGTCGATCGCGCCGGGCAACACGTCGTCGCGGGTGTCGTCGCAGTCGTCCCCGTTGGTCACCCAGCCGTCGCGAGACTCGCAGAGTAGCTCCGAAGGCTGATTCGAGGCCCCGAATCCGTCACCATCACCGTCGATCCAGTAGGGCGTCAGATCGAGCCCCTCGTCGACGCTGCCGTCGCAGTTCTGGTCGAGGCCGTCGCAGACCTCGAGCGCGCCGGGGAACACCTCCGAGTTGGTGTCGTCGCAGTCGCCGCTCTGCTCCGACCACCCCTCGGGAGCCGCGGACGGACACGCGAACTCGGTGCGGAGCGGGTCACCGTAGCCATCGCGATCCTCGTCCGCGTAGTAGTTCCTCGCGCCGATCCCCGAGTCGTCGATGATGCCGTCGCAGTCGTTGTCGACCCCGTCCTCACAGACCTCGGTCGCCCCCGGATACACCGTGGCGTCGCCGTCGTCACAGTCGACGGACGCCGGCGCACGGTCACCGTCGGCATCGACGTCGAGATCCGTGGTCGGCGAGCCGTCGCCGACGATGCAGCCCCCCAGTACGAGCAAACCGACGAACCTCATCTTCGACCCCCTGGTCCCGCGGTCCCTTACCGCTTCGGCATGGCGCTGAGCAAGTCCCAGGCCAGTCCACGATCGAGATTCGCCCGTGTCGGACGCCGACGGCTGTCGACCATCGTCGGACGTTCGTCAGGGCTCGACAACCTCGACGGCGGGAATGCGCAGGGCAGCGTCGGGGTAGTCGAGGTCGGGCACGCTGTTCCGGGAGCCCGCGAGGCGCGCGAGGTCACTCGGGTCGTGGATGTCGAGGTCGACGGCGGGGTCGTAGTCCCGAGCGTCGAGCCACTGCGAGAGCGTGGACAGGCCGTGTCCGACGTAGTCGGTGCGCACCTTGTTCAGGCTCATGGTGTACTTCACGCCGCCGCGGACCTTCTCCGGGCGTGCAACGAAGTAGCTGTCCAGGTCGTCGTACTGCATGACCTCGAGGAAGCGGATCGCCTCGGCGGTCGACTGCTCGTACTTGCCCTTGCGCTCCGGGGCGTAGCGGCTGGCCAACGTGTAGGCGGCAGCGGTGCCCTCGGAGTAGCAGAAGGTCTGCATCGCGGGCAGCTCCTCGGGCAGCTTGTAGTAACCGCCGACGTAGTCGGGCCAGGGCGACCGCTCCCCGCTCCACTGGTAGTTGTCGATCATCCAGTCCGCGACCTTCAACCCGAACTCCGCGGCGTCCTCGCGCTGGGTGAGTCGGTAGACCTGCTTCGCGGCCATGACGGACCAAGGGCCGAACTGCACGAGATCGAGCCGGTCCTGGTTCCGATAGGTGTCGTGGGGCCAGCGCCCGGTAGGCACCTTGCGAGCGGCCCGCTTGTCGAACCAGGGTTCGTAGTAGTCGACGAACTTGCCGTAGTCGGCGACCCACTCGGGCTCGTCGAAGTACTCGGCCACCATGCCCAGCGCGAGCATCGCCTCGCCGGGGACGATGTCGTTCTTGCTGTTGCGATAGCTGTGACGGTCATGGACGTTGTAGGCCCTGAATCGACCGTCCTTCTCCTGCTGTGACTTCACGTAGTTCGCCATCCGTCGGATCCGCCGGTCCTCGGCCCGCGAACCCGACGCGTCGGCCCACGCGATCCAGCCGAGAAGCCCCACCGCCACCGTGCCGAGCTTCTGGTTGGCCTGCTTGTTCACCGCCTTCTCGAGGGCGTACGACGGATAGCGGAACAGCATGGTGTCAGGCGGTGGGTGGGGCAGGGGCCCCTGCGGCTCGTCCGTCGCGTCCACCGCGAACTGCATCAGCCAGTCCATCGAGCGCTTCGAGCCGTCGAGATAACGGCGGTCGTTGCGGTAGCGGTAGGTGTCCGCGAGGTCCCGCGCCCCCAGGATGTGCCGAACCTCGTTGTAGTCGCCGGAGCGTCGGTTCTGGACGGGCCAGTACTTGTACTCGAACGACCCGTCGGGCCGAAGCTCGTGAAGCCACCACTCGCCGCCCGCGACCAGCATGTCCTGGACGTTGCGATCGGTGACCCACGACATGGGGACCTCGGGCAGACCGCGCACGAGTCGAACCGCCGGTCCCCCACCCCGATCCGCCTCCATGAAGTGGGAGGTTCGCATGATCTCGAGCCGGGTCCGAGGGTCCTTCTCCCAGGGTCGCGCGTCGTGCCAGCCGAACATGTCGACCGCGTGCCGCAGGAAGCGGTCCGCGGAGCCGAACGAGTTGGTGACGAGCTCCGAGCCAGGGAGGTACGTGAACTTCTCCTGCTCGGGCGTCTGTCCGGGCCGCTTGCGCTGACGGAACAGCACGCCGTCCACGCCCTGCTCCCAGAGCTCGAAGATCTCGTCTCGGCTCCGCGGCTCGACGAGGGCCCGCTCCATGATGACGTGCACTTCGAGCCGGATGTCGCCGAGTCGGTCTTCGAGACGCCCGTGACCCATGGGCTCGACCTGACGCGTCCACTCGCGACGAAGCTTGTCGGCGAGCTGATCGAGCAATCGCTCGAAGCGGCCCCCCTGGCCCGAGCCCGCGATGTAGCGAATGACGAGAAGCTTGCCCTGAAGCCGCATCGTTCCCATCATCATGACGTGTCGCGGAGCCCATTCCTGCGGCCTCACCCGCTGACCCGCGAGACGCTGTCGAAGGCCCTCGAGGATGCGATCACCCGTAGCGAGCGGGAGACGCGCGGGAGAACGGCGCACGCTGTAGACGAAGTAGTCGGCGGCGACGTGACGGAGCTGGAACCACTCGAGGTGCGAGTGGTACGCGAGCCTCGACATCACGAGATCGTCGCGGTCGAGCGCGCCCACGAGGTCGCGGTGCACGACGACCGCGCGAACCTCGAGATCCCGCAGCGCCTTGCTCACGGCCTCTTCGTCGTCGTCGAGGAGGAGCCGCTCGACCTCGGGGTGATCCGAGAGGCTCCGGGTGGCGTAGCGACTGACCTCCGCTCCGATGGAGAACAGCTTGCCCTCGCGAAGGAGCTCGTCGAAGACCTCACGAGCCTCCCGCGACGGCTCCACGGCCTCGACCTCGGCCGTGCACGCGCGCACGCGCTCGGCGACCTCGCCAGACAGGCCGCGACACGCTCGGGCGGTCCCCATGCCGAGCGTGGTGGGTACGCCCTCGACCGTGGCGCGCTCTGCTCCGACCCAGAAGATCGACAGCACGATCACGACACCCACGATCGCGAGGGGAACCTGAGTTCGCCAATTCATCCTCTCTCCCTGACCAGTTCGGTCACACCTGGGCCCGTGGCGAGTAGCGATCGATGTTAGCCTGCCACTCGACCGATGCCACAAGCAGGACGAGTCATGGCGGCGCCTGATCAAGTCATCATCTTCGGAGCGTCGGGTGACCTGACCTCCCGAAAGCTCATTCCCGCACTCCTGAACAATCACCTGTCCGGGTCGCTCGAGCGCCCCATCCAGGTCATCGGAGTGGCCCGAGCGTCCAAGACCCACGAGCAGTGGCGGGCCGAGCTGCAGGAGGCACTGCCTCCAAACCTCCGAGAGGCCTGGGCGTCGTTCGCGTCCCAGGTCTACTACGTGCGCGCCGACGCGACGGAACACGGCGAGCTCCGCGAGCTGTCGAGCATCCTCGACCGGCTGCTCGCGCAGGCTGGAGGCTCCCCCGAGACGTGCGGGCGCCTGTTCTACCTCGCCCTCGGCCCGAACCTCTTCGGACCCGTGGTGACCGCGCTGTGCGAGGTCGACCTGCTCGCCTGCGACCCCGACGAGAGGGTCGCCTGGCGGCGGGTCGTGATCGAGAAGCCCTTCGGCGTCGACCTCGAGTCGGCGAGGGCGCTCAACCACACCCTGCTCGCGCACCTCCGCGAGGACCAGCTCTACCGGATCGACCACTACCTGGGCAAAGAGACCGTCCAGAATCTCTTGTCGTTCCGGTTCCAGAACGCGATCTTCGAGCCCCTGTGGAACCGTGAGCAGATCGAGTCGGTAGAGATCTCGGTCTGCGAGACGGTCGCGATGGAGGGCGGTCGCGGCGGCTACTACGACAAGTCGGGCGCTCTGCGCGACATGGTGCAGAACCACCTCCTCCAGGTGCTGGCGCTGGTGGCCATGGAGGCGCCGAGCACCTTGACCGCCAAGGACGTTCGCAACGAGAAGGTCAAGGTGTTCCAGGCGCTGCGCCGATTCAGCACCCACGAGGTCGAGCGGCGCGTCATCCGGGCCCAGTACGTCCAGGGGCCCGGCCGGGAGCGTGACTATCGGGAGGAGTCCGGGGTCGCGCCCGACTCCGACACCGAGACGTACGTGGCGATCCGAGCCGCCATCGACAACTGGCGTTGGAGCGGAGTTCCGTTCCTGCTGCGCACCGGGAAGGCGCTGAACCAGCGCTTCACGCAGGTGGTGCTCAACTTCCACGTACCTCCCGTGGACCTGCTCAACGGGCCTTTGCCCGACGGGGTCTGCGCCCTGCGGCCCAATGCGCTCACCCTGCGCATCCAGCCCGACGAGGGCGTCAGCTGGTCGTTCCTCGTCAAGGAGCCAGGAGCGGGCATGGTCATGCGCCAGGCCGACCTCGGCTTCCGCTACGCCGACCTCGGGATTCCCACGATTCCCGACGCCTACCAACGACTGCTGCTCGACGCGATCGAGGGCAACGCCACGCTGTTCTTGCGCGGCGACGAGGTCGAGGCTGCGTGGTCCTTCGTCGACGCCATTCGCGAGGGGTGGACGAAGGGCGACGTGCCGCTGTTCACCTATCCAGCCGGCAGCCGCGGCCCCGACGATGCCGACCGCCTGTTCGTCGGCTGCGAGGGCATCTGGAGTCGAGGTCCCGCATGACACCCGCGGTCACCGTCACCTCCGAGCTCGGCCCCACCGCAGGGCAAGAGATCCTCGACGCCATTCGATCCGTCCTCGCTCGTCAGCGGGTGGCCCGGCTCGGCGTGCCCGGGGGGCGCTCCCCCGTCGCGGTGTTCCGCTGGCTGGCGGAGCACCTCCCCGAGCCGCTTGCCCAGCGACTGGTCGTCACCTTCGTCGACGAACGGCACAGTCCGGCGCCTCGCACCGGGGACTGGCCCACCTGGGACGCCGACAGCAACGAGCGTCTGCTCTACGAGCACTGGATCGCGCGCACCGAGACGCCGCCCGCCGTGGTGTCGTTTCACGCCGAGGGGTCCCTTCAGGCGGCTCGGAAGGTGGTCGCCGAGCGCTTCGTGTCCGAGCTCGGGGGGGTCGATGTCGCGCTGCTCGGCGCGGGTTCCGATGGCCACGTCGCCTCACTGTTTCCCGGTCACGCGGGGCTCGAGGAACCGGGACCCATCGTCGCGGTGCCCGACAGCCCGAAGCCTCCGGCCGAGCGGCTGTCGCTCGCGCTGTCGACCATCGAGGCCGCCGAAGCCGTGGTGCTCGTGGCGTCGGGCGTCGACAAGGCCAAGATGATCGCGCGTGCCTACCAAGGCGACGCGTCGCTGCCCCTCGGGCGGCTGCAGCCGGCCGGCGTCTATCGCTGGATCCTCGACGCGCCGGCCGCTCAGGACCTCTCGCTGGAGCAGGCATGAACGCAGATCTGGGTGTCATCGGACTCGGGGTGATGGGGTCGAGCCTGGCTCGGAACTTCCACTCCCGCGGTCGAACCGTGGCCGTCTACAACCGCGAGGAGGACATGCTCGCGGACTTCGTCCAGAACCACGGCGACGATCGGTTCTCCGCTCACGCCGACCTGCCGGGGTTCGTAGCGGCGATCCGTCGGCCGCGGGTGATCGTGATGATGATCACCGCGGGCAAGCCCGTCGACATGGTCATCGAGGGCCTGTCGCCCTTGCTCGAGGCCGGTGACGTCGTGGTCGACGGCGGCAACAGCCACTTCGAGGACACGGATCGCCGAGTCTCGATGCTGCAGCCCAAGCAGATCCGGTTCGTCGGCATGGGGGTGAGCGGCGGCGAGGAAGGCGCGCTGCTCGGTCCTTCCATGATGCCCGGGGGGGACCGGGAGGCCTGGCCCACGCTCGAGCCGATCGTCACCGAAGCCGCCGCGGTGGCCGACACCGGGCCTTGCGTGACCTGGTGCGGCTCGTCTGGAGCGGGCCACTTCGTCAAGATGGTCCACAACGGCATCGAGTACGGTGACATGCAGCTCATCGCCGAGACGTGGACCCTCCTGCGGGCGATGGATCTGCCGCCGACCGCGATCCGCGACGTGTTTGCCGGCTTCGGTGCAGGAAGGCTCGAGTCCTTCCTCATCGAGATCACGGCCGGCATCGTCGCCGCGAAGGACCCCCACGGCGACGGTCCTCTCGTCGACCAGGTCCTCGACGTGGCCGGCCAGAAGGGCACGGGGCGCTGGACCGCGATCGACGCGGTCGAGGGCGGCATCGCGCTGTCGACGGTCATGGCGGCGGTCGAAGCGCGAGCGTTGTCCGCCAGGCGAGGTGACCGGCAGGCCATGGCCGAGAAGCTCGGTTTCGCGCCGCCGCAGGTCCAGGGCATCTCCATCGACGATCTCGAGCAGGCGCTCTACGCCGCCAAGATCATGAGCTACACCCAGGGCTTCGCGCTGCTGGCCGCTCGGTCGAAAGAGCGCGACTACGGCACCAACCTCGCCGAGGTCGCCCGGATCTGGAAGGCCGGCTGCATCATCCGGGCGAAGTTCCTCGATCGCGTATATGCCGCCTTCTCCGCCCAGCCGGATCTCCCGCTGCTGGCACTCGACGAATCCTTCGCCGAGGAGGTGCGAGCCGCCCTGCCCGCGTGGCGCCGGGTGGTCGGAGCGGCGGTGGCGGCCGGGATCCCGGTGCCCGCGTTGTCCGCGTCCCTGTCCTACCTCGACACGCTGCGGACCCCAAGGGGCTCGGCCGCACTTATCCAGGCGCAGCGCGACTGGTTCGGCGCGCACACCTACCGCCGGACCGATGCCCCTGAGGTCGTGGTGCACACCGCGTGGTCGGAGCTGAGCACCGTCCGGGACTGAGCGCGTCGGCGATCTTCTTGCAGAGGGCCGCGCTTTCGGGTATTGCACCCCGGTTGGCCCGTCGGCGCGTCCGTCGGGCCTCTTCGTTTTTGCCTCAACCGGATCGACCCGGGAGTCCTCCCCATGGCGAAGAAGAGCGCCATCAACAAGCAGAAGCGCCGCGAGAAGCTCGTGCGGCGCTACGCGGCCAAGCGCGAGACGCTCAAGCGCCGGGCCCGCGACATGTCCCTCTCCGCCGAGGAGCGGCAGGCGGCACGCGAGGCCCTGGCCAAGCTGCCCCGCAACTCGTCGCCGGTTCGCTTGCGCACCCGCTGCATCGTCACCGGCCGCCCGCGGGCCGTCTACAAGAAGCTGATGCTCTCGCGCATCGCCTTCCGCGAGCTCGCGCTCGAGGGCAAGCTGCCCGGGATCAAGAAGGCTTCCTGGTAGCGCGTGGCATCCCGAGGCCCAGCGCCTCGCGGAACGCCCGCCGCTCGCGGCCGGACAACGTGGTGTTCGGCAAGAGCTCGTCCGGGTCCCCACCCTTCACCAGCTCTCGGAGTACCGCCATCTCCTCGCGCGAGAAGGTGCGAGCGTGCACGTGGTAGTCGACGAATGCCTCCCACGCGTGGGGCACCCAGTCGGCCAGCATCTCCGCGATCACGTCGGCGTAGACCCGGATCTCGTACTGGGCGTGGGCGTCGGCCCGCAGCCCGACGAAGTGCATCAGGTTGTGCAGGTCGATCTTCCAGTACCACTGGGTGTAGGTTCCGAGCGTGAGGTTCGCGCGAGCGAGCTCACGGGCGACCTGCGGCGCTTCGGGAACGCGCGGTGAGCCATCGCCCGTGTCGTTCAGCAGGGTGTCGTAGGTGTCGAAGGCGCGGAGCGCGTCGCGCCGCAACACGTCGCGAACCTGCTCGGCCTGCTCGGGGGTGAGCGCGTCGCCACGGCCCTGGCGGTTCGTGGTGGACTGGACCTTCACCTGGTCTGGGTCGGGGATGTAGAACTCCCGATCGAGAATCGAGTACCGCCCACTGATCTCGTTGACGTTGGCGGTGCGGTGCCGGATCCACTGGCGGGCGACGAAGATCGGCAGCTTGACGTGCAGCTTGATCTCGCACATCTCGAGCGGCGTCGTGTGGCGGTGCCGCACCAGATAGCGGATGAGTCCCCGATCGTCGCTCACCGACTTGGTGCCCTTGCCGTAGGAGACCCGGGCCGCCTGGACGATGGCCGCGTCGTCGCCCATGTAGTCGACGAGCCTCACGAAGCCGTGATCGAGCACCTGCACGGGCTCGAACAGACGCGCTTCGAGAGCCGGTACGGTGGGTCGCCGCGTAGAAGTCGGCTCGGCTTCTCGGGCCTCGGCGAGTGCGCGTTCGTCGTCCTCGGATGGCATGTCCTCTCCTGGTCCCGGCGATCTAACGGGCGGCCACGAGGGCTGTGCGCGACGCGCCCTCGAAGGCACCGGTGAGCCGAGTCCAGGACCGAGGCCCCTGGCTCCGATCGCAACGACGCCAAGGTCGACGGCATGGCGGCCGACGGACTCGGTGCCCGCCGGCCAGGGGGCTGTCGCTACTCGTGCAGACGCCGGAGGGCGGCCTGGGCGCTCGCCAGTCGCGCGATCGGCACCCGGAAGGGCGAGCAGGACACGTAGGCGAGCCCAATGCCGTCGAAGAAGGCGATGCTGGCGGGATCACCGCCGTGCTCCCCGCACACGCCGAGCTTGATCTCGGGACGGGTGCGTCGCGCGCCCTCGCAGGCGAGCTCCACCAGCTTGCCCACACCCTTGGTGTCGATGCTGACGAACGGGTCGTTCGCGAGCACTCCCTCGCTGATGTAGGCGGGCAGGAACTTGCCGGCGTCGTCGCGGCTCACCCCGAGCGTCGTCTGGGTGAGGTCGTTGGTCCCGAAGCTGAAGAACGAGGCGTCCTCGGCCAGCTCCTCGGCGAGCAGCGCGGCCCGGGGCAGCTCCACCATGGTCCCGAAGAGGAAGTCGACGTCGATCTTCTCGGCCTCGAAGACCTCGCGAGACACCCGCTTCACGATCGCCCGCATCTTGTCCAGCTCCGCGCGGCTGAAGGCGAGGGGAACCATGATCTCGGGATAGGCGTGGCCCCCCGAAGACTTGACGCGGCAGGCGGCGGTGAGGATGGCCCGCACCTGCATCTCGGCGATCTCGGGGTAGGTGATGGCGAGCCGCACCCCGCGGTGCCCCAGCATCGGGTTCGCCTCGTGCAGCTCGGTAGAGCGACGCAGCAGCTCGCTCGGCTCGACTCCGAGCTTGCCGGCGAGCGCGTCGATCTGCGCCCCCTCCTGGGGGAGGAACTCGTGCAGCGGCGGATCGAGGAGGCGAATGTTGACGGGGTGACCGCCCATCGCCTCGAAGATGCCCACGAAGTCCTCGGTCTGGTAGGGCAGCAGACGGTCCAGAGCCTTGCGTCGCTCCTCCTCGTCGGTGGCGAGGATCATGGCGCGTACCGCGTCGATGCGGTCGTCGCCGAAGAACATGTGCTCGGTCCGACACAGCCCGATGCCCTTGGCGCCGAACTCGCGAGCCTTGCGGGCCTGCTCCGGCGTGTCGGCGTTCGCGCGCACGCTCATGCCGCGGACCTTGCTGGCCCAGCCGAGGAGGGTGGCCAGCTCACCGCCGAGCTCGACCTCGACCTTGGGCACGTCACCCTCGAACACGCGGCCCTGCGAACCGTCGATGGTGAGCAGCTCGCCCTCGCGGATCGTCGCGATCACACTTCCGTCGGGGGCATGGGCGATCACCTGCCGCCCGTGCTCGTCGACCTCGAGCTGATGACAGCCCGCCACGCAGGTGCGACCCATGCCACGAGCGACGACCGCTGCGTGACTCGTGGCCCCACCGCGCGCAGTGAGGATGCCCTTGGCCACCTTCATGCCGCGAAGATCTTCCGGGGAGGTCTCGGTGCGAACCAGGATGACCTCTTCGCCGGCCTCGGCGCGACGCTCCGCTTCGTCGGCGTCGAAGACCGCCATCGCGGTCACGGCACCCGGGCTCGCCGCAATGCCGCGCGCGATCGGCTTGTTCGGCGCGCTCGGGTCGATCGCGGGGAACAGCAGCTCGTCGAGGCGAGCAGGATCGACCCGGAGCAGAGCCTCGTCCTCGTGGAGGAGGCCCTCGTTGACCATGTCGACCGCGATCTTGACCGAGGCCCGGGCCGTACGCTTGCCGTTGCGCGTCTGCAGCATCCAGAGGACGTCGTCCTCGATCGTGAACTCGAGGTCCTGCATGTCGCGGTAGTGCTTCTCGAGCAGGGCCTGGATCTCGAAGAGCTGGGCGAACGCCCGGGGCATCGCCTCCTCGAGGCTCTCTCCCGGCTCGGTCGCGTTCTCGCGGAGGATCGCACGGGGGGTGCGGATACCCGCCACGACGTCCTCACCCTGGGCGTTGGGAAGCCACTCGCCGAAGAATCGCTTGTCGCCGGTGCTCGGGTCGCGGGTGAACGCGACGCCGGTGGCGCTGGTGTCGCCGAGGTTGCCGAACACCATGGTCTGGACGTTGACCGCGGTTCCCCATTCCTGGGGAATGTTGTTCATGCCCCGGTAGACCTTGGCGCGATCGTTGTTCCAGCTCCGGAAGACGGCCTCGACCGCACCGAGCAACTGCTCGAACGGGTCCTCGGGGAAGGGCGCGCCCGTTGCCTCGTGGACGATGCTCTTGTAGGCGTGCACCAGCCCGCGGAGCGTCTCCGCAGGCAACACGCTGTCGGGCAGGACCCTGGAGAGCCGCTCCCGATCCGCCATCTCGGCCTCGTCCATTCCCCGCTCGCGCGCCACGGCGCGACGCGCCTCCTCGAGGGCCTCCTCGAACTTCGACTTCGAGACGTCGAGCACGACATCGCCGTACATCTGGACGAACCGCCGGTAGGCATCCCACGCGAACCGCTCGCTGCCGCTGCGCTGGATGAGCCCGTTGATGGTCTCGTCGTTGAGCCCGAGGTCCAGGACCGTGTCCATCATCCCGGGCATCGAGACGCGCGCACCGCTGCGCACACTGAGCAGCAGGGGGTTGGTCTTGTTGCCGAACCCCTTGCCCACCTGCTGCTCGAGCCAGGCGAGGCTCTGCTCGATGGCCGGCACGACGCCGTCGGGCAGGCCACCCTGCTCGTTGTAGGCCGTGCAGACCTCCGTGGTCAGCGTGAAGCCGGGAGGGACCGGAATGCCCAGATTGGCCATCTCAGCAAGGTTCGCTCCCTTGCCTCCCAGAAGGTTCTTCCACGCCGCGCGTCCCTCGGCAGCGTTTCTCGCGAATCGGTAGATGGGCTTGCGTTGCGCCATCGGGCTCCTCCTTGACTGGAGAGTACGCCACCGCCTATCGGCTGGGAAGAAAGATCATTCACGGAGTCGCCGACGGGTCTGGAAGGGAGCCGAACGTCGGGCGATCCTCCGGAGCGCGCGCGAACCGTTGCAGTTCGGCCACCAGTGTGGCGGGGCTGGCAACCCACAGCTCGAGCCGGAACGTGCCGATCGGACCACCGGGCCCTGGCGTCTCGCCCTCGATGACGAGCTTGCCGGGGCCCGGCGTGCGCACGGAGGTGAGGAAGCGTCCCCCGTCCACGCGGAGATCGACGAGGATACCCCGATTCGAGGCGATCACCAGCCGATCGTCGGTGTAGCCGAGATGCGTGGTGGTACGGTGGGTCCGGCCAGCCGCGATCCCGGCCATTCCGTGGCGACCCCTGGCCATCACCCGCGTCGAGATCCCGGGGACCACGTTCGATCCCGCGGGCAGTAGACTCATCGCGCGTCGCCGGGCGAGCCACCCCCAGGCACGAAGTCCAGCCCCTACGACAACGAGGGCGGCGAACAGCGCGAGTCCAATCCCGAGCTCGGTCATCAGGCTCCTCCACAGGCGACGAAGCGGTCGGCCGATGCTCCACTACACGTTACGTCGCCACGTTCAGGGAGCTGCCCGTGACCCGCCGGACGGACAATGTCTTGACCTGGCTGCGCCAGCTGGTTCAGACGCGAGGCACCAACACGGCCGAGCTGGCGGAGAAGACCGGGATCCCCCGTGGCCGCTTGAGAAAGATCCTGTCGGGGGATCAGCCCATGCTCGTCGACGAGCTGATGCAGCTTTCCCACGCCCTCGAGGTCTCGCCGAGCGACCTCGGCTGGCCGGACGACGTCGAGGCCGCGATGGCCGAACGGCCTCGAGCTCGCCCCACGGATCCCCCGGAAGAGGAGGAGCCGGGCATGCGGCTCGTCAGTCTCGACGACCCGTCGCCGACGGAGCCCGACCCCTTCGACAACGTCGTCGAGCAGGTTGTCCGCATGGGGTTCGACCTCTCGGTCACGTTCCTGTTCTGGGTGCACGTCGACCAACTCGACGACTCGGGCGTCCCCGAGCACGTGCTCGACGCGAACCGCGAGCAGGGCGAGTTGCTCATCCGACTCGACGCGGCGTTCCACCGCCACAACCAGCCCGTGTTCGGTGAGGACGGGCTCACGCTGACCCTGTCCTTCGACAAGCTGTACGATTGCACGTTTCCCTGGTCGGCCATCCACAAGGTGATCTTCGACCTCGAGGAGGACCAGGGTGACGGCCCCTCCGATCCGAAGGGGCGTCCCAAGCTGAGGCTCGTCACCTGATGCCCGCCGTGCCGGTGCTCGACATGGCGCGGTTCGCGGAGACCCGCGACGACGCTGCGTTCGTCGAGGCACTCGACGAGGCGCTCCGCACCTACGGCTTCGTCGGGCTCGAGGGCCACGGCGTGCCCGACGCGGTGGTGGCCCGCTGCGAGGTCGCCGCGCGTCGGCTCTTCGCGCTACCCATCGAGGTCAAGCAGCGCCACGAGACCCCGGGCGACGGCCGCCAGCGAGGCTACACCGGGTTCGGCGTCGAGCACGCCAAGGACGCACGGGTGGCCGACCTCAAGGAGTTCTGGCACGTCGGACGCGACGACCCCCGCCTGCCCGCGAACCAGTTCCCGCCGGAGACTCCCGAGCTTCCGGACGCTGCTCGCACGCTGTTTTCGGCCCTCGACCGGCTCGCCTCGGTGGTGCTGGACGCCATCGCGCGGGGGCTTCGGCTCCCGCCTCACACCTTCGCGAGCTGGATCACTGGAGGAAGCAACGTACTGCGGCTGATCCACTACCCACCCGTCGGCCCCGACGTGCCGGAGGGCGCAGTTCGCGCCGCAGCCCACGAGGACATCAACCTGGTGACCCTGCTGCCGGTGGCGAGTGAGCCGGGACTCGAGATCCGGACCCGGGAGGGAGGATGGGTGGCGGTTCATCCCCCACCCGGCTCCATCGTGCTCGACACGGGCGACATGATGCAGCTCGTCACCGAAGGTCGCCTGCCGGCGACCACCCACCGGGTGGTGAACCCACCGTCCGCGACAGCCGATCGCCCGCGGTTCTCGATGCCGTTCTTCGTCCACCCCCGACCGGACGTGCGGCTGAGTCCAGTGGCCGGCGGAGCGGAGGGTCCGACCGCGGAGGCGTTTCTGCTGCAGCGGCTCCGGGAGACCGGAGTCGCCCCACGGGGATAGAGTCCACCGGAATCTGGCGCCGTGTGGAGAAGTGCTGATGGCTGCGTCCGCCCCCCCTGCGGTCGCCGAGGCGATCGAGGCGGCTCGTGCCGAGGCGTCGAGAACCGCGACGCGCACGGCCTCGGAGATCGTGGACGTCGACCAGGAGATCTCCAAGCTCGGCAAGGCGATCGAGAACCTGGTCCAGCAACGGGAGACGCTGATCGACTACCGAGCTCGGCTTGCCGCCCAGAGCGGCGAGCTCGAGCGCACCGGACGAGAGGACGCTCACGAAGCGCTCTATGCGACGCTGCTCGCGCAGGCGGAGGCCATCCACGCGCGCGGGGAGGCCTGGGCCGACGCCCACCCCGACCGGCTCGCCCTCCGCTCCCCGACCGGCTCGGCGGTCTCCTCGCTCGTCGACGAGCTGCGGACGAGCCGGGCCGCCCTCGATGCGGCTCCCGATCCCCCCGCGGACGCGCTCGCCCACCACAGCCAGCTCGAAGCCCGGCTGAGGGCGCTGCTCAACGAGCAGACGGAGCCGGCGACCTTCGACGGGCCCGAGCTCGCGGTCGACGTGGTGTGCTGTGTGGACGCGCCCGAAGGCACCCCGGAGCTCCTGGTCGTGCTGCTCCCCGTCCGGTCCTGGGTCGACGACCCCGTCGTCGCCCGCGACGAGCTGCCTCTGTGGCTCGCGGCTCGGGTGGCCCAAGCGCTCTTCGCGGCGGCACGGGCCGTGGGCTTCGGCGATGCGGACGTGCGCACGGGGCCCGCGCTCGACCACGATCTGCTCGACATCGAGGTCGACCTGACGGCAGCTCCCGACGGATTCGTCGAGGAGCTCCTCTCGACCCTTCGCGAACACCTGGCGGCAGCCCCCGAGCTCACGGCTGGCCGGGTGGCGGTCCGCGTGGTGGAGCTCGATGCCTCGATCGTCTTCCCCTCCGATCCCGAGGAGCACGCCGATGGCTGATCCGCTCGCCGACGTCCTTCCTCGCTCGCTCCCCGACGTCAGCCGCGAGCTCGGCATCGCCCCGCTCGAGGTCGTTCGACTCTGCGGGCTCGTCGACGTCACGCCTCCCTCGGGGTGGGCGCTCGACCCACGGGTCCCGGAGCGATTGGCGCAGATCGGCGGGATCGAGCTCCGCTGGGACCACGCGTCCGGTCTCGGACCCCTCGACCGCATCCGAGCGGTGCTCGGAAGGCTGGCGGAGCGCAATCTCCGAGGCGACCGGTTCACCCGTATCGACAATACCTGGCGAGGCCTACCCGCGGACGAGCAGCTCTGGATCGAGCGCGCGCTTACCGTACTGGCAGATTCGGGTCACCTCCACGTCGAGTGGCGGCCCGAGGGCCGGGTGGTCGCACTCGCGGCGTCCCCCTCCCAGCCGTTACAGGCGTTCCTCGATGGCGGCGACGCGCCTCCCGAGCTCGCGGGAGCCCTCGCCAGGACGTAGGAAGACCCTCGATGACGCGAAAGCGCCGCACCTTGATTCGACCCCGAAGCCCCTCGTCGCCGGAGCGCCCGGAGGCGAAGGCGGACAGGTATGGCGCCCGCCCGAGCGTGGCGAACCCGGCCCGCCCGCCCGACTCGGAGCCTCCCGACTCCACCGAGCCAGCCGAAGAGCCGGCGGATTCAGTGGCCGCCGAACCTCCCCCGGCCCCCGAGCCGCCTGCGGCCCCCGAGCCGCCCACGACCGAGCCTCCCCCGGCCCCCGAGACCCTCGACCCGAGCGAGGGCGACGCCCCACGGCCCGCACACCAGGCCTTCCCGACCGCGCCGCCCCTCACCCCGATGCCCGAGCCGCCGCCGGCCGCACCGGGACCCGCCGCGCCGATCTCGACGTCGGACCTCGACGTTCCGATGCTCGACGCGCCCTACACCGACGAGGTCGGCATTCGCGACGACTTCGCCCGCATGGAGCACGACGAGCCGCCGACCGAGGACGCGCCCCTGAGCATCGCTCGAGCGGTCCACGGCGCGCACTACGACGCGGCCTACACCGCGCCCCGTGTCCCGGAGCACCTCCGACGCTTCGACGTGGTGGCTTCGTCGGACGACTTCGCGGGAGCGGTCGACACGGCGGCGCGGGCCCCCGATCCGCCGAACTCGTCCCCCGTGCCGACCCTCGAGCCCCCTCTCCTGCCGGACGTTCGGTTCGACCCCTCCGCCGCTCCAGCCACCCCAGCCTCGTCCGCTTGGCTGGTCGCTGGCGCGCTCGCGATTGGAATCGGCTTGGTCGTCACCGCGATGATGGTGCTGGGATTCCCTTCGCTCGACGTCCCCGAGCCGGTCGACGACCCGGGGCTCGGTCCCCTCGCTCCCGCCTCCGCCGAGCCGACCGCTCCGGAACCCGCTCCGCTCGCCCCACTCACGAGCCCCCTCCGCCGCGGAGCCCCGCCGCCGGATCGCGCCGAACCCCTCGTGTCGGGCGGCCCCCTCGACGCAACGGAGCAAGCAGCCCCCCGGCCGGCCGAACCCGTGGTCGCGACCTTGCGGGTACGCAGCAACAAGCGTGCATTGGTCTGGATCGACGACGAGCCGACCGGCCTCACCCCCCTCGAGCTCCAGATCGACCCCGGGCGCCACACCGTCCGTGCCATGCAGCCCGGTCAGCCCGACACCGCCCAGACCCGCGAGGTCGAGCTCGGCGGAGATGCCGAGCAGCGCATCGACTTCAAGTTCTAGGGCCGAAGATCGCTGTCCCGACACGCACGTGGGTCGCGCCGTAGCGAATCGCGACCTCGAAGTCGTGGCTCATGCCCATCGAGAGCTCGGTGAGGGGAAGCCCGGCCCGTCGGCCCGCGCTCGCCAGCTCTGCGAGCCGCTCGAAGTAGGGAGCTGCGTCCTCGGGGTCGTCGACGGGAGGGGGCAAGGTCATCAACCCGGTGATCTCGAAGCCGTCGACGGCGTGGAGCGCAGCCGCCACCGCGAGTACGTCCTCCGCGGGGACTCCGCTCTTCGAAGCCTCGCCGCCGACGTTGACGGCGAGCATTCCTCGCACGGCACCTTCGGCCCGGCTCACCAGGGCCTCCGCCTGACGGGGTTCCGTCAGTGCGTGGACTCGAACGGCGACCGGAGCGACGTACTTCGCCTTGTTGGTCTGGAGGCGCCCGACGAAGTGCCAGCGAACGTCGTCCGGGAGCGCTGCCGCCTTGTCGCGGAGCTCCTGGGCGTAGCTCTCTCCAAAGTCGAGATGCCCCGCTGCCCGCGCCTCGGCGATGGCGGCTGGAGGGTGGACCTTCGACACGGCCACGAGCGTGACCTCGCCCCGCTGCCGCCCGGCGACCTCACAAGCCGTCGACACGCGGGCCTCCACCGCGGCCAGACGCTCGGCGATGGTGCTCACGCGCGCTCCACGCCGGCCTGCGAGAGCGCCTCGATCGTCGGCTCCAGCGGCAGCCCGACCACGTTGGTCCACGAGCCCACGAGCTCGGCCACGAAGACGCCGCCTCCGCTCTGGATGCCGTAGGCGCCCGCCTTGTCGTCAGCATCCCCGGTGGCGAGGTACCGCTCGATCTCGCTCTCGAGCAGCGTCCGCAGCCGCACCCGGGTGCTCACGGTGAACGCCTCGGCACCCTCGCCCGACCGGACGCAGACCCCCGTGGTCACGGCGTGCCACCTCCCCGAGAGGGCCCGCAGGTGGGCGCGGGCCTCGTCACGCGACGTGGGCTTGTCGAAGATGGCATCACCGGCGTGAACCACGGTGTCGGCGGCGAGCACCACCTGATCGGGCTCGGGATTGGCGGCTCGCGCCTTGTCCACCGCGAGCCGCCGCGCGTGGGCGACAGGGTCGTCGTCGGGAGCCCTCGTCTCGTCGATGCCCGTGGGGCGGGCCTCGAACGTGTACCCGAGCGCTTGCAGCAGCTCTCGACGCCGCGGTGAGCCACTGGCGAGCCACAGCCGCTTCATGCCCGGCGCCCCTCTTCGATGCGTGCCCGGTGGGCCAGTCGGTCCTCCCGGCGCCGCTGGGCCTCGCGGTACCGACGCTGCTCGAGCTCGGTCTGCGGCACGAGGCGTGGCACCTCGGTGGGCTCGAGGTCCGCGTTGACCGCGACGAAGGTGAGGTACGCGGTCGAGGTGTGGCTGCGCGTCGAGAGCTCGGGGCACTCCTCCTCGACCCGCACGCCCACCTCCATCGACGTTCGGCCGGCCCAGTTCACGGTGGCCTGCAGCACGGCAACGTTGCCACGTCGGATCGGCGCCTTGAACACGATCTGGTCCATGGCGGCAGTGACCACCTGGCCTCCCACGAACCGCCGGGCCGCGACCGCGGCGCAGATGTCGGCCCAGCTGCACACCTGACCGCCGAACACGGTGTCGAGGGCGTTGCAGTCCCCCGGCATGACGATCCACGTCATCTCGCAGCGGGTCGCACTGGGGTGAACGATTCGCTTCATGGCCGCTCCTCCTGGCGCCGCGTATCAAGTCCTCCGCGACGGGCCGCGTTCGTTACGGGATCGCGCATCCCCACGGAGTCTCGCTTGCAGCTCGTCCACGTCATCGCCAGGCGTCTCCATCGCGCGCCGGACGACGAGGGCGCCTGGCTCGTGTTCGCCGACTGGCTCCTCGAACGCGGGGATCCTCGCGGAGCCTACCTGACGCTGCTCCACCGACTCGCCCAGCCGGGACTCGGCGGCCACGAGCGACTCGGGCTCGAGCGTCGACTCCGCGAGCTCGCCCCTCCCACCGAGGAGGATCTCCTCGAGGAGCTCGACCTCCACGGCATGTGGTGGGTGATCAACGTCCTGGTCCGCCGCGGGTTCATCTTCGGACTGACCCTGGCCTGGATGCGCGATCTCACGCTGGACTGCCTCGATCGCGTGGCCAGCCATCCCGCGGGCGTGGTGTGGTCCGAGGTCTCGGTGAGCGGGCTCGGAGCCGCCGATGCCGCAGCCCTGGTAGAGCGCGACGCGCTCGTCGGCCGCTCGGGGCTCGACATCTCGCAGCCCCGCGCCTACAAGGCCCGCGTTGGTGCCAAGGGAGCCGCCACGCTCGCCGGTGCGCGCCGCCTCTCGCACCTCGAGACCCTGCGGATCGGAGGCAACGGCATTGGTCCCGAAGGAGCCATCGCCCTGGCCGAATCGGGGTCCCTCACCGACCTCACCTGCCTCGACCTCGCCGCGAACGGACTCGATGACCGGGGCATCGCTGACCTGGCCGCTCGGCCGGGACTGGGACGGCTCACCGATCTCGGCCTCGCCGACAATCCTTTCGGCCCCGCGGGCTTGCTCGCGCTGGCTCGGTCGGAGCACGTCCGGGACCTGGCCCGGCTCGATCTACGCCTCACCGAGCTCGGTGCCCACAGCGCCCCCGCGTGGCGGGCGCTGGACAGCGTGAACCTGCGCGAGTTGTGCGTCGACGCCACGGGCCTGAAGGCCGAGGGCACAGCCGGCCTGGCGGCCAGCCCCGCCCTCGCTGGGGTGCGGACGCTGTCGGCCGCGAGCAACGAGCTCGGTGACGACGGCGCGATCGCCCTCGCGCGGTCGCCCCACGTCGGGAACCTCGAGCGGCTGGTGCTCGTCCACGACCAGATCGGTGCGAGGGGCATGGCGGCCTTGCTCGGCGCGAGCGGCACGACATCCCTGCACACGCTGGACCTCGATCACAACCGGATCGGTCCCCGAGGCCTCCGCGGTCGGCCGTCGGCGGCGTTCGTTCGGGTGGTCGACCTGCACCTCGCCAACAACGCCCTCGGCGACGAGGGGGTCCGAGCCCTGGCCCGGATGCCCTTCTCCCGGCTTCGCAGCCTGCGCCTCCGCGGAAACCACCTCGGAGACGCTGCCGCCGCCGCCCTGGCGAGGTCGCCGCACCTGGGCACGCTCACCCACCTCGACCTGCGCGACAACCACATCTCGGACCGGGGAGCGACGGCTCTCGCGAGTGCCCAGTCACTCGGAAACCTGGTCCAGCTCGATCTTCGCCAGAACCAGCTCGGTCCGCGGGGCATTCTCGCCCTGCAGCGCTCCCGCCAGCTGCCCGCCCTGGAGCGGTTTCGCCGATAGTCAGCTCCCGATCCGCTCTCGGGTGACGAGCACCCGCTGCCGGGTGGTCCCCGTGTCCGTGGTGAACTCGACCGTGAACTCGACGTCGCTGCCCTCGGGCCCCGTCATCTGCTCGACGAAGTCCTCGATCGGCGAGCCGACCACCGACTCGCCTTCGATCTCCACGATGAGATCGCCCGCCTCGAGACCCGCCCGTTCCGCGGGCGTGCCCGGAAGCACCTCGGAGACGCGCATCCCATCGGAGGTGCCGCGGAACTGCACTCCGACGCCGCCCACCGGGGGCGCCTCCATCGGGATGTCGAGGGTGGCGTCGACGCCGGGTCGCACCCGCAGCTCCACCGGCTCGCCCCGGGCCGTCAGCAGACCGTCCTGTCGGAGTGCGCGAACCACGCACGGCCCCGGGGGGGCCCGGAACGAGGTCGGCGACGTGAACTCGATGCCCGGACAGTCCAGCGGCTCCACCAACGCCTGGACCCGACGCCCCTTCGCGTCGCGGACCACGAAGCTCACGTCGACCGGGGCGTCGGGATCGACCGGCTCGGGAGCTGGAGCGTCGTCGGGGCGCTCTCCGGTGCGCAGCTGCCGCGCAGGCGGTTCGGTCTGGCGACGCGCCGGACGCTCGCCCGGGGGGGACACCTCCGACGGAGTCGGCGTGTGGTTCCAGGTGCGCTCGGGCGGCCGGACCGAGTCCCCCCCCGGTCGCATCATGGAGAGCAGTCCGAGACCGATCATCAAGCCGCCGAACATCGCGAGCCCGCGCAGTTGCTGCCGGCTCGGCGGGCGACGGGACGGGGTGGACACCTGCGCACCTCTCGGTGAACGCTCCCGTATCCGCGGAATCAGTAGGCGTCCTCGTGGACCTTCACCGCCCGACCACTCGGATCCGCAGCCGTGCGGAAGCTCTCGTCCCAGGCGAGCGCCCTCGGCGTGCTGCACGCGATGCTGTCCTCGTAGGGGACCGTGGATGCCGCCGCCGGGTGAGGGAAGTGCTCCTCGAACAGCGAGCGGTACAGGTACGCCTCCTTGGTCTTCGGCGTGCCGACCGGAAAGCGGGCCCCCGCTTCGCGCAGCTGGGCGTCGGTGACGCGCTGCGCGGCGAGATCCTTGAGGGCGTCGATCCAGCCGTAGCCCACGCCGTCCGAGAACTGCTCCTTCTGCCGCCACAGCACCGACTCGGGAATCCAGCCGGCGAACGCCTCGCGCAACAGCTCCTTCTCGATGCCCCGCTCTCCGACCATCTTGTGACGGGCGGGAATGGACATCGCGTGGTCGACGAAGGCGGTGTCGAGGAAGGGCACGCGCGCCTCGACGCCCCAGGCGGCCATCGCCTTGTTGGCGCGAAGGCAGTCGTAGCGATGGAGTCCGAACAGCTTCTCGACCGTCTCCTCGTGAAAGGCGCGAGCGTCCGGTGCCTTGTGGAAGTAGAGGTACCCACCGAAGATCTCGTCGCTGCCCTCGCCGGAGAGCACCATCTTGATCCCCATCGCACGGATGCGTCGGGCCATCAGGAACATCGGAGTGCCGGCGCGGATCGTGGTCACGTCGAAGGTCTCGAGGTGCCTCACGACCTCGGGCAAGGCGTCGAGCCCCTCCTGGACCGAGTAGGTGAAGCCGTGGTGAACCGTGCCGAGCGCGTCGGCGACGACCTCGGCCGCCGCGAGATCCGGGGACCCCGGCAACCCGATCGAGAAGCTGTGGAGTCGCGGCCACCAGGCCTCTTCTTCGCCATCCGTCTCGACCCGCCGGCGAGCATGGCGAGCCGCGACGGCGGACACGACCGAGCTGTCCAGCCCCCCGGAGAGCAACACGCCGTAAGGCACGTCGCTCATGAGGTGAGAGCGCACGCTGTCGACCAGTGCCTCGCGGAGCGCCGCCGGATCGCGGACCTGTTCCCGAACGGCATCGAACGAGCGCCACTCGCGGTCGAACCAGGGCACTGGGGCGTCGTCGTCGCGGCTCGACGCGTGGCCCGGCGGGAACACCGCCACCGACGCCGCGACGTCGGTGAGCCCCTTCAGCTCGGAGCTCACGAGGAGTCCGCCTCGCTCGTCGCGACCGAAGTAGAGCGGAACGATGCCGTAGGGGTCCCGCGCGATCAAGAAGTCGCCCGTGACCGTGTCGACGAGCACGAAGGCGAACATGCCACGGAGCATCCCCAGCATCTCGCGGCCGTGGGCGGCGTAGAGCGGGAGCAGGACCTCGCAGTCGCTGTCGGTCCGGAACGTCCAGTCGGGGTGCGCGGCCCGGAGCTCGCGGTGGTTGTAGATCTCGCCGTTGACAGCCAGCACGTAGCGACCGTCGGGGCTGACGAGAGGCTGCTCGCCACTCACCGGGTCGACGATGGCGAGCCGCTCGTGAGCGATGGCAAAGCGAGCGTCAGCGTAGGCACCCGACCAGTCGGGACCCCGGTGCCGGAGCAGGCGCGCCTGCCGGACCGCGGTGGCCCGAGCGTCGGCGACGTCACGTTGGTGATCGATCCAGGCGAGAATGGCGCACACGAGACATCTCCCTCGCTACAGCGTGAACGATCCGTCGGGCGACCCGCTGTAGGGTCGACAACTCGAAACCGAGACCTTGGAGGGGTGCCGTGACGAAGCGACGGGGCGCGCCGGTAGGCGTGGTGCTGACCTTGCGGTTCGGGATCATCTGGGGCCTGTCGATGAGCCTCGTGATGAAGGGCTCGTTGGGGTTCTGGCTGTTGGCCGGGCTTGTCGCGGGTCTGATGTACTCGGTGATCACGACCCTCGACATCGCCTGGCGGCACACCGACGGTGGCCGCAAGCCAATGCGCCTCCCGCCCCTGCGGGACGCCACCCGCTTCACGACCCCGGGGTCGTTGTCCGAGACACGAGAGCGCGCAGGCGCCGCCTTGGCCGCACTCAAGGTGACGCCCCGGTGGGAGGACCGCGAAGACGGCTTTCGCGCCGTGGGCACGACGGGCATCGTCCGCGAGCGCGTGAGCATCGTGGCCGAGCGAACGGGCGGGGGCGTCCGGGTCGAGATCCGCAGCGAGCCGCGCTGGCCCTGGGTGTTGCTGGACACCCTCGGTCGCAATCGGGACAACGTGCAGAAGCTCGCCGCCATGCTGGGTCCACTCCCTCCGGAGCCGCCGACCGCTCACCGCGCCCAGCGACACGCCCCACGGCAGACCGCGCGCGAGTAGCCGGTCACCCGTGCTTGGCCGCGTGGGCGTCGAGCGTCGAGGACACCCCGTCGAGCGCCTTCTGCATCCGGGCCTCGAACGCGCCGGGCTCCCCCCGCCAGACCGCGACGTGCGCCGTGCAGACCGTCGTGGCGTCTGCCCACCTCGTCGCGAGATCCTGGGCCCAGGTCCGGAACGCCGCGGCCGCCCCGGCCTCTTGGCGCAGCGCGCGGCCGAGGGTGGGGTGGAAGGCGAAGAAGTCGTCGAGGCCGAGCCACTGCACCACGCCGGGCATCTCGAGGAAGGACAGCGTGTCGTCGACGTGGATCGTGCCAGACGCGCGGTGGAACGCGAGGACCGAGCCGAAGTGGACGTTGTCGTCGCTCGTGACCAGATCCACGCCCGCCGGCACCGAGAACTCGAGGTCGCCTGCGAACCTCTCGTGCAGCGCCCCCTCCTCGGAGAGCTCGGGCTGCCAGGGCAGGTCGGGGAACTTCTCGTGGTGGCGAGCGCAGCCGTAGAGCTTCGCCTCGGGAAAGCGCTCATGTGCGGCCCGCACGTGCACGGTGTGGAAGGGATGGAGGTTGATGATGGCGGCGACCTTCCGCCCGTCGTCGGTGAGCGCGGCGACCCGACGCTCGATCTCTCCCTCGAGCGTGTACGCATCGAGCATCACGAAGCGCCCGTCCGACAGCCGAACCAGCGACGCCTGGGTGCGGATGTCGAGCAGGCCGGCGATCTTGAACGACCCCCGGATGTTGTGGAAGTCCTCGGTGATCGTCTCGATGCGGTCGGCCATCAATCCTCCTGCGTCACGCGTATGGACTCACGGGCAGTGATCGAGGCCGAGGTTGGTGCCATCCGCGTCGTCGGAGATCTGGATCCACTCGGAGAGGTCGAAGGCATCGCTGCCGTCCGCGTCCCCGGCGACCACGTCGCACCTGCGCCGAAGCGTGGTGCTCTCGGTCCCGAGCGCGGAGTCCCCCCACTCGGTGCCCGGATCGGTCCCGATCTGACCGAATACGTCCATCACCACGCCGCCGCAGGACAACACGAGCGTGTCGTCGCCGTTGAACTGGTTGCCGCGCTCCTGATCGCAGGTGCCCCCCACCGCGATGCGCGAGGGGTCGTCGGGGCAGACCAGGTAGATGCCCCCGGGCTGCAGGACGATCGGCTGGAGATCGAACGACCGGCTCGCATTGGGGGTGGACTGCCCGTTCACGTAGTCGTCGACGCGACATCCGGTCAGGTCGAATGCGCTCGGCTCGAGGTTCTTGATCTCGAGGAACTTGTTGATGAACGGTACGCCGCCGCTCCGCGGCTCCGTGTACTCCCAGAACGCGAGGCCCTGCCCCTGCGGCGCACTGGCCACGTCGACGTCCGCCGTGAGGCCCCCCACCGACACCGCGTAGGTACCGAGGGCGGCCCCCGCGGTGACGGGGACGTCGACCGTGGTCTCGCCCGGGAGCACCGAGACGGTCGGAGGAACGGTGATGCCGGGGTCCGCGGTGACCGCGAGGTCGAGGCCCCCACTGGGTGCGGGCAGGTCGATCGTGACGACGAGAGTGCCCACACCTGACGGGGCGACCGTCAGGACCGCGGGCGCGAGGTCGACCACCGTTCGCGTCGTCGCGTCGTCGTAGACCTGGACGTCGGCCTGGGCCGACGAGGTTCCGAGCGTGCCCGAGACGACCACGGCGTTCGCCTGCAGTCCTTCGACGATGAAGTCGGCGCTGAGCTGCCCGGCCGGCACGTCGACCGAAGGGGGACAGAGGAGCGAGCCCGCCGGGAGACAGTCGATCTGCACGGTCTCGAGGCTGCCGGAGGGGAAGCGCAGCGACACGGTGAGCGACTCGGTGGCGCCGACCGCGACGGGCAGGAAGCCCGGAGTCAGTGCATCGACGCGGACCTCGCCAAACGCCACGTCCTCGACCCCGCGCGGCTCGAGCCGGTGCTCGTCGAACGACCAGCGCAGCACGCCCGTGATCGCGGTGAACGTGTCGCCGACCGTCGGCACGGGATCGACGGTGTAGAGGAAGTCGTTGACGAACAGCGAGGAGTCGACCTCGAACTCGGCGGGGTTGCCGTCGGGATTCACCGCGGTGACCTCGACGTCGAGCACCGAGACGAGCACGCCCTCGAGCGCGTCGGCCCGCGTGCCGCCGGTGGCGACGTCGTCGGCCGAGACCACCACGGGAGCCGGAAGCGGGGCCCCCTGGGGGTTCACCACGATCGAGGTCACGTTCGAGAGCTGGAGCTGACCGAAGAAGTCCTGGACGCCGGCCGCGACCCGGATGGAGTCGCCGACGCTCACGGATCCCACCTCGCTCGGGCTGTACGTGTAGATGCCGGAGTAGTCGACCCCCGCGTAGCCGGGCGCCCCCGGATCGAGCTGGGCGAAGAAGCCCTCGCCAGCACGGATCGCCGTGACCACGAGGTCGTCGATTTCGACGAGCTCGCCCGTGTGCAGCCCCTGCTTCACGTCGTAGACCGCCACCTCGCACGCCCCCACTGCGGAGGCGAAATCGTCACAGCGCTCGCACGCGGCACCGAGGCCGTCCGCGTCGGCATCCGTCTGGTCCGGATTCGCAGTGAGCGGGCAGTTGTCGTCCACGTTGTCGACACCGTCACCATCGAGGTCGTCGAGGTCGCACTCCGCGCCCGGGGCCAGAGGGCAGACGTCGCAGGCGTCGCCGCTGCCATCCCCGTCGAAGTCCACCTGGCGCCACCCGCCGAGGGCCCGCGGTGGATTGAAGATGGTGGGACAGTTGTCGACGTCGTCGTCCTGGCCGTCACGATCTTGGTCCATGGTCGACGAGGTCGGGTAGATCACGCCGTCGCCCGACTCGTCGTCGCGGAAGGGCTCACAGGTGGGCTCCTCGTCGGGCTCACCGCACACATAGAGGGGAAACGCATCGTTCGGCACCACGGCGTCGATGGAGTCGAGCGTGAAGCCGGGTCGGTCGATGCACACCACGTGGCCCGAGAGGCACTCGCCTAGCGCGTCGCAGGCGTCGGTGCTGCCCAGGAGTCCCGCCACCAGCGGCTCTTCGCCGGTGAGCGCGCGCCCCCCGCGCAGGACGAGCGCGACGTCGGGGGTGTCGGCGCGGACGACCGCGCCGTGCAGCGCATTCCCGCCCTTGGCGATCACCGCGACGTCCGCCAAGAGGCCCTCGGCGAGCCGGCCCAGCTGGTCGTCGACGCCCATCGCCAAGGCGGCGTTGGCGGTGACCATCCGCCAGAGCGCGTAGTCGGAGAAGTAGCCCCCGAGGTGCTCCCGGTTGAACTGGTCGGCGCAGGCGAGCTCGCGGAGCATCGTGGCCGAGCCACTCGGGATCCAGTCCGTGCCGAGGGCGATCGGCACCTCGAAGCTGTCGTAGGTGACCACCTGGGCGGTGTCCCCGTACAGCGAGAGGTTCGAGCGCGGTGACCACACGAGCTGTGCGTCCCTCGAGGCGACCAGCGCGATGTCCGCTGCGTTGAGCCCGATTCCGTGCACGATCGAGGTGTTGTCGGCGATGTAGTCGACCGAGCCCGGCCCCTCGCCCGAGAGGCAAGCGAACTCGTTTCGGGCCTCGGGATCGATGCCCTCGGCGACGTGGGGCAGGTAGATCTCGTTGCTCAGCACGGCCGAGCTCTCGGGCCGGAAGCGCAGGCAGTTCTCGACCTCGAGAACCGGGTTGAGAGCGTCTCCGAGCGGGAACGTCGAGTAGTCGACGTCGCCCGGATTGAGGCCCTCGTTGTAGGTGGCGTTGTCGAGGTTCCTCATCAGTCCGGAGGCGTTCACCCCGGCGATCGAGCCCGCGATCGACGTGGCGCCAGCGAACAGCATCCGCATCTCGCCGTAGAGCGTGACCTCGGGTGCGTTGTTCGAGTCCGTGGGGATCGGGGTGTGGTCGCGGGTGCCCCGCCGCCAGTCGTGCCGGTGGTCGTAGCGCTCGTTCCCGATCTCCTTGACCGTCTCGGCGGCGTACCGGATGTGGTCGTGCGCGTTGATCAGCCCCGGCGTGATCACGGCGTCTGGGCAGCTGATCACCACCGTCTCTTCTGACATGCTGCAGTCGCAGCCGACGCACTCGAGGGTGGCGTTCTCGACGCCCAGCGCAAACCGCAGCTCACCTTGCAGGTAGGCGTCCGGGTCTCCGAGGACGTCGCCCTGCAGGATCACCGCCGTCGCCGTGGCGGGGTCGCCGGTCACGGCACAGGTCTGGCCCGACGGGGGAGCGGGTAGCTCACGCGAGCAGTCGACCACCTCGACGCCGTCGGGGAGCACGGGCGTCGGGTCGTCGGCGGTGTCGACCGTATCGATTGCCGTGCCGGTGTCGACGACGTCGGGATTGTCGTCGTCGCCGCCGTCACCATTGCAGGCCGGGCCTGCCAAGACCAGAAACCAAGGGAAGAATCGCACAGCCACCTCACGAGGCGCCCAATCTAACGAGGTGATCGGGGCCAGGCGGGCCTGGTTCACCCCTCTGTCACAGTCCGTTCGCGAGCTTGGTAGAACGGGCTGTCGAAGGAGGAAGCATGCGCTACCGTCTGCTCGGGAAGTCGGGACTCAGAGTCTCGGAGTTGTGCCTCGGGACCATGAGCTTCGGGACCCAGTGGGGCTTCGGGGCCGACGAGGCCACGTCACACCAGGTGCTGGACGCCTACGCCGACGCCGGGGGCAACTTCCTCGACACGGCCAACAAGTACCACGGCGGCGAGACCGAGGAGATCTGCGGCCGTTGGCTCGGCGATCGCCGGGATCGCTTCGTCGTGGCCACGAAGTACACCCTCGCGATGGACCACGGGGACGTCAACACCGCGGGCAACGCTCGCAAGAACCTGGTGCGCTCGGTCGAGGCGAGCCTCTCCCGCATGCAGACGGACTACATCGACCTGCTCTGGGTCCACGCCTGGGACGCCTACACCCCGTTCGAGGAGACGATGCGGGGGCTCGACGACCTGGTTCGAGCCGGCAAGGTCCTCTACATCGGCGTCAGCGACACACCTGCGTGGGTGGTGAGCGCCTCGAACGTCCTCGCCGAGCTGCGCGGCTGGAGCGCCTACGCTGGCCTGCAGATCGAGTACAGCCTCATCCAGCGGACCCCGGAGCGCGACCTGCTCCCCATGGCCGATCACTTCGGCCTGTCCGTGCTCGCCTGGGCCCCGCTCGGCGGGGGCGTGCTCACCGGCAAGTACACCCGGGCCGGGGCCAGCACCGACTCGCTGCGTGCGGCGGGCAACGAGGCGCGCGGCCGCACTGCCGAGCGCAACCTCGCCATCGCGCGCACGGTCGACGCCATCGCCGACGAGCTCGGCGCGACGTCGGCCCAGGTCGCCACCGCCTGGGTGCTCGCCCAGGGCTACGGCCTCCTGCCCATCGTCGGCGCGCGAAAGGTCAGCCAGATCACCGACACGGTCAAGGCGGTCGACGTCACCCTCGACGAGGCCCAGCTCGCGCGCCTCGACGAGGTGAGCCGTCCGTCCCTGGGCTTCCCGCACGACTTCCTGGCCTCGGACGCCGTGCAGGATCTCGTGTACACCGAGTCTCGCGACCGCATCGACGGGCGCCCCGCTCGCCGCTGACCAAAGGAGGTTCCCGTGTCGCTCGGCATCCTGCTCTCGTTCGCTGCCGCCCCGGCCGCCGAACCCTGCTACGGCTGGCGGCAGCCCGACGTCATCGACGGCGAGCGGCTCTCCGTCGAGTACACCGACGGAGAGGTCGTGAACGAGGTCGGGGCGCAGCGCATCCTCGATGCGGCCGACGACGCCTGGACGACCTACGACGAGCTCGGGTTCCTCTCCCCGGTCGGCAATCCCGCCATCTCGGTGGAGATCGACGCGCTGCGTCGCGGGGGGTTCGCGATCACCGAGCCGTGCGGCGACGAGAACCACAGCCGACTGTTCGTCTACGAGGGCGGCCTCTCCCGTGACGGAGGCGAGGCCACCAGCGTGCACGAGCTGTTTCACGCCGTGCAGTACGGCTACGACCCTTCGCTGCCCTACACCACGATCTACAACACCTGGCCCTGGTGGTCCGAGGGCACGGCCACCTGGGCGGAGACGGTGACTGGGCGCACCTCGGGGAGCTTCCCCAACTACGCCGACTACCTGGAGCTCGGTCACCTGGCCCTGCACCAGGACCTGTCCGCGCTGCTGGAGCCCGAGCGACAGGCGTTCCTCTACGGCACGTCCGTGCTCGTCCACACGCTCGACGCGCGAGAGGGACCTGCCGCGGTCGCGCGCACGCTCGAGCTCGGCGCCGCGCTCGAAGGCGAAGCGGCCTGGTTTCCCGACATCGTCGCGGACCTCGGACTCGACTTCGATGCGCTGTGGGCAGACCACCTCCGCCGATTGCCAACCGTCGACCACGACTTCGGGCGCGACCTCGGGCGGCAGCCCACCCCGGTGTCCGTGATCCGCGGTCTCCCCGACACCGCGACGGCCAGCGCCGAGACGCCGCCTCAGGGCCTCGGGTGGGCAGTTCACCGCATTCGTCCCGACGGTGTCGCGCTCGGCACCGAGCTGGAGATCACCCTCCGCGGAACCGAGGGGCCTCGGTGGCACGTCGTGCTCGTCACCGCACCCCGGAACCGCCCAGGGTCGCCGGCGACCGCGGTGTTCACGGGCACGACCGAGGGATCGTCTCCCCTCACTGCGCGCCTGGCGTACGCAGAGCCCCTCTGGGTCGTCGTCTCCCCCGAGATCGACTCACGCGAGGGCTTCGACTACGCGATCGACGTCGACACTGTCACGGTCGACGCGTCCGCTCAGAGCTGTGGGTGTGCCGCCAGTAGAGGATCCGCCGCTCCCGCTGCCTGGCTCGTGCTCCTGGGCGTCGCCTGGTCGCGGCGCAGAGCGCGTCTCTCCCGCGCGGAGCTCGGGAAGACGCACCTGGCGTAGGCCTGCAGGAGCGCAGCGACAGACATCGCTGTCGACCACTTTCGCTCGCCGTCGCGAAGCGCGGTTCGCTCGGTCGTCTCCCCCTCGCTTCGCTCGT
>CAZZLC010000012.1:0-8411 GCA_964655065.1 uncultured Enterobacteriaceae bacterium | reverse complement strand
CGCTCGCCGTCGCGAAGCGCGGTTCGCTCGGTCGTCTCCCCCTCGCTTCGCTCGTCCGAGAACCCGTGTCTGGGCGCCCTGCGTGCGCAACCCGGCCTGGCCCCGAACGCGCGCCCGAATGGTTAAGCCGCGAACTCCGAGGGAGGCCCCGTGGCCCATCGTTTGACAGAGGCCGCGCGGCGACGGATCCGCGCCATCCTCGAGGATCCGGCCAGCTACGTTTCTGGCGAGCCGGAGCCCGACGTCTTCGAACAGATGATGCGGACGACTCGCATTGTCGAGTCGCTGCCGATGTTGGTGTACGAGATCGAGGCCGACGACAGCGGCGAGTCGCGCGTCACCCACCTCGTGGGCGACGCCGAGGCGGTGGTCGGGGCGACGGCGCGGGAGGTGGTCGAGCAGGACGCTCGCCCCTACCTGGACCCCCGTGACCTCGAGCGTGTCACGTCGCAGATCGCGAGCGCAGGACCGGGTGGACACTTCGAGACGGCGTACCGGGTCGCTCACCGAGAGCGTGGCGCAGCCTGGACGTTCGTGGTCGGAATGACCCCCGACGGCATTGGCCACCAGGGCGTCGTGCTGCAGTCCGATCAGTTCGAGAACCTCCGAACCGAGCTCGAGCACAAGACACGAATGCTCGAAGCGGTCTCGAAGAGCCTCCCTGGCGCTCTGTACCAGATCCGCATGGCCCCGGACGGCACCCTCACGAGCCCCTTCTGCGCACCGGGCATCGAGGCCATCCTGGGCACCCCGGCCGAGGTGGTCATGGAGGATCCGAACGTCCTGACCACCTACGTCGTCGAGGAGGACCGCGAACTGTTGATGGAGACCACCCTCGTGTCGGCCCGGGACCTCACGCCGTGGGAGCTCTCCTACCGGGTCCGCCGCTCCGACGGAGAGGTCAAGGTCCTGTGGTGCGGCGGGGTGCCCGAGCGCGAGCCCGACGGCTCGACCCTGTGGACCAGCCTCACCGTCGACATCACCGAGGTGGCCCGTCGCTCCCACGAGGCCGAGGCGCGCACGCGAGCGTTCTTCGAGACCGAGAAGCTCGAGTCGCTCGGCCGGCTCGCCGGAGGCATGGCCCACGACATCAACAACCTGCTGGTGGGCGTGCTCGGCAACGCCGAGCTGCTGCGCGAGACCACACTGCCCGCCCACGTCAGCGAGATCGCCGACGAGATCGCGCTCGCCGCCTCGGGCTGCGCCGAGCTGACCCGCCAGATCCTGGCCTTCTCGGGCCGGGGCAAGTTCCAGAGCGAGCCCGTCGATCTGCGCCGGCTGGTCGGCGAGACCGTGCGGCTCGCCCGGGCGGCCATCTCGGGGCCCGAGCCGACGTTGGATCTCGGCGACCGCAGCATGGTGGTGCGCGGTGATCCGACTCAGCTCCGTCAGGTGATCCTGAACCTCGTCACGAACGCCCTGCAGGCCAGCTCCCAGTTCGCCGTGGCGGTTCGGGCCCGGGTGGTGTCCCGTTCCGACGCGCACGCGACGCTCGCGGCGGCCAACGGTGCGGCGGACCACTTCGTGAAGATCGAGATCGAAGACAAAGGAGACGGAATCCTTCCGGTTCACCGCTCCCGGATCTTCGAGCCCTACTTCACGACCCGACCCGACGGGCGCGGACTCGGACTGGCCTCGGCGCTCGGGATCGTGCGCAACCACGACGGGGTGTTGACGTTCGAGTCCACCCCCGGCGCGGGAACCACCTTCGAGGTCTGGCTGCCCCTGGTCCCCGAGGTGCCGTTGTCCGAGCCAAAGGCGACCGGCGACGCACCGAGCCTCGAGGGCCTCCGCGTCCTCGTCGTGGACGACCAGCCCGAGGTGATGGGGATGACGTCGCGAATGCTGCAGCACCGCGGTGCGGTGGCCCGGGGCCTCACGGACCCGAGGCGGGTGCTCGCGGTGCTCGAGACCGACGCCTTTGACCTCCTGGTCCTCGATCTCACGATGCCCGAGCTGCCCGGGACCGAGCTCTTCGAGGCGGTTCGAGCCCGCCACGCCGACCTGCCCGTGGTGCTCTACTCCGGGTACACCGAGCGCGCGTTGCGCGACCTCGCCTCGGCATCCCGCGTGACCTACCTGCAGAAGCCGTTCACGGCCGCCCAGCTCGTCGAGGCTGCCCACCGCGCCATCGGGAGCTCCCCGCAGCGCCGCGAGTAGTTACGCCTCCGGCATGGAACTCCGACCTATCGACGACCCTGACCTGCTCGCCGGCTACCTGACCGACGCGAGCAACGTCCCCGGCCACGCCCGCGGGCTGTTTCGCCCTCGCGACACCGAGGAGGTCGCCGCGATCGTCGCCCACTGTCAGGCGGAGGGCATCCCGCTCACCGTGACCGCAGCCCGGACCTCCACCACCGCGGCGGCGGTGCCCGAGGGAGGGTGGCTGCTCGCGATGGAGCAGCTCGACGCTCTCGGCGCGATCACCGAGACCCACGCGACCGCCCAGGCGGGCATCCGACTCGGTGCCTTTCAGTCGGCCATCGAGCAGACCGGCCGATTCTACCCGCCCGACCCGACGTCCCGGCACGACTGCACACTCGGCGCCTCAATCGCCTGCAATGCCTCGGGCGCCCGCAGCTTCCGCTACGGTGCGACCCGGGACTGGGTAGAGGCCCTCACCGTGGTCCTGCCGACCGGCGAGGTCCGACGCTTCGAGCGTGGCGACCCAGTACCCGACGGCTGGCCGGTCCCGACGTGGCGGACCCCACCCACCAAGACGGCGGCCGGCTACGAGCCGCCTCGCGACGCCGTCGACCTCTTTGTCGGGCAAGAGGGCACCCTGGGCGTGATCACGGAGGCGACGGTGCGACTCACCGACCTCCCCGCCGAGGTCGTCGGTCTCGTCGCGTTCTTCCCGGACCGCTCGGCGGCGCTGCGCTTCGTCGAGCACGCGCGGGTCGCGGCCAGAGACGACCGTCGCGGCCCGCTGTCGCCCCGGGCCCTCGAGTACCTCGATCACCACTGCCTGCAGCTCGTGCGCGACGCCGGAGTGGAGGTGCCCGACCGCGCCCGGGTCGCGCTGTTCTGTGAGCAGGAGATCGAGCCCGCGGTCGGAGACGAGGCCCACCTCGAGGCGTGGCTGGAGGCGCTGGGTGATCACGACGCGCTCGTCGACGACACCCTCTTCGCGGACGACGAACCGGGGCGAGCGCGTCTTCACCGACTTCGCCACGCCATCCCCGCCGGCATCAACGAGCAGATCGTGCGCAACGGCATGCCCAAGGTGGGCACGGACCTCGCGGTCCCCGATGCCGCCTTGTCGGAGATGATGGACCACTACGAGGCGAGCCCGCTCCCGCACGTGCTGTTCGGTCACATTGGGGACAACCACCTCCACTTGAACCTGCTCCCGCGAACCGACGCCGAGCTCGCGCAGGCGCGGGGCTTCTACGACGAGCTGGCCCGGCACGCGATCGCCCTCGGAGGCACGGTGAGCGCCGAGCACGGCATCGGCAAGCTCAAGCGTCGCCACCTGGCCTGGATGGTGGGTCCAGAGATCCTCGCGCAGTTCCGCGCGCTCAAGAGAGCCCTCGATCCCGCCGAGATCCTCGGGAGAGGCAACCTGTTCGGCGAAGCGAACCTCTGATGTAAGCTTGGTCTCCCCGCGCCCGTTGGAGCGATGGGTGAACGGAAGAGCTCCCCAGTCCCGCACCAACGACGACCTCGTCCCCCTCCGGGAGGAACGCGTGGTGATCACGCGTCTGCAACAGGGCGATCGCACGGCGTTCGCGACCCTCTACGAGTGGTACGGCGAGCTCGTGTACCGCCAGGCGATCCTGCCTCGGCTGCCCAATCCCGAGCTCGCCGAGGACTGTCTCCGCGAGACCTTCCGCACCGCGCTCGAGAAGATCGGCTCCTTCCGCATCGAGAACCGCTCGATCTTCTTCTGGCTGCGGCGCATCGCGATCAACCAGGCGATCGACGTGCACCGGCGACGCCTGCGGGATCGGCGCCTGTCGGACGCGGTCGAGCGGGAGCCCGGGCTCCGTTCGGATCCGCCGGCCCCCGATCGCAACCTCGAGGCCGAGGACGTCCGACGCGATGTCGAGCGGGCGCTCGACAACATGAACGCCCGCTACGCGAGGGCGCTGCGCCTGCGCCTGCTCGAGGATCGCAGCCGACAGGAGTGCGCCGAGCTGATGGAGGTCACGGTCGGGAACTTCGACGTGATCCTCCATCGCGCGGCCAAGGCCTTTCGAAAGGTGTACGGACCATGAGCGAGCACGACGACAAGGCGCGTGACCTCGCCCGGTTCCTCGACACGGGGTCGAGCGAGCACGCCGCAGCCCTGGACGAGGACGTCCGCGAGGCCCTCTTCGCGATGCGGCCCGACTTGGCGCCCGCCCCGCGCACGACGGCCGAGGACATCCTCGCCACCGTGCGCCGGGGTCCGCTGGCCGACCCGGTCGCATCGGCCACCCCGGCGTCGGCACGTTCCCGCGAGGGGGCCGAGGTCGTGACGTTCCCAGGCGCGGCCGACGACGAGCCGTCGTCGTACGAGAGCGTCGAGGTCACGGTTCCCACCGGCCCTCCCAAGCCAGCCCCCCCGCGCCGCCGGTGGGCTCTGGTGGGCGGCGCCTCGGGGGTGGGACTCCTGCTCGCGGCTGCCGCGACCCTGCTCCTGGTGAGCCGGCCCACCTTGTACGGCGCCGACGAGCGAGCGCCGACCGCCTCCCGTCCCGCGGTCGCGGCCCCCGCCGAGGAGGTCGACGCCGACCCGACGGCCGCCTCGGAGACCCGCGACGAGATCGCGGCCGCGGAGCGGCGCACCGAGGGGGGTCCCGAGATCGCGGTCGGACGCGCCAGACCGCGCGTAGATGTCGAGAGTGTCGCTTCGCGAGGGGTCCGGCCCCGCTCGGTCCAGGGCGAAGCGAGCGTCGAGGCCAAGTCTTCGGAGGTCCAGATCCCCGAGGTGACGAAAGACGCGCCCTCGGAGCCCGATCCGGTCACCCCGCAGGATCTCGACCAGCTGCGGGCGTTGGCCCGGCCCCGCGACCGGGTGCCCGACGCGTGGCGGAGCGAACTGACCGTGGCTCGTCTGGCCGTCCTCGACGAAACCCTCGCCGCAGCCCGGGCTGCCCGGGAGGCCGGCGACCCTGGGCTCGCCGGTGATCTGCTGGAGCCGCTGGCCTCGCGCGCGCCGGCTCGGGTAGCCCAGCACTTCGCCGGCCTGGCCGCGGTCGACTTCCTCGCGGCCCAGCAGGCTGGCCGGGCCGTCGCCGTGGCCCGCCAGGGACTCGCACAGGGCACGGCGAACACCCCGGAGCGATCGCACCTGCTCTACCTCCTCGGACTCGCCCTCGAAGCCAAGGGGGCCCGAGACACCGCGGCAGCCGCCTTCGAAGAGGCGCGATTGGCCAACGAGGCCCGCTGACGCCGGCGCCGCCGGAAGGGTTAGGACCGCCCCATGCCGTTTCCCCCTGCCATCGCCCGTGCGCTCTCCGCGGCCCTCGGAGGCCGCAACGTCAAGGACCGCGCCGACCGCCTGCACTTCCGCGACGCGGGGCACGGCTACGACGCCTTTGGGATGCACCCCGACTTCGTCGCCATGGCGGACGCTCTCACCTCGCCGCTCTACCGGGGCTACTTCCGCGTGAAGTCGTACGGGGCCGAGCACATTCCCGCCGACGGAGCCGGAATCCTCGCCGCCAACCACTCGGGCACCCTGCCGCTCGACGGCATGATGCTGTGGGCCGACGTCTACCGGAACACGGACCCGCCGCGCAACGCCCGCGCCGTGGCTGACTACTTCGTCTCGACGCTCCCCGTGGTCAGCACGCTGTTCGCGCGGTGCGGGGTCGTGACGGGCAGCCGCGGCAACGCTCGCACCCTGCTCGAGGCGGGCGAGCTGCTCCTGATCTTTCCGGAGGGAACGCCCGGCATCGGCAAGCCGTTTGCCTCGCGCTACCAGCTCCAGGAGTGGCGCGTCGGCCACTGCGAGCTCGCGATTCGCCACCGCGCGCCCGTGGTGCCGGTGGGGATCGTGGGCGCGGAGGAGCAGATGCCGCAGCTCGCGCGCATCCCCATGCCTCGCGCCTCGCCCGTGCCCTACCTCCCCGTCCCCGCGACCCCGGTGCCGCTCCCCGTGCGGTACCACATCCACTACGGCGAGCCGCTTCGATTCGACCGGGAGTACGAGCCCCGGGACGCCGACGACCCCGACCTGGTCCATCAGGCCGCCCTCCGCGTCCGCGACGCCGTCCGAGAGCTCATCCGACGGGGCCTCGAGCAACGACAGGGGATCTTCCGATGATCTCGGTCCTCGTGACGGGGGCGACGACCGCGATCGGTGAGCGTCTGGTGCGCTCCCTCGTCGCCGATACCCGAGTGAAGCACGTCCTCGCCGTGGCCCGGGAGTCCGAGGAGCGCGCGCTCCCCTTCAGCCACGGCAAACGGCTCACCTACCTCTCGGTCGATCTGGCGAGCTCGCGGCGAGTTCGAGAGCTCGTCTTTGGCCCTGCCCGCGATCTCGGCTGCGAGGTCGTGGTTCACCTGGGGCAGGCCACCTCGGCCCACGCGCGCGGTCGCAAGGTCCACCAACGCAACGTCGAGGCGCTGCGGTCCATCCTCTCGCTCGCGGATCGGCATCCGACCATCCGGCGGGTGGTCGTCCGCAGCTACGCCGTCGTCTACAAGGTCGCGATGCACCTGCCGGTGTACGTGACCGAGGAACACCCGCTCAACCTGGACCCGGCAGCGCCCCAGTACGTTCGTGACCGAGTCGAGGCCGACCTCACGGCCTGCGCGCGGATGGGGCTGATCAACGCGGAGATCGTGGTCTTGCGTTGTGCAGAGGCCCTCGGTCCGGGTACCGGCTCACAGCTCTTCGACTACCTCGACGCCTCCGTGGCGGTTCGGCCGCTGGGCTTCGACCCGATGGTCAACGTGGCGACGGTGTCGGACATCGTGTCCGCCTTCGAGGCCGCCACTCACGGGAGCGGCGAGGGCGTGTTCAACGTCCCGGGCTACGACACGCTGCCCCTGTCCGCCGCGGCGCGCAAGTGGGGCGTCGTGACGCTGCCGGCCCCGGGACCGGCCGTCGAGCTGCTCTATCGGGCCCGCAACCTGGTGAAGGGCTCGGAGTTCGACTACGGGCTCAACCGCCACAGCATGCACTACGGGCTCGTCCTCGACGGCACACGCGCTCGCGAGGTGCTCGGGTACGTGCCGCAGCACCCGGTCGACTGGCCGGTGGACTGAAGTGGCGCGGTACGAGCACATCGACGGGTCGACCCAGCGGTTCTGGGAGATCGAGGTCGACGGACGCTTCGTGATCACCCGCTGGGGGCGACTCGGCCGCCAGCCCCAGAGCCGGACCGTGGCATGCGGCGACGAAGCCGAGGCCCAGCGTCGTCGCGACACGCTGGTGAGGCAGAAGCTCGGAAGCGGCTACGCTCGGGTCGGGCACGAGATCGCGGCCGAGCGCACCGGCGCGGGCAATCCCGCGCTCGAGGCGGCCATCGTTGCCGACCCCGACGATCTGGGCTCCCGACTCGTCTACGCCGACTGGCTGATGGCCCAGGACGCCACGCTCGGCGAGCTCATCGCGCTCGAGATCCGACACGTGCGGACGGACGACGAGCGTCTCCTCTCGCGGATCGCTCAGCTGAGGGCCCAGTGTGCCGGCGAGGTCGGCGACCGCCGGACCCTCCAGCTGCACTGGCGGCTCGGACTCATCCGCAAGGCGCGGCTGTCGGTGTGGCAGGGAAGCACCGTCCTCGAGCAGCTCCTCGCGCTCCCGGCCGCCCGCACCCTCGAGGTGCTGCGACTCGACGTGAGCGCCGACACGGGAACGCCCGCCGACCGGGGCGCGATGTTGCGGTCGCTCGCCGAGCGATCCCCTCCTCATCTCGCCCAGCTCGAGATCGTGCTCCGGGGACCCGAGGAGGGGGAGCCCTTCACCGAAGTGGACGACTGGTGGGGCGGTCTGGACTCCCTCGAGCGGCTGCTCGTGAGCACGCCCCGCGCCGCGCTGCCCCTGCCCAACGAGCGCCTGCGCGTGTTCGGCTTCGACGCCGCCGAGCTGCCCTGGCACCGCTCCGTGTTCGAGTCGTGGCCACGGCTCGAGCACCTGGTGCTCGATCGGGTCTCCCCGCGGCACGCCACCCGACTGCTCACCTCGATGGTGGCCCCGGGGTTGCGCTCGGTGGCCGTCCACCACACCGACATCGAGTCGATCCCCTGGCGCCACGTCCTGCAGTCGCCGCTCGCAGCCACGCTGCGGAGCATCGAGCTCGTGGGGCCCGTACCCTGGTCGCTGTACACGGCCATGGACCGCCTCGGAGGTCGCGTGAAGGTGCGCTGGTGCGGAGGACGGGCTCCCGTGAGCGACTATCGGCCCGAGCCCGCGCCGTGGCTGGAGGTCGTCCAGTTCCCGCGGCACTCCGTCCCTTGGTGATCCGATGGTC
>CAZZLC010000011.1:82846-165821 GCA_964655065.1 uncultured Enterobacteriaceae bacterium | reverse complement strand
CCCCCCCCCCCCCCCCCCCCCCCCCCCCCCCCCCCCCCCCCGGCGCCCCCCCCCCCCCCCCCCCCCCCACGACTCGCGACACTCGACCTGCCACCGGTGCCTTCACGGGGGTGAAGGTCTTCATGACCTCGACCAGGCCGAGCGTGCGGTTCATCTCGACGAGGTCACCCTCGCTGACGAAGGGGGGCTTGCTCGGCTCGGCCCGGGCGTAGAACGCGCCGTCGGTCTCGGCCCGCACCACGTGGGTGCCCTCGGGCGCGTCGGACGCGGCGGTGGCATCCTGCGCGACCTGGACGATGTCTGCGGCCCCGGTCACGAGTCGCACCAGCGGCGTGCCGTACTCGACCCAGGTGCGAGCCGGAGGGCCCTCGGTAGGAATGCCCGACGCCCCAGGTGGCACGGTGATCGCGACCAGGTCCCCGGCGCGCTCGAGCTGCCCGAGGATCTGCCCGGGCGCCACCGTGCCCGTGGCGGTCAGCGAGAACGTGCCCACGGCAGGCGACGTGAGCAGGCCGTCGGGGCTCGTCCTGGCCTCGAGCCTCGGCGTCGCGTCGGTCGGTACCGGCTTGGTGAGCGCCGCGAGATCGTGGAGGCTCCAGATCCGCGGGTTCTTCGTCCGCCGGTATCCGAGGCTCTGCCAGGCGCTCTGCACCAGGGCTACGAGCCAGTCCCGCAGGTCCGCGAGGGGCACGATCTCGTCCGTGTCCATCGTCGATGCGGCGCGCACCGGATCCATGTCCGCCTCGATGCGGGCCGCGGTCTTGGCCATGCCCGCTTCGATCTCGGCGCGCTCCGCGGGATCGGTGGTGCGGATCGCGAAGTCGTCGTCGAGCTTCGAGTTGAAGGCCGCGATCGCCAGCGTGCGGCCTTCCATGACCGCGAGCCGCGACAGGGGAGTCGAAAGCTGCAGGACGGGCTCGTACGGCATCCCGGACATGGCGTAGTAGCCAGCCCCGCTCGCCTTGCGGAGGAGCACGGTGAACACGGGCACCGTGACCGTGCTGTTCGCGTAGATCAGGTTGCTGCCGTAGCCGAGCAGGCCGAGTCGCTCCGCGTCGACCCCGATGTCGAAACCGGAGATGTCCTGGAGCCACACCAAGGGAATCCCGTCCTCGTCGCAGGCGCGGGCGAAGGTACTGATCTTCGCGATGCCCTCGCGGTAGAGCACTCCACCCGTGCGTCGTCCGACCCCGGGCTCGTCGACGATGCCCTGGCGATTTGCGATCAGGCCCACCCAAAGCCCGTCGACGCGGGCGACGCCCGTGATCATCTCTCGGCCGGTGTGGGCCAGCACCTCGTGGAACAGTGATCCGTCGACGAGACGAGCCAGCACCTCCTCGATGTCGTAGGTCTCGCGGGGGTCGGCCGGGAACAGGGCCGAGAGGTCACGGACCGGGTGCGCGGGCGGCTCGGGGGTGGCGCCATAGCGATAGAAGTCGACCGCCGGGCCGGGCAACCGAGCCACCTCCTCGCGCAGGACCCGGATGGCGGTCGCGTCGTCGGGAACCCGCACGTCGGCGCAGCCGCTCTGGTGGACGTGCACCTCCGGGCCGCCGATGTCGAGCGACGTGAGGTGCTGCGACTTCGCGCCCTTGATGAGGGCGGCGCCCGCGATGACCATGTAGGCTTGCTCGGTCATGACCACGCGGTCGCTGATGATCGGCATGTAGCCGCCGCCGGCGATGCAGTCGCCGAACACGCCCGCGAGCTGGGGCACCCCGGCTGCGGCGAGCCGCGCGTTCTTCGTGAAGATGTGGCCGGCCCCCGTGAGCCCCGAGAACGAGCGACTCTGTTCGGGCAGGAACAGTCCGGAGCAGTCGACGAGGTAGACGACGGGTAACCGCAGCCGCTCGGCCACTTGCTGGGCCCGCTCGATCTTCTCCGGGGTGAGCGGCCACCACGCACCGCTCGCCACGGTGTTGTCGTTCGCGATGACCACCGTCCAGCGGCCGTGAACGCGCCCGAGCCCGGTCCATGCCCCGGCGCCCGGCGCCTGCCGCTTGCTGCCCGCGAACTCGCGGCCCCAGTTCACCAGCGTGTTGAGGGAGAACCAGGGCGAACCCTCGTCGAGGAGCGCGTCCAGTCGCTCGGCGGTGGTCCACTTGCCCTTCTCGTGGACACGCTCGACGTACTTCTCGCCCCAGCCCGCCTTCACGGTCGCGAGCTTCGCGGCGAGGGCGTCGTCGAGCTCTGCCATGCGAGCGCGGCGCTCGGCGGCGTCGCTGGGCGAGAGCAGGCTCTCGAGGGGCGTTCCGAGTGGACGAAGGGCGAGACGCGCCACCTAGCCTCCCACGATCTGGGTCTCGAGCGAGTTGATGTCGTAGTCGCCAGCGACGAAGCCGTCCCACTCGAGGATGCGTCGGTGCAGCGAGACGTTGGTCGTGACGCCGTCGATCCGGACCTCCTTCAACACCTGGCGCAGCCGGGCGATCGTCGCGTTCCGGTCGGGCCCGGAGACGATCAGCTTCGCGACCAGTGAGTCGTAGTGAGGCGGGATCCGATCCCCGGTTCGAAGGTGGGTGTCGACACGAACGTCTTCGGCCTCGGGGAACGAGAGCTCGGTGACGACGCCCGGGCTCGGCCGAAAGTCCTGGTCGGGATCTTCGGCGTTGATCCTGCACTCGATGGCGTGACCCGAGGCTGGCACGTCACCGCTCTGCAGGGTCAGCGGCTCGTTGGCAGCAATGCGGAGCTGCCACTCGACGAGGTCGAGACCGGTGATGGCCTCGGTCACGGGGTGCTCGACCTGCAAGCGGGTGTTCATCTCCATGAAGTGCAGCTCGCCGCGCTCGTCGAGAAGCATCTCCACGGTGCCCGCCCCTTCGTAGCGAGCGTCGCCCATCGCCCGACCCACGAGGGTCAGGATCCGAGCGCGGACCTCGCTCGAGAGGCCGGGAGAGGGCGCCTCCTCGAGCACCTTCTGGTGTCGTCGCTGCAGCGAGCACTCCCGCTCCCCGAGCGCGAGCGCGTGGCCGAAGCGATCGCCGAGGACCTGGATCTCGACGTGGCGACCTCCGACGATGCGTCGCTCGAGGTAGAGCCGGGGGTCGCCGAAGGCCGATGCGGCCTCGGCCTGGGCCTCGGCGAACGCGGCGTCGAGGTCGCCTGGCTCGTCGACTCGGCGCATCCCCCGTCCACCGCCGCCCGAGACGGCCTTGAGGAGCGCGGGGGTCCCGACCCGCTCGAGCACCCGACGGGCATGGTCGAGATCCAGAAGTGGGCCGTCGGAGCCTGGAATCAGCGGCAGACCCAGCGACCGCATGGTCTCTCGGGCGAGGGCCTTGTCGCCCATCTCGCGCAGGTGTCGGGGGTTGGGCCCGATGAAGGTCAAGCCCGCCGCCTCGACCTGGGTGGCGAAGCGAGCGTTCTCGGAGAGGAAGCCCCAGCCGGGATGGATTGCTGCACAGCCGTGGTGGAGCGCCGCCTCGATGAGCGTCTCGCGGTGGAGGTAGGAGCCCGACGCAGCCGGGGGCCCGATCGTGACCACCCGATCGGCCTCGGCGAGCCACTGGGCATCGCGGTCTGCCTCGCTCGCCACCGCGACCATCTCGACCCCGAGTCGGCGGCAGGTGCGGAGCACGCGGGCCGCGACCTCCCCGCGGTTGGCCATCAAGATGCGACGGAACAAGGCAGTGCCTCCTCTGCGGTCAGGCGCCTCGACGACTCGCCCGAACCACGAGCGTGTCGGCCCACTGGTCGTGCAGCGCGCGCCGATCGGGGCCGAGCCACGCGAGCGCGTCGAGAGTTGGCCACAATAGCGCGAGAGGCGCTGCGAGGAGGGGGGCGACGAACAGAAACGCCGCCCCGGTAGCCAACATCAGCCCGACGAGAACGAGGTTCCGTAGCCCGACCACCCGTCCGAAACCGGGGATCGCGCCGGTGGGGCGGACGATCCGGATCCCGAACCAGCGCTTGCCTACGCTCTGACCGGACCGCACCAGCCCGGCGATCTGCACGGACAGGAGGATCGCGGTCAGCATGGCGCTGACGAGCGCGAGCCCGTCGGCCACGGCGTCACCGACGGGAGACAGGGTTCGACCGAGGGCCGGACGAACCTGGGGGTGGAACACGATGGCGGGCATGGCCGCGACGAGGAGCATGCCGCGGTCGACGAGCCACGCGAGCACTCGCGACGCGGGGTCGGCGAGCACGACGGATTGCCGGGGACGGCCCCCTCGAGCCGTGCGGCCGCGCGTCACGACCTCGGCGTCGCCGAGGACCGCGTCGTTGCGGGTCATGGCGTCGAGCTGCTCGCGCTCCTCCCGAGCCCGTCGGTCCATGGCGAGCCGGGTGAACGCAGCCCCCGAGCCGATCACCAGGCCGAGAGGAATGGCGAACAGGAGCCCGTACCCCGCACCTGACAGGGCGCGGAACCAGTCCGTGGGCAGCGGTCGCTCCGGTGCCTGGCCCAGGCCGGCTTCGAGGAACTGGTCGAGCTGCAGGAGCGAGGCCGTGAGCAGCAGCCAGAGCGGAACGAGCAGGCTCGCGAGCCCACCCAGCCCGACCCACACCCAGCCCGCGGTGGCCTCCCGGGGCTCCACGTCGTCACTCACGGAGCCGGCTCCGGAGTCGCGTTGGCCTTGTTCGGAGGCGTGGGCTCGGCCTCTCCCTCCGGCTGGTGGATCCACCAGAGGAACGCCGCGGCCGCGACGAGCATGACGACCATGCCGTACTGGGCAGGGGTGAGCCCGAAGTACCGGGCATCCTGGTGGGTGAGGTCGTTGTTGCGCAGAAAGTCGAGCACGAACCGGAGCGGAGCGTACAGCACGCCGAACAACCCGATGAAGAAGCCGGCTGGCCGCTTCTGCCGCCCCAGCCACACGAACAGGGCCGCGACCGGGATCATGTAGAGCATCTCGTAGAACCCGAGCTCGTGACGAATCCCGTCGGCGTAGGGCGCACCCCCGGCCCAGGGGCCAAAGCCCTCGTCGAAGTTCATGGCCAGGAAGAAGTTCGTCGGCTTGCCGATGTGGTCGTGCACGACGAAGCAGCCCATCCGACCGAAGAACCAGCCGAACGGGAAGCCGAAGGCGATGACGTCGGCGTGGTGGAGTCCCGCGCCCTTGGCCAGCGGCGGCGTACCCGGGGGGCGGATCGCGTTGCGAACGAAGGGGTAGAACAGCCACGCACCGAGCACGGCTCCCACGAAGCCACCGGTCGACGCGAACCCCTCCCAGACCCGGAACAGCGTGATGATGCCGTCTCGAGCCAGGCGTTCCGGGAAGTAGAAGAGCACCGTGAACCAGTGGGCGACCAGGAACCCCATCAGTACGATGAACACGGCGCCGTCGACGACGTCGCGTGTGTCGAGGCCCTCGCGGATCCCACGCGACCGAGCCACCTCGAGGCCCACGATGAAGCCAATGCAGACCAGGGTCGCCCAGGGGTCGATGGGCAGCGCGCCGATCAGCGGCAGCTCGAGGTTGTACACGCCAAGGTCGAAGAAGGGGATGGCCGCAATCATGTGGCGGTACCTAGCGTGCAGCCCGACCCACCGCATCGCCGGGCGGCCCGTAGTGACCAAAGTAGTTCCGCACCACGCGGTCCCACTCCCGGGGACCCGCGGTCCGCTCCCGTCGCTCGAAGTCGCACAGGTGCCGGACCTGCTGCAGGAGGTCGCGCGGGTGGCAGAACCGCATCGCGCGACCGCTCGGGCGATAGTGCCGCTCGATGAGGTAGTGGACGGAGCGGTCGGGAAGGTGGATCCCGAGCCGCCGGGCCTCGTTGGCCACCAGGGACTCGAACTCGTCCTCGGTGGGGTCGTCGACGCGAATCTTGTAAGGGATGCGGCGAAGAAAGGCTTCGTCGACGAGCTCCCGCGGCTCCAGGTTGGTGGAGAACACGAGCAGGCAGTCGAAGGGTGACGAGAACTTGCGCCCGTCGGGCAGCGTGAGGAAGTCGACGCCTCGCTCGAGCGGGTAGATCCAGCGGTTCAGGAGATCGCGGGGCGCGGTGCTCCCCCGGCCGAAGTCGTCGACGACGAGGGTGCCGAGGTTGGCCTTCAGCTGCAGCGGCGCCTCGGCGGTGTTCGACGCAGGGTCGTGCTGGATCTCGAGCATCGAGAGGGTCAGCTCGCCCCCGGCCACGATGGTGGGGCGCTGTACGAGAATCCAGCGGCGGTCGAGTTGCTCGCCCACCTTCGGGTCGACCTCGACAGGACGGTGCACCGCGGGGTCGAACAGCTTGACGTGGTGACCGCCGATGTCCAGCGTGAAGGGAATCCACACGTGGCCTTCGAAGCAGCGCGTCATTCGCTCGGCGAGGCTGGTCTTGCCGTTGCCGGACTTCCCGTGCAGGAAGAGCGCCCGACCGCTCGTCACGGCAGGGCCGAGCTGGTCGTAGAGCTCGTCGCTCACCTGCAGGTCGGCGAAGGCCTGCTGGAGGTGCGCCATGGTCGGGGTGAGGTTGCGCAGCCCCTGGAGCTCGAGCGCCTTGAGGTAGTGGCCCCAAGGGACCGGTACCGGGCCCAGATAGTGGGTCAACGAGCGGCTCTGGAGGGCCCGACTGCGTCCCGCTTCGGTGAGCACGTTCACGAAGTCGCCCATGACCGTGGTCCCGCGACGATCGACGAGCTTCTCCTCCTTGAGGGCGTCGAGCGCGTCCTGGACCAGTCCGAGGTCGAGGCAGACCGCATCGGCGAGCGCCCGGCCCGTCATCGACGGGACGGAGAGGAGCTGCCTCAGGATCAGATCCTCGGCTGCCCCTCTCTCGAGTCCGAGATCCCTCCAGCTTCGGGGAACCGGCGGTGCGAAGAGACGCTTGCGCGGGCTCGCCCGACGAAAGGACGCCTCGGCGGCCGCGTCGCTCGGCGAGACCGGCCGTCCACGGGGAATGGAGACGGCCGCGACCTTGGGAGCGTCGGGCCTCGAGCCACGGGGGTCGTCGGACACGGCGAAGCTCCTGGGTGGTGTCTAGAGCGCGTTCTGGGTGTGGACGCCGAACACGGCCCGCAGCGCGTGGGCGATCTCCCCGAGCGTACACCGCGACTTCACCGCGTTCAGGATGTGCGGCATCAGATTGTCGCTCCCGCTCGCGGCCTGCTGCAGCGCGTCGATGGCGGCGGACGACACCGCGGCGTCGCGCGCATCGCGGAAGGCCTGGAGCCGCTCGACCTGGGCCCTCTCGAGCGCCGGATCGGGGATGAGAATGTCGGGATCGATCTCCTCGTCGACCGTGAAGCGGTTCATCCCGACCACCACCTGCTCGTCCGACTCGATCGCCCGCTGGGTCTGGTAGGCAGCCCCCTGGATCTCGCGCTGGGGGAAGCCGGACTCGATCGCGCTGACCATGCCCCCCATCTGGTCGATCGTCTCGACGAGCTTCATCGCGTCGTGCTCGAGCTCGTCGGTCATGCGCTCGATGGCGTAGCTACCCCCCAGGGGGTCGACGAAGTCTGCCACGCCGGATTCGTGGGCGATGATCTGCTGGGTGCGCAGGGCGAGCTGGGCCGAAGCCTCCGAGGGCAAGGCCAGCGCCTCGTCCTTGCCGTTCGTGTGCAGGGACTGGGTGCCCCCGAGCACCGCCGAGAGGGCCTGCAGCGCCACGCGGACGACGTTGTTGTCGATCTGCTGTGCGGTGAGGGTCGACCCGGCGGTCTGGGTGTGGAACCGCATCCGCAGGGAGCGCTCGGTCTTCGCGCCGAAGCGCTCGCGGACGATGGTCGCCCACATCCGGCGGGCGGCGCGGAACTTGGCCACCTCCTCGAGGAGGTTGTTGTGGGCGTTGAAGAAGAAGGAGAGCCGGGGCGCGAAGACGTCGATCTCGAGTCCCGCCTCGAGCGCCGACTCCACGTACGCGATGCCGTCGGCCAGCGTGAAGGCGAGCTCCTGCGCAGCCGTGCTCCCCGCTTCCCGGATGTGGTAGCCGGAGATCGAGATGGTGTTCCACTTGGGCACGTTCTCGGCGCACCAGCGGAACATGTCGGTGACCAGGCGCATGCTCGGACGCGGCGGATAGATGTACGTGCCGCGTGCGATGTACTCCTTGAGGATGTCGTTCTGGACGGTTCCTCGAAGCTTCGCAGGCTCGATGCCGCGCGACTCGGCGACGGCGACGTACAGTGCGAGGAGCGTGGATGCGGTGGCGTTGATCGTCATCGACGTGCTGATCTGGTCGAGCGGCAGGTCGTTCAGCAGCACCTGCACGTCGTCGAGGGTGTCGATGGCGACACCCACGCGGCCCACCTCGCCGAGAGCCATGTCGTCGTCGGAGTCGTAGCCCATCTGGGTGGGCAGGTCGAAGGCCACGGAGAGACCGGTCGTGCCCTGCGAGAGCAGGTAGCGGTAGCGCTCGTTCGACTCGGCCGCGGTCCCGAACCCCGCGTACTGGCGCATCGTCCAGAACGCGGCCCGGTACATCGTGGGCTGTACACCACGGGTGTAGGGAAACACCCCGGGCAGTCCAATGCGCGACTCGTCGCCGAGGTCGTGAGCCGTGTAGAGGTCCGCGACCGGCTCGCCGCCCGAGCGGGTGAGTCCACTCCGCTCGGGGAACCGGGCCAGGGCCTTTGCTCGTACCGTCTCTCGCCAGCGCTCAACCTCTTCGTCGGTCACTCCGCCTCCACCACGGCCAGCACCGTGCCGCTCTCGACCGAGTCGCCGGGCTGCACGGGCACCGAGGCGACTCGTCCGGACCTCTCCGCCCGGAACTCGTTCTCCATCTTCATCGCTTCCACGACCACGAGTACTTGGCCCTTCTCGACCAAATCGCCCTCGGCGACCTCGACGCGGACCACCGCGCCCGGCATGGGGGTCTTCACCTCGCCCTGGCCGCCGCCCGCGAGCGCGAGCAGCGCTTCGTCGCGGGGGTCGACCACCCGGCCGAAGGCCGCCTCACCCCCGATCTGGGCAGCCACGTCTTCCCCGCGGACCACGAGCGCGACGCGCCGCGAGGCGCCGTCGTGGGTGATTCGCCACTCGGCGCGACCCACGGGCTCGCCGCGCACGTGGCGCGTCTCGCCCCCGTCGATGGACACGAGGGAACCGCCTTCCGGGTGAGCCGTCACCTCCACGGTCGCTTCGCGGCCGCCGAGCTCGATCGTGTACTTCACGTGGTCCTCTCTTGCGGTCAGTGCGTCTACCAGCGCCGGTTTCGCCAGTCGCGCGCCCGACGCCAGCCGCTCGTGGACGCGGAGGTGGCAGGCTCGGCCGCCTTCTGGTGGTCCGCCTCGAAGCGAGCGAGGGCGGTGGCCACGATCAGGTCGTCGTCGATCTCGGGAGAACCGAGATGGGCCGCGAGCCACTCGGGCGTGATGAAGCCCGTGTCGTACGTCCCCTGCTGGAAGGCCGCGTCCTCGAACAGGCGGAGAAAGAAGGGAATGGAGGTCGGCACACCCACGATCTGGTACTGCCGCAGTGCCCTGGCGCATCGGGCCAGCGCGGTCGCGCGGTCGGGTCCCCAGACGATGAGCTTGGAGATCATGGGGTCGTAGTGGACGACGACGTCCATTCCTTCGGTCACCCCGGAATCCACCCGGACCCAGGGGCCCGTGGGCTCGCGGTAGCCGTGCAGTGGCCCCGGCGCGGGCCGGAAGTTCGCCGTGGGGTCTTCGGCGTAGACCCGGCACTCGACCGAGTGCCCTCGCTGCACGAGGTCGTCCTGGCCGAACGGCAGCCGCGCCCCCGAGGCGACGAGCAGCTGCATCGCGACCAGATCGACGCCCGTCACCTGCTCGGTGATGGGGTGCTCGACCTGCAGCCGGGTGTTCATCTCGAGGAAGTAGTACTCGTCGCGCGACGGCTCGTAGAGGAACTCGACGGTGCCCGCTCCGACGTAGTTGACGGCCCGGGCGGCCGCGACGGCGGCTTCGCACATCTTCTGGCGCGTGGACTCCGGAAGTACGGGACAGGGCGACTCCTCGAACACCTTCTGGTGGCGTCGCTGGATCGAGCAGTCGCGCTCGAAGAGGTGCACCGTGTTCCCGTGGCCGTCCGCGAGGACCTGGACCTCGACGTGACGGGGGCGCTGAACGAGCCGTTCGAGGTAGACGTCTCCGTCGCCGAAGGACTGGGTGGCCTCCGAGCGCGCGGTCCGCCACGCGGCGGCGACCTCGCTCGCATCGAACACCGCGCGCATGCCCTTGCCGCCGCCACCTGCCGCGGCCTTCACCATCACGGGCAGCCCGATCTCGGCTGCGATTCGCTGGGCTTCTTCCTCGGTCTCCACCGGGTCGACGGTGCCCGGCACGAGAGGCACGCCCGCGTCGCGCATCACCCGGCGTGCCGCGGTCTTGTTGCCCATGCTCGCGATGGCCCCCGGCGGCGGACCGACCCAGACCAGCCCCGCGTCCATGACCGCCTGTGCGAACTCGGCGTTCTCAGAGAGGAATCCGTACCCCGGGTGGACCGCGTCGCAGCCCGTCGCCCGGGCTGCCGCGAGGATCTTCTCCGGTCGGAGGTAGCTCTGCTGGCTCGACGCGGGCCCGATGGGCACCGCCCGATCGGCGAGCCGCACCGCGAGGCCCTCGACATCGGCCTCGGAATACACGGCGACGGCTTCGAGCCCCTGGTCGTGACATCCACGAATCACGCGAACCGCAATCTCACCACGGTTCGCCACCAAAACCCGACGGAAGGGACGCAGTTCCATGCCCCCCCGCATAACGCCCGTCGTGGCAAAGAGGATGCGCGTCGCGCGGCGCGATCTCCGCCGAACCACGGGCGCGGTCAGGCCTCCGGGTGCCCCGCGTCGGCGACCTGGCTCTCGGCCGACTCCTGCTGCTTGCGGAGTGCGAGCCGACGTCGGACCTCGGCGATTTGCTCGGCGCCCAGGGCGAGCTCCAGCACCTCCTCCATCCGATTGACGAACTTGAACTCGAGGTCTCCCTGGATCTCTTCGGGCACCTCGACCAGGTCCTTGCGGCACTTCTCGGGCAGGATCACGGTCTTGATGCCGGCCCGGTGAGCGGCGAGCACCTTCTCCTTGACCCCGCCGACCGGCAGGACCGCGCCGCGCAGCGTGATCTCGCCGGTCATCGCGATGGTGGGGTCGACCTTGAGGTCGGTCAGGAGGCTCGCGATCGCCGTAATCATCGTGACCCCGGCCGATGGACCGTCCTTCGGGATGGCCCCCGACGGGACGTGCACGTGCAGGTCGAACTTCGAGAAGTCGTCCTCGTCGATGCCCATGCTGAGCGCCGAACTCTGGATGTAGCTCTGCGCCACCTTCACGGACTCCTTCATGACGTCGCCCAGGGAACCCGTGAGGGTCAGCGACCCCTTGCCCTTCATCTTGGTGGCCTCGATGAAGAGGATCTCCCCACCCGTGTTGGTCCACGCCAGGCCGGTCGCCACCCCGGCCACCGCCGTCCGCTCGGCCACCTCCTTCCAGAAGTGGATGGGACCGCGAATCTCCTCGAGCAGCTCCGGGGTGACGTCGAAGCCCGACTCGCGCTTGCCGCTCGCGATCTCGCGCGCCGCCCACCGGCAGATCGCCGCGAGCTCTCGCTTGAGTGACCGGACGCCCGCCTCGCGGGTGTAGCTCTCGATCACCTTGTCGAGCGTGTCCTGCGGCAGCTTCACCATCTCGTCCGTCAGCCCGTGGTCCTCGAGGCACTCGGGCCACAGGTAGCGCTTGGCGATCTGGTCCTTCTCGTTGTGGGTGTACCCGGCGATCCGGATGATCTCCATGCGGTCGCGCAGCGGACCGGGGATCGTGTCGGGCACGTTCGCGGTGGCGATGAACAGCACCTTGGAGAGGTCGAAGGCCACGTCGAGGTAGTGGTCGGTGAACGAGTCGTTCTGCTCGGGGTCGAGCACCTCGAGGAGCGCCGAGCTGGGGTCGCCCCGGTAGTCGGAGCCGAGCTTGTCGATCTCGTCGAGCACGAACACGGGGTTGTTGGTGCTCGCCTTCTTCATGCCCTTGAGGATCTTGCCGGGCATCGAGCCGATGTAGGTACGGCGGTGCCCGCGAATCTCGGCCTCGTCACGAACCCCGCCGAGGGCGATGCGGACCATCTTGCGTCCGAGCGCGCGGGCGACGGACTTGGCGAGCGAGGTCTTGCCCACGCCCGGCGGACCGACGAGACAGAGGATCGGGCCCTTCATGTCCTGCTTCAGCTTGCGCACGGCGAGGAACTCGAGGATGCGCTGCTTGACCTTGTCGAGTCCGTAGTGGTCCTCGTCGAGGATGCGGTCGGCCTCGTTGACGTCGAGCCGGTCCTTGCTCGAGATGGACCAAGGCAGGTCGCAGAGCCAGTCGATGTAGGTCCGGCTGACCGTGTACTCGGCTGCGCCCGGACTCATCCGGGACATGCGCTTGAGCTCCTTGAACGCGATCTCCTCGACGTCCTTGGGCATCTTGGCGCGCTTGATCGACCGCTTGAGCTCCTCGAACTCCTCTTGCCGTTCGTCCACCTCGCCGAGCTCCTTCTGGATGGCCTTCAGCTGCTCGCGCAGGAAGTACTCCCGCTGCGCCTTGTCCATCTCGCCCTTGACCTCGGTCTGGATCTTGTTCGAGAGCTCGAGGACCTGGATCTCCTTGTTGAGCAGCGCCACGACCTTCTGCATGCGCTCGTGGGTCGGAAACGTCTCGAGCAGGTCCTGCTTCTCGTCTGGCACGATGTTCAGATTGCTCGCCACGATGTCGGCGAGCACGCCCGGCTCCTCGATCGAGCGGACGAGGAAGCTCGCTTCGGCCGGGATCTGGGGCGACAGGTCGATGATCTTCTGCGCGAGCTCGCGCAGGGTGTCCATGAGCTCTTCGGCATCGCGACTTGGCGGCTCGGGCTGGAACGTCTCGAGGCGAGCCCGGAGGTACTCGCCCTCGTCGTCCCAGTCCTCGACCCGTGCGCGAGCGAGGCCCTGGATGATCACGTTCAACTTGTTCCCGGGCACCTTGACCATCTTGAGGATCTTCACGACGGTTCCGACCTCGTAGAGCTCGGTCTTGCCGGGATCCTCGGTCTTCGGGTCGCGCTGGGCGAAGATGCCCAGGAACTTCTCCTCCGTGGCCAGCGCCTCCTCGACGGCGCGGACCGACTTGGCGCGTCCGACGTTGATCGGGAAGGCCAGCACGGGAAAGATGACGGTGTTGCGGATGGCCAGCACCGGAATGTCGAGGTGCTGAGGCACGTCCGTCGGCGGATCCGTCGGGTTCTCAAAGGCCATGGGGTCCTCGGGGTCGGGGCGCGAAACGTGCCGCGCTTGGTACACCGTATGCACATCGACGCAGGTGGGAAGACCATCTCGTGACAAGGACCGGGACCGTCCGTCGAAGAAGGTCACCACGGGGAATCTTCAGCTTCGGCGAGCGTACCGGAAGAGTGCCCAGTCGATGATGATCACGACGGCCATCGTGATGGCCGCCGCTTCGTTGATTCCGAGATGAAAGAACCCGGGTTCCACGATCGCCTCCTCGGTCGAGTGGGTGCCGCGTAGTGCTGCACACCCTGGGTCCTTCGAGAATCGTCGACCGCGGAGTAACCAAGTGCGGGCTATGGGAGAACGATGCGTCGTCGCCCGGCGACGTGGTGCGGCAACCCTACGTCATCGTCGGCGGATGGAGGGCGCGTGGTGGCGGCAGGACGGATGGCGGAGCTGGTGCGCGAAGCCCAGGAGGGAACCGATCTTCCCGACGGTGTCGCCATCACCTTTCGCCTCGTCGGGGACGGAGGCGGCGTGTTCACGCTCGTGCGAGACGGAGAGCGCGTCGAGATCCGCCTCGGCGATCTCGAACGCGCAGACTGTCGATTTTCGTGTTCGGTCGAGGATTTTGCTGCTTGGTATCGCGGCGACCTCGATCCGATTCGGGCGCACCTGGAGCGCCGGGTGCACCTCGAAGGAGACGTGGGGCTGATTCTCAGGATTCGCCGAGGGGATTCCGTCTGAACGCGACCCTCGGGGCCGTGCATTCGATATCGGGGTCAGCATGAGCGAAGGTCTCGCGCGACTCCCCAAGCCCATTCTGATCCTCTCCGACGGAACCGGTGAGACCGGCGAGAAGATGGTTCGTGCCGCGCTGCAGCAGTTCCGCGGCCACCTGGTCCACGTGCGGACCTATGCGCACATCACCCGCCCGGAGCAGCTCCGGAGCTGGTTTCGCATGGCGGGGCAGCAGAGCGCAGCGGTCGTCACCACGCTGGTCGACAAGGAGATGCGGTCCTACGCGGCGGAGCTCTCCCACGAGCACGGGGTTGCCCACCTCGATCTCATCGAGGACCTGCTGTCGGTGCTCTCGAGCTACCTCGAGCAGCAGCCCGAGGGGGTGCCGGGCCTGCTGCACCAGGCAGACGAGACCTACTTCCGTCGGATCGAGGCCGTCGAGTTCACGGTGAAGGCCGACGACGGCAAGGAACCGAAGATGCTCGACAAAGCCGACATCATCCTCGTCGGGGTGTCGCGCACGAGCAAGACGCCGCTCTCCACCTATCTCGCGCACAAGGGCTACAAGGTCGGCAACGTCCCGATCGTCCTCGAGCACCCGGTGCCCGACCAGCTGTCCACCGTCGATCAGCGCAGGGTCTTTGCCCTCACCATCGACCCTGCGGCGCTCCAAGCCATCCGGCTCGCCCGGATGCGCGCGATGGGAATGGCCCGCCAGATGAACTACAGCGACATGTACTACATCCTGGCCGAGCTCGAGTATGCCGACGACCTGTTCCGTCGACACCGCGAGTGGCCCGTGGTCGACGTGACGGGCAAGGCCGTCGAGGAGACGGCGGCGACCATCCTCGGCATTCTGCAGGACCGGGGGCTCGCCAGGCCCGGTGGAGAGGCCTTCTGAGAGCCCCGGTCGCCGTTTGGTGCCGAACGTGTCACGACCGGCCCCGCCCCCGAGCGAAGCGGCCGATTGGTTATAGTGCCGGTGCTCCTGTCTCCATTCGGATTTTGGTGGTCGATTGATCGGAACCACCCTGGACAAGTACGAGGTCCTCCAGAAGGTCGGCGAAGGGGGGATGGCCACCGTCTATCGGGGCCGTCACTCCACGCTGGATCGTGATGTCGCGATCAAGGTCCTTCACCCTCACCTCTCTTCCTCGGCACGCAACCGGCTCCGCTTCGCCCGCGAGGCCAAGGCCGTGGAGCGGCTACGCCACGACAACATCCTCGAGATCTTCGACTACTCGGGCAGCCAGGCCGACGACTGCTACATCGTCACCGAGTTCGTCGACGGCGAGACGCTCACGCACCTCCTCCATCGGACCGGTCGGATGCCCTCCGAGATGGTCGCGATCGTCGGCATCGAGGTCGCCCGGGCACTCGGCTACGCGCATCGAGAGGGCATTCTCCACCGGGACCTCAAGACCGACAACGTCATGGTCAGGGTCGATGGTGCGGTCAAGCTCATGGACTTCGGCATCGCGAGGTTCCTCGACGAGAGCCAGGTCACGATGACCGGCGCGCTCGTGGGGTCGCCAGCGTTCATGAGCCCCGAGCAGGCCCGAGAGGACGTGCTCGATGCGCGGAGCGATCTGTTCTCGCTCGGGACCGTCCTGTTCTACCTCGTGACCGGCCATCTCCCCTTCTCGGGCTCGAACCCCTCGCTCATCCTCAAGAACGTGATCGAGGGCAACCGGCCCCACGTGGCAGAGCTCGCGCCCACGATGTCCGCCTCCCTGTCCGACGTGATCGAGCAGCTGCTGGCCATCAATCCCGACGACCGGTTCGTCTCGGCTGGGGACGTCGAGCGTGCGCTCGGAGAGTGTCTGGCCGAGACCCACGTGGACCCGAGCGACGCAGGCTGGTCGATCGGCTCCTTCGTCCACGATCCGGTGATCTGGACCGAGCGTCTCGACGCTCACCTCACGCGGGTCCTGGCCGACGAAGGACGTCGTCGACTCGCCGAGGGCGATCATCTCGCGGCTCTACGGCTCTTCAATCGCCTCCTGTCGATGGACGAGGACAACGAGGAGGTGCTGGCCCTCGTTCAGAACCTGCACGGGAGTCCGTCGGCGAGCTCCTCCCGTTCGCTGCGTTGGGTGCCCCTGCTGCTCCTCGCGCTCGGCTTCACCGTCGCCCTCTGGCGGTTCGCGATGGCACCCGACCCCCCCCGCACCGGCAGCGTTGCCCCGCCCGAGGCCGCCGCCGCGCTGCCGCCGCTCGCGGAGCCGGCCAAGGTCTTTGTCGAGGAACCGGAGCTGCCGCGCGTCGTGGAGGGCCCGGGCGAGCTCGCCGAAGACGAGAGCGCCACCGCCTGGGAGGCCGCCCCCGACACCGTCGACCCACCGGTCGAGGTCGTGAGGCCCGCTACCGTGGCGAAGGCAACGGGGACCCCCACGAGGCGGGTCACCGTTCGTTCCGAGCCCGAGCCCGAGCTGGAGCCCGAGGAGGAGGTGGCTCCCCGCTTCGGGACGCTCCTCGTCAACGCGGACCGGCTCGTCGGAGAGGTGTTCATCGGGGACCGGATGGTGGGGCGGACCCGAGAGGCCATCACGCTGGCGGAGGGCACCTACGACGTGACGATCCGCTCGAAGTTCACGATTGACCACCTCGAGGAGGGCGTGCGCGTCGAGCCCGACGAGAAGAACCTCATCGACGTCACGCTGCAGCTCAAGCCTCGCCGCGTCTTCTTCATCGACTGGCCAGGCGACTGCCGACTCGAGGTCGATGGTGTCGATCGGGGGCGTCTGGGAGGGCTGGACCACCACTGGCGGGTCACGCGTCCCGACACTCCTCTCGACGTCGAGGTGACGTGCCCCGGTGGCCGTCCCGCTTACGAGCGGCGCTTCGACTACCTCGTCGAAGACGTGCGCGTCACCGTTCCCGACCTCGGCGACGGGTCCCGAGGCCGCGACTGAGCTGACGGGCGGTCGCGGGCCGTGTACGTTGTCGTGGTTCAGCCGGGAGACCCTGATCACGATGTCTCGAAGCGCAACGGGATGTGCGATCCAAAGGGGTGGACGAGAGGCGAAAAGACAGGCTCGACGGGGCTGGCCTGGGACTTGCAGGCAATCGCGGTGGTGGCCCCGCTGCGTTCTCCTCGGCCTCGTCGGGGCACTTGCCGCGGGCTGCTTCTACATCCCCCGAGCGCAGACCGACGTGAACACCCCTCCCCAGGTTGTCGTGCCTACCGAGAATCCTGCCATCCTCGTGATGATCGGGCCGGTCAACCCGGCGAAGGTCGTGGTTCGCGACGACGAGGGTGACCGCGTTCAGGAGTTCTGGACCGTTCCGGGCTTTGGCGACAACCTGGAGACCTATCGGACCGACGACGGGGTGTACACGACGTTCCAGCTCTTCCTGCCACGACTCGAGTACCTGCACGATCAGACGGTCAGCGTCCTCATCGTCGACGACGACCCCGACGATCCCCAATCGACGCAGGTCGATTTCACGGTGAAGGTCCCATGAACCTGAAGCTCCACCATCTCGCGGCCCTGCTCGTCTTCGGCCTCACCGCGTGCGCCAGCGATGCGGCCATCGACACCGGCGAGGCTGAGCGCGACGAGGTCGATGCCGCGACGGGCGAGGAAGACGTCGACTTCGGGGCCCCGCTCATCGTACGGGTCGACGCCTATCCGTCGGATACGCTGCTCGGCACCGAGGTCGAGGACGGGTTCAGGGTTCTGCCGGCCACGTCGCCGCGCTTTCGGGTGGAGGGGTCCGACATCGACCTCGGGACGCTGCAGGTCGAGGCGCCAGTCCGCTTCACGGGAGGCATCGAAGGTTTCCGGCTCAACCCGCAGATCAGCACCGTACTGCCGGGTCGCTTTCTGCCCGTGCCCGCGACGGTGAGGCTGTGGCTTCCCGGGACGGTCCAGGACTACGTCGCGCCGACGAACGAGGATGGCCGGTTCGCGGCCTGGGTCGCGCCGCAGGCGGTCTACACCCTGACCGTGCGCTCCGAGGACCCCGCCTTCCCCAACTACGAGGATCTGCTGTCGGTGACCGAGTCGCCGCGTGACATCGAGCTCGAGCTTCCGGTCGGGGTGCCCGTGTTCGGGCAGGTCACCACTTCGTCCGGGCCCATCGTGGGGGCGCGGGTGCACCTCGTGGACGAAAACGGCCTGGAGTCGGCGGTCGCGCTCACCGACGAAGATGGTCGGTACAGCGTCCGCACGCTGCCTGGGAGTGTCGACGTCGTCTGCGACGGCGGGGACCCCCTGCGGCGGCCAGTGATCACCCACCGGGACGTCGTCGTCGACGAAACCGGGGCGCTCGTCGACTTCGACTACTTCGACGCCGTGCTCTCGTTGGTGTCGGGCCGGGTGGTGACCGACGCCAACCTCGATCTGGCAGGGGCGGAGGTTCGCTTCCGATCCGAGAACCTGCTCGGCTACGACGATGGGGACGCCGTGTGGACCTTCGATGCCCGGCTACAGCAGGGCGAGTCCTTTCTCGCCCAGGTGCTACCCGGCAGCTACGACATCGAGGTCGTGCCGCCCCAACGTCAGACCGATGCGCTCGGCGATCCGTTCGGCCAGGCGGCCGCGCCCGATGTCTCCCCGGAGAGGCTGCCCGACGTGCTGCTGCTCGATCGCGAGATCGAGCTACCGGAAATCGAGCTCATCGAATCGGCGCTCGTGCTGGGCGAGGTCGTCGACGTCGATGGCCGGGGCGTGGAAGCGACGCAGGTGGAGTGCGCAGAGGTGGGGTTCGGTCAACGGCAGTGGGCTGTACTCACGGACGTCTTCGGCGCATTCTCGATCCGACTCCCCCAGGTGCCGATGCGCTGCCGGGTGACGCCTCCGGGAGACAGCGGCCTCGCCGGGATTTCGTTCGGATTCGTACCTGGTGAGCGGGAAGGGCCTACCGTGGTCCTTCCTCGCGGGGTGAGCATCCGAGGGCGAGTCCAGGGGCCCGACGGCCAGTTCGAGCAATTCGCGGCCATCCGCGTTCGTCGGGATTCGGACGGCGTCGTGCTCGGGACCGCGCTGACGGACCAGGATGGCCGCTACGAGGTTCGGATCGCCCCCTGACCGACGGGGGACCTCACACGAGGCGCGCGACGTACTCGAGCGCGACGACCTCGCCGAGGCCGGCGGCCTCGGCCTGGCGGGCGGCGTCGGTGATCGAGTCAGCGACGACCACCCGTTGCTCGCGATCTGCGCCGTCGCCGACAACGACGAGCCACGCGGCGTGGTGCACGCCATTGGTCGTGCCGTTGGTGCGCGCAGGCCCGGACTCGGGCGTCGTTACTGCCCCGGTGGCCTCGCCGGCTCGAGCGGGGGCGGCCGGGATGCCGCGCTTGGTCCGGTAGTTGCGCACAGCGTTGACGGTCACGCCCGCCTTCAACGCGACCTCCCGGTCGTGAGCTACGCCGAGCAGATGCTGGTAAGCGTCGATCTTCGACTTGCGACCACCGCCCTTGTGGCTGCGTGGCCCGGCGTACCCCGGAATCCCCCTCAGCTTGCGATAGTGAGCGATGGTACGCTGGGCCACGCCCGCCAGCTCCGCGACCTCGGGGTCGGGCACCTTGCCGAGGAGATGCCGGTGCGGCTCGATCAACGCATCCTTGCTGCCCGGTCGGGGCTCCGGCGCCGCGGCGGCGGCCGCTTCGCCCGGCTCGGGCGGAAGCTCGTCCTGGGTACGTGGTTTGCGTCGCGCGCGGGGACCGGGGGGCGCGGGACGCCTCGTGATCCCTTCCCGCTTGAAAGCGGCAGAGATCGCACCTGGGGTGACCTTGAATTTTTCCGCCAGTTCGCGCAAGGACAGTTCGTCCTTGAGCTGAACCAGCTCCTGCCACCAATCATTGGTCTCGATTCGTCGCATGGCGCGGCTTCGCTTCTCCAGGAGATGATGCGGAAGGCTAACAACCAATACAGTCAGTTTCCACACATTGACCAATCGGTTTCTGTGAGGCTACCCTCCGGGGGGCCGAAAGGCGGCCTGCCAACGAGGTGTGAATGATCACCCTGCTGACGATCGGGCTCGGCCTCCAGACCGCCGCGTTAGCGCAACGGGCCTCCGACGAAGCCGATTCCGGGCCTCCCGACTCGTCGACGATCGCCCCTTCCGTCGTTCCCTCGGAGGTCGGTTTCTCTCGCGACCTCTCGCGAGCCAAGGCGCTCTACTTCTCCGGCGAGATGCTGGAGGCCGCACAGCTCTTGAGCGACCTCTGGTCGCGAATGCAGCAAGGCGAGGACCCTGGGCCGGAGGCCCGGAGGGAGGCGCTGACCTATCTCTGCGAGATCCGGTACAGGCAGAACTCGCTCGACGTGGCCGAGGCCGTGCTCCGTTGGCTGTTCGCGAGGGACCCGAACGCGACCATCTCTCCGTTTCACCATCCGCTCGAAGTGGTGACGTTCTTTCGGAAGGTCCAGTCCATCGTGGAGTACGAGCGCGAACGGCAGACCCTCGTCCAGGAACGGGGCCCGCTCCCGCTGTGGACGTATCTTCCCCTCGGGATCCCCCAGGCCAGACAGGGACGTACGGGCGCGGCGGTGGCGTACGGCAGTGCCCAGATCGCTTTCGCGGCCGCTTCACTGGGGACTTGGCTCCACCTGCGTCGCCTCGAGCGAGACGAGACCCGTCCGGCCGACCTGACGTCCGAGGACCTCGCTCGACGTGTGAGGGTGCGCACGTTTGCGGTGCAGTGGCCGCTCACGGCCATGTTCTACGGGACCTGGCTGCTGTCCGTTCGCGACGCTGGCCGATTCCACCGCCGAGCCGAGACCCGTGACCAGATCACGGTGCTTCCCGTTGGACCCGGTGCGAGCCCGGGCCTCACCGTGGTCACCCGCTTCGGGAGAGGCCGTCGTGCCCTGAAGGATCGGCAACGGTAAGCCACCCGCGGCAGGGGGCGGGGTTAGGGTGGGCTCGTTGCGCGGTGGGCGCCCGCGAATCCGCCGCTCGAGGACCGACCGATGGCGTATTTCCGATGCGAGCACACCATCCAGAAGACGCGGCAGAACTTCGTCGTCCGGAAGGTTCTGACGTCCATCGGCCGCTCGAGCGGCAACGACATCGTGCTCGACGATCCCATGGTGAAGCCGACCCACGCGAACGTCATGCGCCAGGGCGAGACGCACACCGTGCAGCTGCTCTCGGGCGGCGAGCTTTACGTCAACGGGCAGCGCGTCCGATCTGCCCAGCTCTCGCCTGGCGACCAGGTGCTGCTCGGCGCCTACCAGCTCACGTACTCCGATGGGGTCCCCGAAGACGACCGGGAGCCCGAGGAGACCATGGGGCTCGACGTCGTCAAGGCGCTGGTGGACCTGTCTGACGCGATGATGCGCGACACTCTGCCCGAGCGCTTGTTCGCCACGATGCTGAAGGGGCTGGTCGCCCTCACGAGCGCCGAGAAGGGGTTCGTCATCGTGATGCAGGACGGCGAGCGCCACCTCGCCGCGAGCCACAACGTCGAAGACGAGAAGCTCGACATCACCAAGGTGAGCGACTCGATCGTCAACCAGGTCGTCGAGAACCTGAAGCCTCTGCTCGTCTCGGACGCGACCAAGGACTCGCGCTTCGGCCGGGCCAAGTCGGTCGTCGATCTTCGCCTGTCCTCCGTGATGTGCGTGCCCCTCATCTACCGACGCGATCTGCTGGGGGTCATCTACCTGGCCAACGACTCCGTGACGGACCTGTTCACCGAGCGGGACCTTCAGCTGTTGCAGATCTTCGCCGCCCAGAGCTCGCTCGTCGTGTTCCACGCGCTCCAGCTCAACCAGCTCCGCCTCGACAACCGCAACCTCCGCAACCAGCTGCACGCGGCATCGCAGGGGGAGATGATCGGCACCTGTCCGCCGATGAAGAAGGTGTTTCAGGTGCTGCGACGCGTCGCACCGACCGACCTGTCCATCTTGATCCTCGGCGAGACCGGCACGGGCAAGGAGCTGGTGGCCAAGGAGGCCCACAAGCTCTCGTCGCGGAGAGACCGGTCGTTCGTGGCCATCAACTGCGGCGCCATTCCCGAGAACCTGCTCGAATCCGAGCTCTTCGGCCACAAGAAGGGAAGCTTCACCGGGGCCGTCGCAGACAAGATCGGCAAGGTCGAGGCGGCCACCGGCGGCACCTTGTTTCTCGACGAGATCGGGGAGATGCCGACCAACCTCCAGGTCAAGCTGCTGCGGGTCCTGCAGGAGAGGGTGATCGAGCGTGTGGGAGACCTCGACCCGCGACCGGTCGACATCCGTGTGGTCGCAGCGACGAACAAGAACCTGCAGGAGCTGATCGACTCCGGCACGTTCCGCGAGGACCTCTACTACCGGCTCAACGAGATCACGGTCACGCTGCCGCCTCTCCGGGATCGCGGCGAGGACATCGTGGTGCTCGGCCAGTACTTCCTCAACCACTTTCGCGAGCAGTACGGCACGAAGCCGCGCGGGTTCACCAACCAGGCGCTGCTCGCGATGAAGAGCTACTTCTGGCCGGGCAATGTCCGCGAGCTCATGAACCGCATCAAGAAGGCGGTGATCATGAGCGACCGGGCCCTGCTCAACCCCGACGACCTCGGCCTCGAGGGCGGGCAGCGACGCGAGATCGCACCACTGTCCGAGGCGGAGGAGGAGTTCAAGCTCGACTACATTCGCAAGGCGCTGGATCTCAACAACTGGAACAAGGCCCAGACCGCGCGCGACCTCGGGGTCGACGCCCGAACCGTCTTTCGGTACATCGAGCGCTTCCGCGAGCTCGACGGAGGCTGATCAGGCTCCGGCGAGCAGTGCCGCGAAGCTCTCTTCGACCCTGGTTCGCAGCTGGGCCAGATCGCCATCGTTGCGGATCACGCAGGTCGCGACTGCTTCTTTCTTCTCGAGCGGCCACTGTGACGCGATGATCGCCCGGGCGTCGTCCTCGGACACCCCGTCCCTGGCGACCACCCTCTCGAGCTGTGCGTCCGCGTCCGTCGTGACCACCCAGACGTGGGGATAGTTGCGGTAACTGCCCGTCTCGACCATCAGCGCAGCCTCGACGACGGCGACCTCCGTGCCGTCTTGCCGGCGCGCCACGAGCCAGTCCCCGATGTGCTGGGCGATGAGCGGGTGGGTGATGGACTCGAGCACGGCCTTGGCACCGGGGTCGCGAGTGATGCGACGCCGCATCGCGGCCCGGTCGAGCCCGCCGCGTTCGTCGAGCGCCTCGGGTCCGAAGGCGTCCACGATCTGGGCGAGTCCGTCCGAGCCTGGCTCGACGACCTCGCGCGCCACCTGGTCGGCGTCGATCACGGCGGCGCCGAGCTCCCGCAGCAGAGCGGCCACCGTCGACTTTCCGGTGCCGATGCCTCCGGTGAGCCCAACTACGATCACGCGAGCTCCCGCGTCACGGCAGGTTGACCAGGCTCCGCACGGGAACGTCGAGTCGGTCGCGGCCCTCGAGGAACCCGAGCTCCACGATGAACGCGCAGCCCACGACGTGCCCGCCGAGCTTGCGGACGAGGTCGATGGTCGCTCTGGCCGTCCCGCCGGTGGCGAGGAGGTCGTCGACGACGAGCACGCGCTGCTCGGGTCGGACCGAGTCGACGTGCATCTCGAGGGTCGCCGTGCCGTACTCGAGCGCGTAGGTCACGGCCTCCGTCTTGTACGGCAGCTTGCCCGCCTTGCGGGCCAGCGCCAACCCGGCGTCGAGGGAGCCGATCATCGCCGGCGCGAACAGGAAGCCCCGGCTCTCCATGGCGACCAGGACGTCGACGTTGCCCCAGCCCTCGGACATCCAGGAGATGACCTCGCCGTAGAGCGCAGGATCGAGGAGCAGCGGCGTGATGTCCTTGAACAGGATGCCGGGCTTCGGAAAGTCGGGGATGTCGCGGAGGACAGCGTTGACGCGCGTGGGGAGATCACTCATTCGGCACCTGACGGAGAGGGGTCTTCGCCCCCGATGCGCGCGACGCCCAGCGTCATCACGAAACCAACGGCCACGAGGCCGAGCGCGCCGATCACTTGACCGGCCGAGGGACTGAACCAGCGGGTGGGGTAGTCCTCGGGGTCGAGATCGGCAAGCACGGCATCGGTCACGACCTGACCCTTCCACGTCGACCCGATCTCCGGCGGCACGCCGTCCTGGAACGGCCACAGTCCGACGACCGCCCCCACCAGCAGGCCGACGAGGACGCCAAGCGTCAGCTTCTCGTGGTGGGCAAGCAGCCAACGAAGGGCGTTGCTCACGCCGATCACCCCGATCACCACCCCGATGCCCACCGGCACGACCACTTGGAAGGTGGGGTCGAGCATGGCGGCGACGTCGGCGGACCGCAGGGCCTCCTTGAACGCGTCGATCCCCGAGAGGATCGGCACGTACATCCCCATCACGAGCAGCAGGTAGCCGCCAGAGACCCCGGGCAGGATCATGGCGGCGGCTCCCGCGACGCCGGCGAACGCAAACCAGAGCGCGCTGGCGTCGCTCCCCGAGGCATTCGTGACGCCCTGCGCCTGGGCCAGCCCGAGGGTCGCCATGCCGAGGAATCCCATCGCGGCTCCGAGGACCGCAGAGCGGTCCCACTTGCCGAGGAGCGCAGCGACCACGGGTACGCCTCCGAGGGTGAGGCCAATGAACCAGCTGTACATGATCCAGCGCCAGGTCACGACCAGGTCCTTCACCACGCCTGCGAGCAGCAGGATCGCGAGGCCCGCCGAGGCGACCACCGAGCCGAGCACCACGAGCGATGGCAGGCGAAACCGCAGCGTGGTCACTTCGGCGATCCCCTCGATGAATCGAGGGTACACGCCGGCAGCCAGCAGCATCGTGCCGCCGCTGATCCCGGGGACGAGGTTGGCGAGGCCCATGAGGAGTCCGCCGAGCGCGCTGCGCACGACCAACGGAACCAGCGCGGTCAGCGGTGCGTCATCGAGAGGGTCAGCCGTCGGTCCAGTCACGAATCCGCTCCAGCGCATCGGGGTGCGTGATGTCACAAGCAAGGGGGGTGGCGGTGGCCCAGCCTTCGTCGATGGCGGCGCCATCCGCTTCGTCGCCGCCCTCGAAGCGCAGGTGGGGACCTCCGATCCACACGTAGTGCTTGCCTCTGGGGTCCACCCGGCGGTCGACCTTGGGCGCGTAGACCCGGTGCCCGAGTCGGGAGGCGCGAATCCCCCGAAGCTCCTCGGTCGGCAGGGCCGGGACATTGAGGTTCAGGACGGTGCGGTCGGGCAACGGGTCCCGCGCCACGGCGGAGAGGGCGCGAACCGCCACGTCGGCGGCAGTCTGCCAGTAGGGATCCTCCCCGACGGGCCCGAGCACGAGAGAGACGGCAATGGCGGGCAGTCCCTGCAGCGCTCCCTCGCGCGCGGCAGCCACGGTGCCGCTGTAGTGCACGTCGGAGCCGAGATTGGTGCCGGCGTTGATCCCGGACAGGACGTGGTCCGGGCGCTCGGGGAGGAGGTCGTGGATGGCCACGTAGACGCAGTCGGCCGGTGTACCGGTGACCGAGAACACCTGCTCGCCGACCTCGTCGATCCGGAGCGGATCGTGCATGGACAGACTGTGGCTCTTGGCCGACTGCTCGAAGCGGGGGGCCACCACCCACACGTCGTGGCCACGCTCTCGCAGCGTGTCGGCGAGGGTGTGCAGACCCGGCGAGTCGATGCCGTCGTCGTTGGAAACCAGAAGGCGCACGCACTTCTCCCGTGGACCGAGGGGCAACCTGTGAGGCCCCTCCGCGTGGCTACGGCATAACTGGGGTGCCCGTAGCGGGCGCCCGAGGGAGGTCCCGTGCACGGGCTCGTGTTGGCGGTCCTGTTCGCTTGTTCCACGTCGGCGCCCGAGCCCGACGCCCCGCCACCTCGCAAGACAGCGGCCATGGCCAAGAGCAGCAAAGCCACCCCCTCGGCCTCGAGGCGTGAGGTCGATGCCCTGCTGGTCGGAGACTGGGAGAACTCGGTCGACAAGGACTGCGACGGTTGCGGGTCCTGCCAGGCGACAGCGGTGAAAGCGTCGTCGACCCGGGCGTCCGCGGCGAGGGAGTCCTTCGACGCGGCTCATCTCCTCGACGGAAATCCCTCGTCAGCCTGGTGCGAGGGCGAGGGCGAAGGCGAGCCGAGCTCCGTCACCTTCACGATCCCGTCGGGCTGCCGGGTCCACGGGCTCGAGGTCTCGGGCGGTCATCTCGGAGACCGGCTGCGACTGAACGACAACGGGCGTCCGGCCAAGGTCTCCCTCGCAGCACGTCGACTCCGCGGGGAGGCCGAGCTGCCGGATCCCGTGGCGCTGGGCCTGAACTTGCGGCGACTGGTCGAAGAGCCCGCCGTCGTCCACGTGGGCTGGGCGGCGCACGCCATCGACGAGTTGCGCGTGACGTTCGATCGAGCACATCCGGGCGCTCGCGCCGACGGGGTGTGCGTGTCGGAGCTCCGTCCCGTCCTCTCCGGAACCCCGACCGAGGACTAGGCGAGGGGGTAGATCGTCTTGAGCTCGCGATACACGAGCGCCGAGACGCTCCGAATCACCCCGGCCCGGGACCGTGACCAAGAGCTGAAGCTCCTCGCCCGACGTCGCTTCTCGATGATGCCCACCAGCGCGTAGGGCAGCGGGGCGTGGTCCCGACGCGACGGCACCACCAGGATGCCGAAGTCACCGCAGAGATGCGAGGTCGTGCCGGTCTTGTTGAGGACCTCCGTGCTCTGCGGAATCCCCTTCACGTCGGTGGCGAGACGATCCCGGCCGGGCAGCGCCATGAGGCGGCGCAACTCCTGGCTGTGAGGCAGCTCGTTGCGCCACAGGGCCCGGCAGAAGCGTACGTAGTCCCTGGCCGAGCTGCGGTTGCGGTAGGCGCGCCCGTAGCGGGGGATGCCCTCCACGATCGAGGTCTCCGAGAAGAGGTCGCCGTAGTAGCGCTCGAGAATGGCCTGAACCCTACGGGGGCCGCCGACCTGAGCGATCGCCCAGTTCGTCGACGCGTTGCTCGATTCCTGGATCATCGCCTCGAGATTGGCCCGGCTTCGGGGCCCGTAGACCAGTCGACCCCGGGCCGAGAGGTGCAGGAACGCCAGGGCCACGAACGGCTTGACCATGCTCGCGGACTGCAGCGGACGGTCGGCGTTGATCGCGACCCAGGTCCGATCGTCGTGCAGGGTGTGGACGTACCAGGACGTCCGCTCGTCGCTGCTCACCACCCCGCGACTCCGAAGGCGCTGCACGTGTTCGTTGATGGCGTCCCGAAGGTGCGTCCGCACCGCCCCGGGGAAGTCGTTGTTCGCGATCACGGGCGCGTCGACCGGCTTGGCCGGAGCGGGGGGCCGCGCGCGAGACGGATCGACCGGGGCCTTGGCCGCAGGCGACGACGTAGACTCGGTGATGGCGAGCGGAGAGGACTTCTCGGGAGGCGAAGGAACGTCGAGGCCATCGGATGCCTGGCCCGCTGCGCCCTCCGAGTCGCGGTGTCCCGATGCGGCTTCGGCCTGGACGGTCGAGGGCGTTGCAGCCATCTGGTCGTCGGCTCGAGGGTCGGGGCTCCCGCTCGACGGGCCCCAGGACAGGGGTGCGTTCCGGTCCTCGATGGTGTCGACGGGTACGTCGGGCAGGGCCTGGGCGTAGCGGTCCAGCGCTTCGCGAAGGTCGCCGATCGACGAAAACCGTCGCTCGACGACCTGCCAGGTCGTCATCGCGACGTGCTCGATCACGAGTCGCCGGTGGACCTTGTCGCCGAGCACACCGGCCACCCGGTTGTAGCGGGCCTGGGCGAGCCGTTCGTCGTCGAAGATCCCGAATCGGACGTGGAAGACGTGGCTGAACCCCCGGTCGGGAATCATCGTGGCCAGGGTCTCGTCGGCTCCGAAGGCCTCGCGGAGCGCTCGGTGGTGCTGCCTGGCGACCTGGGCAGCGACCACGGGGTCCGAGCCCTGACGGTCGTAGAGCAGGCCCCAGTTGCCGCTGCCGCCCCGGACCACCACCAGGTCGGCCGAGACGTCCTCGCCCAGCACCGCAGCCACCACCTCTCGGTAGTCGAGGACCGACTCGAGGTCCTTCGACCAGAGGTAGGAGACGTCGAAGCTCCCGTCTGCGGCCCGAGCCACGCGAGGGATCGCGAGCGCTGGCACGGCGACCGCGAACGATGCCAGGAGCTCGCGACGGGTTGACATGGTGGACACGGGCTCTCCTCGTGCGGCCCGGGAGGGGACGCTTCCCTGACGGTCCACGTGCCCTCTCTCTTCAACCCGGGGTCGATTTTTTCTGTACTCCAGCATCGGCAGGCTGCAACGTCGTGTTAGCCGTGGCGAGTTGCACCGCGGGTTCGCGTCGGGCAGTATCGGGCAGTTACAATTCGGATTGGCCTGGAAGAACCTCGCACGATTCGAGGGCTTCCGCCGAACTTCCATGGAACGGCCCCACGAAACGCCGGGGGTCCTCCGACGGCGATCCTGGAGTGAAGTTGCCGATGAGCGAGCCCGTTCGACGTCTCGAAGTCCCGACCACCAATGGCTACGTGAACCGCGAGCTTTCCTGGCTCGAGTTCAACCGTCGGGTTCTCGAGGAGGCGCTGGACGAGAGGACGCCGCTCCTCGAACGGCTGCGCTTCTTGACCATCTTCCACACCAACCTCGACGAGTTCTTCATGATCCGCGTGAGCGGACTGCAGAGCCAGGTGGCGTCGGGGGTCGAGGTGTTGTCGGTGGACGGGAGGTCTCCGCGCGCCCAGCTCGACGCGGTCCAGAAGTTGGTCCGACCCCTCGTCGAGCAGGCACAGCGCTGCTTGCTCGACGACGTGCTCCCCGCTCTCGAGGCCCACGGGGTCGAGCTCGTCCGCTACCAAGACCTGTCGAAGAAGGAGAAGAAGTGGGCCGACGGCGTCTTCGAGCGGCGCGTCTACCCCATCCTCACGCCCCTCGCGGTCGGAACCACCCACCCGTTCCCCTTCATCAGCAACCTCTCGCTGAACCTCGCGATGTACGTGCGGTCGCCGGACGACGGAGAGGAGCGGTTCGCTCGCGTGAAGGTCCCGCTGGCGAACCTGTCGCGACTGGTGCCGGTCGGGGGGGCGCCGCTCGAGCCGCCCGTCCGGCTCTTGTTCCTCGAGGACCTGATCGCCGCGAACCTGGACTCGCTGTTTCCCGGCATGGAGATCGATCGGCCCTGGCGGTTTCGGGTCACTCGCGACGCCGACCTCGAGATTCGAGAGGACGAGGCCGAGGACCTCATGTCGACCCTCCAGGAGGAGCTCCGCAAGCGCCGATTCGGCAAGGCCGTGCGGCTCGAGGTCGAGGAGGGGATCCCGGCCCCTCTCCGGGAGAGGCTGAAGCAAGGGCTCGCCCTGAAGGACGCCGACGTCGTCGCGATGCCGGCGCCCTTGGCCGTGCCCAAGCTGTCCCAGCTGCTGTCGCTCGACCTTCCCGAGCTCAAGTACCGGCCCTACACCCCGCGTCCCGTCACCCAGCTCGAGGGCTCGTCGCTGTACGAGGTCATCCGCCAGCGCGACGTGCTCGTGCATCATCCCTTCCAGAGCTTCGACCCGGTGGTCGAGTTCATCAAGCGTTCCGCGCGTGACGAGCGGGTCGAGGCGATCAAGCAGACGCTCTACCGCACCAGCGGTGACTCACCGATCATCCGGGCGCTCGAAGAAGCCGTCGAGCGGGGAAAGCAGGTCGCCGCGATCGTCGAGCTCAAGGCTCGGTTCGACGAGGAGAACAACATCGTGTGGGCGCGTCGGCTCGAAGAGGCCGGGGTGCACGTCATCTACGGCGTCCGTGGCCTCAAGACGCACTCGAAGCTCGCGATGGTGGTGCGTCGGGAGGGCACGGATCTCGTGCGCTACTGCCACATCGGAACGGGCAACTACAACCCGACCACCGCGCGCATCTATACCGACCTCGGGTTGTTCACCTCGCACCCGGACATCACCGCCGACGTGGCGGACGTCTTCAATCGGCTCACCGGCTTTGCCCGGCCGAACGGCTTCCGCCAGCTGCTGGTGGCGCCCGATCACATGCGGACGGCCCTGCTCGAGCAGATCGACAACGAGTCACGAATCGCTCGCGACGGCCGTCGTGGGCACCTGATCGTAAAGTGCAACTCGCTCACCCATCCGGAGATGATCGATGCGCTGTACGACGCGAGCCGGGCTGGTGTGAGTGTCGATCTCGTCGTGCGCGGCATCTGCCGGCTGATTCCGGGCCAGCCCGGCATGTCGGACAACATCACGGTCCGCTCCATCGTGGGTCGGTTTCTCGAGCACGACCGGGTCTATTGGTTCAACAACGATGACGACCCGAGGGTCTACATCGGATCGGCCGACTGGATGGAGCGCAACCTCGACCGTCGCGTCGAGGCGCTGGTGCCGATCCTCGACGACGGCATCCGGTCGTGGATTCGCGACGTGATGCTCGAGCGCTACCTCAACGACAAGGCCCGCGCGCGGGTGATGATGGCGGACGCGAGCTACGCGAGGATCCGCGAGAGCGACGACGACCCGGACGTCCACGAGCAGTTCATGGCGGATCGGGGCTGAGCGTGCCGACCGTACAGCGATGGTGGCGGCGCGTCTTTGGTCGTCCAATCCGGACCTGGTTCCATCCCGCCTACCGGTGGCCGGTGACCGTCGGTCACATCGCGCCGACCATGTCGCCACGACGGGCAGAGGATGCCCTGACGTGGGCTCTCCACATCGGCGTGATCGACCCGAGGGAGGTGGCCGAGCCCGCGGAGGTGTCGTTCGGCCTCGCGCAGCTCGTGCACGACCCGGACTACCTCGCGTCGCTGGACCGTCGGGAGACCGTCGCCGGCATCGTGGGCACGGCCCCGGAGGTCACGGCGGTGAGCGCGCTCCTCGAGACGTGGCGCCGGGCGAGTGGCGCCACGGTCGAGGGAGCGCGCTTTGCGTTGGAGACCCAGGGGCGGGCCATCAACCTGCTCGGCGGCTTCCACCACGCAGCGTCGGACCGGGGCGCGGGGTTCTGTGCCCTGAACGACATCGCGATCGCGGTGGCCACGGTCCGCCGCGATGGAGCGACCGGGCCGATCGTCGTGATCGACCTGGACGCTCACCCCCCGGACGGGGTGGTGACGTCGCTGCGAGACGACGCCCGGCTCACGGTGCTCTCGATCTCGGTGGAGTCGTCTTGGACCATCGACGAACCGGGAAGCGTCAACCTCGTCGACGAGCGGTTGCCGGCCGGCACGGCCACCGACGCCTACCTCCAGGCGGTGCGTCAGCTCCTGAGGCAGCTCCCGGAGCAGCCGCAGTTGGCCATCTACCTCGCGGGCACCGATCCGCTGGTCGGCGACCCCCTCGGGGAGCTCGCCGTCAGCGAGCAGGGACTCAGACGGCGCGATCGCATGGTGCTGCGCGCGCTCGGCGACGTGCCCACCGTGATCCTGCCCGGTGGGGGCTACCGGCTCGAGTCCTGGCGGGTGCTCGCGGGCACGATCGCCGAGGCGGCCGGCGTGCGGCGTGCGGTGGCCGACGACTACGATCCGCTCCGGAGACGCACCCGCGAGATCATGCGCAGGCTGGATCCCTACCGGCTGGGCGACAGTGACCCCGACGTGCTGATCACTGAAGAGGAGCTGTTCGGAAGCCTCTCCGCCGCGCCGAGGCCTCCGCCGCGAGCGCTCGGCTTCTACACCCGGCACGGACTCGAGTACGTGCTCAACGCCTACGGGTACTGGGCGGTCCTCGAGCGCATGGGCTTCGAGGGCCTCCGCGTCGATCTGTCCGAAGACCACGGGCGCGACCACGTCCGCGTGACGGCCATGGTGGGCGGCGAGCGCATGACGCTGTTCGACCTGATCTGCCGGATCCAGCTCATCGAGGGGCTTCGCACGCTCTTCGTCGACTGGATCGAGCTGCAGGATCCTCGCGTCGAGTTCACCCCTGCCCGGCCTCGGCTTCCGGGCCAGCGCAGGCCCGGCCTCGGCCTGGCTGACGAGACGACCCAGATCCTCATCCGAGGGGCCGAGCGCCTCGATCTCGACGGAGTCGTGTTCGTCCCCGCCTACTACCACATCGCGTGGATGGGCCGTCGCTCCTTCGTCGTTCTCGATCCGGAGCTGCGCGGGCGGTTCGAGGCCTTCGTCGAGGTGCTGGACGGCGTGCCCTTGATCGCTGCGTCGACCCGCCTGCACGATCCGGGTTGGCCGCTCGTCGACGGCGAGACCGTGAAGTGGACGCCCACCGAGATGCTGATCCCGATTTCCCGGGCGGCGCACGAGCTCCTGAAGACCCCCGATCCCCGAGTAGAGTCGTCGAAGAGAGCCTGGCTCTCACGCTTGAAACCGCCGGCCGATGTCCGATGATCCCGTTGTGCGTTGGCTTCCCCTGATGATTGTCTTCGATTCTGACTGATCAGTATCTATGAAGATTGGGCAAGGCGCACACCTACGAGCGTTGCGCGGTGTGTCAGTTTGGTTACGGAGGTCGGCTCCGTCGGCCACGACGTGACACTCTCGCCCATCCAGGCGCCCGCGGCGCCCGGGTCCCCCTCTCCACTGGAGCCCCACTTGGTGCTACGCGACGACACCTTCCAGCGCGTCTTTTCTCGGACGTTCGTCTACAACATCCTGTTCGAAGATGCGGAGGTCGATGAGCAACACCTGGGCTTGAACGAAGATTCTCGCGTGTTGTCGATCACCGGCGCCGGCTGCGGCGTGGCCGGAATGATCTCCGCGCAGCCCCACTCGATCGACGCTGTCGACATCAACCGCCACCATCTCGCCATCACCGCGCTCAAGTGCGCGGCGGCCCAGCACGTCAAGCACTACGACGACTTCTACGATCTGCTCGGCCGCGGCTGGTCGCACGACCCTCTCCACCAGATCGAGCCGATCACCCACTACATGCCGGCGTGGGCTGCCAAGTACTGGCGGCGTCAGCACAAGCGGTTCCGGAAGTCCTGGTACCAGACCGGGCTCACCGCTCGCATGCTCGCCGCGGTGCGCAAGCGCGCCGGCATCGGCGTCGCCTGGGCGCGCCAGATGTGCGCGCTTCCCGACACCGAGCGACTGCAGCTCTTCTACGACACCATCGCTCGGGTCGACACGCCGATCACGCGGCTCATTCTGCAGTCGCCGCTCCAGCTCGTGGCGCTCGGCATCAACTTCCAGCAGCGCGACCGCCTGCTGGAGACCGAGCAGACCTCGATGTCGGACTACTTCATCACGCACCTCGCGCGCGTGATTCAGCACCCCGACCTGTGGAACAACTGGTTCTTCTGGTACGCCGCAGCAGGCTCGTTCAACCACGAGTCGCCCGACTGTGCGCCGCCGTACCTCCGCAAGGACCGCTGGGAGCGCAGCATCGAGGCGCCGACTCGGGTGCACTACCACAACGGCAACCTCTTCGACCGCATGGAGCAGGCGACGGCGGACACCTGGTCGCACTTCACCCTCTGCGACGCGATCGACTGGATGCCGCTCGACGTACAGCAGCACCTGTTCTCCGAGATCCGCCGCACCGGCCGCGACGGGGCCATCGTGCTCCTGCGCTCCGTCGAGGAGATCGACCCGGTCGAGGCGGCAGGCGCCTCGTCGTTCCTTCGCCGGCTCGACTGCTCCGACGAAGCCTCGAAGGCCGAGCGCAGCCGCCAGTACCGCCAGACGAACTTCTACCGGCTGGAGGCGTGATGTCCGTGGCCCACGACCCCGATCTCGCGTCCCACCGTCGGTTTCTGAACCGCAGCTACCGCTTCACGAAGCACGTCTACGACCTGTCTCGGAAGTACTACCTCTTTGGCCGCGACAAGGTCATCGACGAGCTGGCGACGGAGCGGTGGAACACCCTCGTCGAGATCGGTCCGGGCACGGGGCGGAACATCAAGAAGCTCATGAAGCGCCGCCCCCACGCGCGCTACGGAGGCGTGGAGCCCTGCGACGAGATGCTCGAGCACGCGCGTAATCGCCTGCCCGACGTCACCATGGTCCAGGGGTTCGCCGAGACCACCGAGTACGCCGACATGCTCGACGAGCCCATCGACCGGATCCTCTTCAGCTACTGCCTGTCGATGGTCACCGACGTCGGGGCGGCGCTCGACAACGCCTACGAGGCGCTCGCCCCCGGTGGGGAGGTCGTGGTGGTCGACTTCGCCGACCTCGAAGGCCTGCCGAGGCTCGGGAGTCTCGGGCTTCGGACCTGGCTGCGGTGGTTCCACGTGACGCCGCTGGATCCGCAGCCGATCCTCGACCGAGGGGGTATCGTTCGCTACGGGCCCCGTCGCTACTACGTCGTCGGTCGGATCAGCAAGCCCGTCGCCTGACGATCCGCACGAGCTCGCCGGGGAGCGTCACGGTCCTCCCCGGACCGAGCACCGCGTCGGCGAGCTGGACGTAGGACTCGGCCATCCCGTGGTCCCGTCCCGACAGCGAGCGAACGGGAAACGTGGCGACGATCACGTCCACGTCGAGCCGAGCCACGAGCTGGGACGCAGACCCCGCCGCCTGTCGTTCCAGGGTGGGGAGCAGCTTGGCCAGGATTGCGACATCGAAGTGCGGCCATTGTTCCGCAGTCCGGACGTCGCCGGGGGTGACCGCCAGGCGCGGGTAGCGGGGACGGAGCGCGGCCTCCAGGGCTCGGCACAGCTCGTCGTCGAGGTCGACCCCCAGATAGCGGACGTCGGACGAGAGTCCCGACCAGGGCAGGGTGCCCGGAGCCGCTCCACAGCCCAGGTCGAGCACGGAAGGGACCGGACCGACGGCATCTCGGACGCAGGACCAGAGAGCCCCGAAGTCCGGGGCCCGCTCCGCGGTGGAGGCGTGACACCGGAGAGCGTCGTCGAGCGCGGATTGGAAGGAGACGTCGTCGGCCGCGTGCGCCGCGCGGTCCAGGGAGGCGAGCAGCCGCCTGCGGTCGCCGACGAACGAGCCGAATGCCTGGTGGAGCTTGCGCTTGGCGAACTTGAGGGCCGCCCGCTGCGTCGGCTGTCGCTCGAGCGCTGTCGTCGCGGCCCAGCGCAGGATGTCGTCGCAGAGGTGGCGGTACTTCCTGCCTTCGCGCAGCGACGCGACCAGCCCTTCGACCTGGTCCGGCTCAGCCGCCATCTGCGACCATGGGCTCCGTCTCGGGCTCGGCCGGCGCGGCGAGGCGGTCCTCGATCTCTCGGAGCGTGACGATCAGGCGCTGCAGGAAGGTCAGGTTGTGGAGCGTGGCGAGAGTGCCGGCGACGGGGTCTTCGATGCGAAAAAGGTGGGCGAGATAGCCTCGCGAGTAGCGACGACACAGCGCGCACGGGCAGGTCTCGTCGATCGGCTGCGCGTCGCGCCAGGCCTTGGGCGACGATGCGTCGAGGTACTCGAAGATGTGGTCGTGGTGGTAGATGTCGTGGGGGTCGTCGAGGTCGACCAGCGGCGCGTACAGCAGGCCGCGACGTGCCTCGCGGGTGGGCGCGACCGAATCGAACGTGTGCCATCCCGCCCGCCAAGCGGCGAGCACGCTGTCCGGGCGGCCCACCCCCAGCGCGTGGCGAGGCTTGTCGTCGGGGAGCAGCTCGGCCACCAGGTAGATCTCGTCGACGAGCTGTCGGCCGTCCTGGTCGAAGGGGACTCCCCCGAATCCGTAGCCGTCGAAGTCGAGCTCCAGCAGCGCGTCGACGCACCGGCGACGCAGGGACTCGTCCTGGCCGCCCTGGACGACGCCGTAGAGCAGGGGGCGCTCGGCCGGGGCGCGGCGATCGACGACCGCCTTGCACTGCTTGGCCCACCGGATGGTGCGTTCGACCGAACGTAGCTGAACGTCGGGGGCATCCTTCGGGTGGGTGCACTCGTCCAGGCAGAACGCGATGTCGCTGCCGAGCTTGAGCTGCGCCTGCATCGCGCGCTCGGGCGTGTAGACGCGCTTGGTACCCTTGGACGGCGTCGCGATGAAGCCCTTGTCGTTGACCTTGCCGCGGCGCTCGCGAGCCAGCGACCAGAGCTGGAACCCGCCCGAGTCGGTCGCGATCGGTCCGTCGAAGCCCGTGAACCGGTGCAGTCCGCCCATCGAAGCGATGGCGTCGGCCCCAGGCTTGTCGGCCAGGTGGTAGGCGTTCGTCATCAGGATCTCGACACCTGCGTCGAAGAGCCAGTGACTCGGGACGTTGCGGATGGTGCCGCGAGTGGCGTCGGGCAGGAAGCCGGGGAGTCGAAGGCTTCCGTGGCGGGTTTCCAACCCTCGGATCCGCGCCAACCGGGCCTCCTCGTCGCCGCACGCGGCAGATCCCGCGTGCTCCAGGATGGTAACGCCGAGGGGGCGCTCAGACTTCCCGGGGAAACTGGCATCATATCTGCATGCCGGGCGGCGACCGGACGGAGCGGTGCGTCCGAAAGGTCTCCACGCGTTACCCGCGTGCGGCGACGAGGAACCTGGGGGGCGGGGAATGTCGATCCTGGTGTGGAGCCTGTGCGCGTGGGCAAACGGTCCGTTCTTCCTGGAGGGCACACAGCCCCACGAGCTTACCGTCCCGCTCGATCCCGCCCAGACGTGCGTGCAGTGCCACTCTGGCTACGAGGGGGCGACCTTCGAGGCCTGGCAGGGGACGATGATGGCCAACGCCGTCGTCGATCCCTTGTTCCTCGCGGCCCTCACCGTGGCCGAGCAAGACGTCCCCGACTCCGGCGAGTTCTGCCTGCGTTGCCACACGCCGAACGCCTGGCTCGAGGGCCGGTGCCTGCCGGGCGACGGCTCGGCGCTGACCAGCACCGACCTGGCATCCGGGGTCAGCTGCGACGCCTGCCACCGCATGACCGAGGTGGGTGAGGGGCCCTACATCGGCAACGCTCGCTACACCTACGACGACGACTCGAGCAAGCGGGGACTGTTGGCCTCCGGGTTGGCGACCCACTCCGTCACCTACGACCCGCTGCAGGCGAGCAGCGATCTCTGCGGGGTGTGCCACGAGGTGAGCAACCCGGCCCTGAACGATTTCCCGATCGAGCTCACCTGGACCGAGTGGTCGCAGAGCGCCTTCGCTCGCGAGGGCGTCGAGTGCCAGGATTGCCACATGAAGGTGGTCCGCGGGCTCGCCTCGAACGTAAACGGCGCCCCTGAGCGCGACACGCACGTACACCGCTTCGTAGGGGGCAACGCCTGGATTCCCGAGGTTCTCGCGAGCACGGCCGAGGATCCAGATCGGGCGAACGCGCTCCTCGACGCGGCCGCCGCCGCCCGAGAGCTTCACCACGAGGCCGCGTCGATCACGTTCGACACCATGGGCTTGGTGGTCCCCGGCGCGACGGTCGAGCTGACGGTGTCCGTCGCGAATCTGACCGGCCACAAGCTGCCTTCGGGCTACCCCGAGGGGCGTCGGGCCTGGCTCGAGGTGACCATCGACGACGCCGCGGGGAACCGCGTGCTCCACTCTGGCAGCTACGACCGTGACGCAGCCGAGCTCGACAAGGATGCGCAGGTTCGCATCTATCAGGCGCTGCTCGGAACCGACGGGATCCAGAGCTACCACATGGTGCGTCAGGACCAGCTGCTCGAGGACACCCGAATCCCCCCCCGGGGGTTCCGGCCGAGCGCGACGACCTTTCCCGTGGGTCGGACCTACGCCACCCATCGCGACGGCACCATGTCGAACGTCGACGAGGCGCCGTACCGCTTCGACGTACCCGACGACGTCGTCGGTCCGCTCACGGTCACCGCGACGTTGTGGTACCAGACGACCACCCGGGAGTTCGTCACCTTCCTGCGCGACCAGAACGTCACCGATGATCGCGGTGAGACGCTCTATGCGCTCTGGGAAGCGAACGACCGCTGCCCCCCCGACGAGATCGTTTCCGCCACGACGACGCTCGACGTCGGATCGGTCGCGGACGCGCCCCCGACAGTCCCCAGCGAGGGAGCGGGCTGCGGATGCTCCCAGAGCCGCCCCGCGCCGGCGCTTGCTCTGCTGCTTGGTCTCGGGCTGCTCGCGCGCCGTCGTCGAGTCGCGGCCTGACGGATCTCGAGTCCGGGTCTACGACTCACCCCCGGACGTGGTTCGCCGGGCGCGCATGGACGAACACGCGCGCCGAGCCCACCGTCGTCAGGCCCTCCGGATCCGCTGCGGCGATGAGCCGGGCACACGTGCGAGCTCGCCGCGCGCCTCCAGGTCCGTCTTGATGTACCGGGTGTAGTTCGTCATCCGACCCTTGGGGAACCGCGGATGCGTTCCGAGCGTGGCCTGTACGAACGCCGTAGCGCGCTCGAGGGTCAGCTCGCCGCGCTCGTCCGCCAGCTCCTCCAGCGCCTGGTACAGCGCCTCCCGAACCAGCGCATACTGCTCCTTCTCCACCGTGAAGGCCTCGGAATAGCCGGGCTTGTTGGCGTTGAGGATCAGCGCGCGTCCGCGGGACCACGCCTCGGCCACGCGCTCCTGCACCTCCGCGTCCAGGGTCGCACGAGCGGCTGCGGAGAGTCCGTGTTCGTCGAGCTCTTCCATGGTCAGGCCGATGCCGGGAGGGGGCGTTCGTAGGGGTTGTCCAGCGTGGGAGGTCGGCCCACGACGCGTCCGTCGACGTCGCGGTGGGGCGGCTCCGTGAACGCCTTCAGTCCCTCCAGGTCCTTCACGTGCAGGCGGCGGGTGCGCGCGGACAGCCCGGCGAAGTGCCAGATCGCGTTGAACGGCCTGGGGAGGCGGTTGTCGAAGTGCAGGTGGACCCGCGTGACCTCCGGCCCGAGGGGTTCGAGCTCGAAGCGCATCGAGGGCTCGTGGGGCGGGCCGGGTCCCTCGAGACGCATGGCGACCTCGCGCTGATCGACCAGTCGGGTGATCTCCTGGTGCCCGACGGGCTTGCCCTTGGACAGGAACACGGTTCGCGCCCCCTCCGTCCCGTCGGCCCCGCTCCGACCGGGGTCGACGGCACACTGGGACCGGGTCTCGCGCGGCCACACGGACCAGCGCATCAGCCGGTCCTGGAGGCGGATGTCGTCGTAGACATGGGAGATGGGCGCGTCGACGTCGATGGATTCGGTATAGGTGACCCGCGTGGGGGCCAGGGCCGACAGCAGGGCCACGAAGAGCGCGACGGTGGCGAGGCCTCCGACGAGGACAAGGACAGAGGTCACGGGAACTCCGGTGGGTTAGCTCGATTGTCGAGATGCTTCATGCACAAGGTACTGCATTCATCTTGATGGTCAAGGTATTCCTGGAGACACCATGTCCCGATCCCACGCCTCCCCGGGTGCGCTCGCCATGGTCGCGGCCTGCCGCGCCCTGTACGCCGCCATCGACCGGCTCGATCAGCGTGCGGCGGAGCAGGTGGGCGTCAGCCGGAACGACCTGCGCGCCCTCAACGCGCTTGAGGAAGGCCCCGTGCGGGCCGGTTACCTCGCCGAGCACCTCGGCCTGACCACCGGCGCCACCTCGAGCCTGATCGATCGACTCGAGCGGCGGGGGCTGGCCGAGCGCACCCGCGATCCCGCCGATCGCCGCGTGGTCCTGGTGGCCCCCACCCGCGCGATGTACGCGGAGCTCGGGCCGCTGTACGGCGGCGTCGCCAGGAAGATTGCGCAGCTGGCGGACGGGTACAGTGAGGAGGAGCTGCAGAGCGCCTTGCGCCACCTGGGCGACGTGGTCGGGACCTACGAATCGGCGGCCGACGCGTAGGGGTGGGCGTGCTGACGATTGCGTTCGGGCCCTGTTCCGTTTCCTGACCCGCCGCGCGGCCGCTCGGGGTCACCCGGGAGGACGCACGGGGTCCATCACCGTGTCCAGCGGTTCCGCTCCTCCCGCAGCAGCAGCTCCCGCTTGCGCTCGACCCCCCAGCGGTACCCGGACAGGGCGCCGTCGGAGCGCACCACGCGGTGGCATGGAATGGCGATGGCGACGGGATTGGCGGCGCAGGCGGTGGCGATGGCCCGGGCGGCGGTCGGGCGACCGATGGCGAGGGCCACCTCGGCGTAGCTGCGTGTCTCTCCGGGGGGAATGTCCCGCAGCGCCTGCCACACACGCTGCTGGAACGCGGTGCCACGCACGTCGAGGGGGAGCTGAAGGCCCGTGCATGGATCTTCGACGAGGGTGACCACCCGGGCAACGTACCGCTCGAACGCCGGGTCCGCGCCGACGAGTGTGGCCTTGGGCAGCCGATCCTGCAGCGCGTGCACCAGGGCCTGTGCGCTGTCGCCGAGGTCGATGATGGCGATGCCGCGCTCGGTGCACCCGACGAGCACGCAGCCCAAGGAGCAGTCACCCACCGCAAAGCGCACGGTGACCCCGCGGTCTCGGTCTCTGCGCCGGCGCGCTTGGCGAAGCCGAGCGCGGAGCAGGCGACGAAGTCGACTGCCGGCCGAGACCGAGACCGCCCAGACATCGCGGCCGCCGTGCTTCCAGGCGCTCGGGGTCATGCCCGACAGGTCTTCGGTGCGCTCGTCGAATCGCCCGCTCGACCGAAAGCCGGCGTCGAACATGGCGTCGCCGATCTGTGGGTTGCGTTCGAGCGCATCCACGATGCGGCTGCGCTCGGAGGCGGTGGCATACGCCCGGGGGGTCACGCCGGTCTCCGCCTTGAACGCCCGGTGGAACGTGGAGGGCGCCATGCCGGCGAGCTCCGCGAGGGTGGCGACGGTGGGCACGTGATCACTCGCATCCAGGTGGCGACACACCCGCGCGATGGCCTGGGCGCGGGACTCCGTGGCGGCATCCTGCTGCGGACGGCAGCGCTTGCACGCGCGGTAGCCGGCGTCTTCAGCAGCTGCAGGGTCGGCGTAGAACCGCACGTTATCGCGCTTGGGGATGCGTGATGGACACGAGGGTCGGCAGTAGATGCCGGTCGTGAGCACGGCGTAGACGAAGGTGCCGTCGGCCGCGGGATCGTTGGCTTTGACCTGCGCCCACCGCGCCTCGTCCGGCGGGGCATCGGCGCGCTCTGGGATCGTCTGCACGTCTCCTCCTACGGGCCTGTCGGTATGGCGGGCCGCGGCGCCCGGCGCCCTCCGGATCGTGCCGCACGTCTGTCTCGAAGGTGGAGCAGAATCCGGAGGGTGGGGGCCCTCCTTGGAGATGAACCAGGGAGTCCGAGCCGTCGCTCGAGCACGGGGCGTGCGGTGTCGAAGGCCGCTTGTGGGCCGCCGACCAGGAACACGAGGGCGGCCTGTTCCGCCTCCGGGTGGAGCCCGCACCGGAGCGTCGAGCACCGGGACGCGCCGGTCCGATGCGGCCGCAGCGAGCGCCTGGATCCACGTGGGACGGCCAGACCAACACTATCCAGCGCCTCAATGTAGGTAGCAGCTCCTCTCGAACTCGGACCCGCCCAGAAAAGACGAAGCCCCTGGACATCCGAAGACGTCCAGGGGCTTGTTCTGAATGGTCGGGCTGGTTGGATGATTTTGGAACTTTCTGGCTCGACGCGGAGGAGGAGGTCGAGGCGCTGAAGGTGAGGTCGGTGCTGGGTTGTTGAAGACTGACGCCCCTCACGCAGTCCTCATCCAGAGCGACGTCCCGACGCGAATCCGTACTCGGATGCCGCAGGGACACGCCGTGATTCGTGGCGCTTGGACGGCGTCCCCACCCGGAACCATGCCGACGTCGGGGCGAAGCGCGACGGCGCCTTGGGCGCACCGCGGCGCTACACTCGCTTCATGAACGTCCTGGTGCTCGAAGATGACGCCCACATCGCGGCCTTGCTGGTCCGCGGGCTCGGTGAGGAGGGGCACGCCGTGACCCTCGCCCAGACCCTGTCCGGCGCACGCGTCCTGCTCGAGGTGCACGACATCGACGCCCTGATCGTCGACCGCACGGTCCCCGATGGCGACGGTCTGCACCTGATCCGGGAGCTCCGGGCCCGCGGCGATCAGCGTCCGGCCCTGGTGCTCACCGCCCGCGACCAGCTCGACGAGCGCGTCGAGGGGCTGTACGGCGGCGCCGACGACTACATCACCAAGCCCTTCGTGTTCGATGAGCTCCTCGCGCGGCTGGCGGCGGTGGCGCGGCGGGCGGGCTCGGTACGCACCGGTCGGATCGTCGTCGGGGATCTGGTCGTCGACACCGAGGCCCTGCGCGTCTGGCGGGACGGACAGGACCTGCAGCTCACTGCCCAGGAGTTCCGCCTGCTCCGCCAGCTGGCCGAGCACACAGGCCACGTGCAGACCCGCACCCGACTGCTCGAGGCCGTGTGGGACCTGCAGGATGATCCTGGAAGCAACGTGGTCGACGTCTATGTGAGCTACCTGCGCGCCAAGGTGGACAAGGGCCGGGATCGCCCGCTGATCCACACGGTCCGGGGCCTCGGCTACGTACTCGAGGACCGCGGATGACGCGGCTGTCCACCCGGGTCGTCGCGCTCGCCCTGGCCGGAATCGCCGCATCCCTGGTGCTGGTCGGCCTCGGCACGGGGGTCGCGCTGTGGTTCCAGGCCCGGGACGCCCTCGACCAGGCGCTGCTTGCCGCAGCCGCCGCTGAGGCGCACCCGCACGCCCCGGAGCGCTGGCGCACCGAGCACCTGCTCACCCCGGTCCAGGTACAGCCTTGGGCGCCCGGCAACCCGCTGGCAGACGATACCCTGGCCCGGGCCACCCTCGCCGACGAGCGGCCACGCTGGCTCGATGCCCGGGGCCAGCGCGTGCTGCTGGTGGTCGCCGAGCCCCTCGATGCGCCCCCGGGGCCGGACGGCACTGAGACAGACCACCCCCACGCCCTGCTCATCGCGTCCGCGCCGCGACCGACCCTGGCGCGGGCCGTCGGGCCGTTTGCCCTGTACTACACCGCAATCGCCCTGCTAACGGCCACCCTGCTGGGCGGGCTCCTCGCCTTCGGCCTGCGCCGCGCCCTGGCGCCGCTGCAGACCGCGGCAGCGCAGCTCGACGACCTCGGCGGACGGGAGGTCGGGGCCCGCGTCGCGGTGGACGGTCCCGAGGAGATCCGGCGGGTGCTCGAGGCGACCAACGGGCTGCTGGAGCGCCTGGAAGCCGCCGCGTCGGGCCAGCGACGCTTCGTCGCGGATGCCGCGCACGAGCTCAGGACCCCCGTGACCCGGCTGCTCGGCGAGCTCGATCTGGCCCTGCGCCAGGACCGAGATGCCCAGGCCTACCGGGAGGCCCTCCGCACGGCCCACGACGAAGCCGCACGCCTGCGCGAGCTCGTCGAAGCCCTGCTCACCCTTGCGCGCCTGGACGCCGGACAAGGACGCTCTGCCCGCCAGCACACCCCGGAGAGAGCCTCGGCGGTGGTCCTGGCCGCCCTGTCCAGTGAGCGCGCCACCCTGGACGCGGCGGGCTGCACGGTGTCGCTGGAGCTGCTCGACGATCCAGAGATCGTCGTCGACACGGCGCTGTGCGGCATCGCGATCGGCAACCTGCTCCGGAATGCCGCGGTGCACGCCCCTGGGGCACCCGTCCGCATTCGGGTCCAGCGCGCCGATCCCGACGACACGGTCTTCGTCTCGGTCGAGGATGGGGGGCCCGGCCTTGCTGACGACATCCGCGAGCGGGTGTTCGAGCGCTTCCACCGCGGGCGCGCCGACCGCCCGGGACTGGGCCTCGGACTGCCCCTCGCCCGGGAGATCGCACGCCAGCATGGCGGCGATCTGGTGCTCTCCCGGTCGGAGCTGGGCGGCCTGGCCGCGGAGATCCACATTTCACGCAAGCGGATTCAGCAGGTGCAAGCCACATGATCCCGCGTCTCATGTTCCGCTAACGAAGCCCCAACCGACGCCTCACCTGACCTGCGTACTGCTCAGACATCGAGGAGGTGTCGGTGCTGTGGTTGCTCGTCGGATGGACGCTCGCCGCCAGCGCGGGCCCGGTCAGCTGGGACGGTGTCGTCGACACGGCGATCGACGCCTGGAGCGTGGCCGAGGGTGCGTCGCTGCAGGCGGAGCTAGACGGCGCGCGCCGGGCCCGACGGGTCGCCGCCACACCCTTGTCCGTGGCTGGGGGCACGCGACTGGGCGCGCGCACCAACCAGGAGGCGTTCGCGACCCTGCAGGCACCCCTTGGGCTGGGCGTCCTGGCACGCCGATCCTGGACCACCCGGACCGACGCCCTGCACGCCGAGGCCGCCGTGGATCGCCAGGCGTTCGTCGAGCGCGTGCTGGACGCGTGGTCAGCGTGGTGGATGGCCCGCGAGCTCGCCCTGCACCTCGACGCGTGGTCGGTCGAGGTCAAGGCCACGCTGGCCCCCCTCGATGATGCCGTCAGGGAGGGGTTGGCTGCCCCGCTGGACGCCGAGGACCTCCGCGCCGAGCTCGCCACCGTGCGGGCCGAAGCCGCCGCCGCCAGGGCGGATGCCATCCGCGCCGAGGCCCACCTGCGCGCTCTCCTCGGAGCGGACCCCGCCCTGGACGGCGGGGAGCGGCACCTGCACGACCTGGACGTCGCCGATCTGGACAACCCGTGGACCCCCCTGGTCGCGCAGGCCGCCGACGCACCGGACGTTCGCGCCGCCGAGGCCCGCGCAGACGCACTCCACGCCCAGGGGCGCGCCCTCGGCGCCTGGCGCCCGACCCTCGAAGTCGGGGTGGCGTTCGCGGACGGTATCGGCCCGTTCGAGGCCCTCGGTGTCGTTGGCATCCAGGCGCCCCTGCGTCCGCCCGGACTGGCCGAGGCCCGCCAGGCGCAGGCCCAAGCCACCGCCGAGCGACGCCGAGCCGCGTGGCGCACCGAGCGGATCGCCGGAGCGTGGCGTGCCGAGGCGGCTGGCTTCGACGCCGCCCAGGACCGCATCACCCGACTCGACCGCGAGGTCGTCGCTCCCCTAGCCCGCCGCCTCGAGCGGCTCGAGGCCGCGTTCGGCGACGGCCTGGTGCCCGCCGACCGGGTGATCCGCGCTCGCCGCGACCACCACGAGGCCGAGCACGAGCGCCTCGTCCTGACCGCCCGCCTGGTCGCATCCTCGGCCCGCGCCGAGGCCGTCCGCCGCATGCTGGAGACCGCATGACCCGCGCTGCCCTGACCCTGCTCCTCGCCGCCGCGTGTGGCGCCCCCGAGTCCGAGGAGGAGCCCACCCCCGACCTGGCCGACCGCGTCGCGTGGGCCACCGCAGAGCGACCTGAGCGCGTGCCGGTGGCGACCCTCCCCGCCGAGGTCCTCGCCCGCCCGGGGGCTGCGTCGCGCCTGGGCCCTCCCGGGGTCGGACGCCTGGACGCCTGGGCCGTGCAGCCGGGGGACACCGTCGCCGAGGGCGACACCCTCGCCTGGCTCGCGAGCCCCGGACTATCCAGCCTGGAGGCTGACCTGTCGTCTGCCGCGTCCGACGTTGCCCGCGCAAGGATGCATGCGGAGCAGGCCCGCCGCGCCGCCGAGCGCGGGGTGCGAGCCCGCGCCGAGGCGGACCTCGCCCAGGCCGAGCTCACCGAGGCCGAGGCCCGTCGCGCCGCCCTCGCGCGCCAGCTCGCCGCGCAGCGTGACACCACCACCCGGGACGGGGCACGGTGGGCGTGGAACAGCCCGTCGTCCGGGGTGGTGCAGGCGCTGCACTGCGAGCTCGGCACCCTGCCCGCCGAGGGCGGCTGCCTGTCCCTGGTCCGACCCGATGCGACCTGGGTGCGCGTCGGGGCACCGGAGCGCTACGGTGCCGTGCTCACGGGCTCCGACATCGCCGGATCGCTGCAGATCGCCGACGGCCGGACCTTCCCGCTGCAGCTCGCCGCGACGGCCCCGGCCGTCGACCCGCACTCCCGCACCCGCCCGCTGTGGCTCTCCACGCCCGAGCCGGCCCCGGTCGGCGCGAGCGGTCGCGCCACCCTCACAGTGCCCGCTCCCGACGGAGCCACCGCCGTGCCCGAGGCGGCGCTGACCCGGATGGACGGCGCTCCCGTCGTATTGCGACGCGCCGCCGAAGGCTCCGAGGCCGCCGCGGACGCCGTCCGGGTGACGGTCCTGGGCCGCGAGCCGGGCCGTGTGTTCGTGTCGGGCCTGTCTCCCGACGACGCCGTGGCCGTACGTGGCGTCTTCCTCCTCAAGAGCCTGGCGCTGCTCGACCAGGATGGCGGAGGGGACGGCCCATGAGACTCCTCGATGCGATCGTCGACGCCTCGGTGCGTCACCGCTGGTGGGTCCTGCTCGGCACGGTCCTCGCCGTGCTCGGTGCGACCGCCGCCGCCCTGTCGATCCGGTTCGACGCGTTTCCGGATCTCACCAACACCCAGGTTCAGGTGCTCACCTCGTCGCCTGGCATGGCCGCCGAGGAGGTCGAGCTGCTGGTCACCCTGCCGCTGGAGCGGGCCCTGGGCGGCGTCGCCGACGTGGACGAGGTGCGAAGCCTCTCTCGGGACGGCGTGTCGGCCATCAAGGTGGTGTTCCACGACGGCACCGACCTGTGGCGGGCGCGCCAGGCCGTGAAGGAGCAGGTGGACGTCGCCTCGTCCGATCTGCCGCCGACCGCCGGCATCCCCGCTCTGGGACCTCCTTCGACCGGCCTCGGCGAGATCGTGCAGTTCACGGTCCGCAGTGACAACCGCTCGCCCGCCGAGCTGACCCGGCTGTTCGAGCGCGACATCGCGCCGCGCCTGCGCATGGTCGACGGCGTGGTCGAGGTCAACGCGTGGGGCGGCGGTGCCCCGCAGATCGAGATCCTGGCCGATCCGTGGCGCCTCGCCGCCCGGGGCCTGTCGCCGTCCGACGTCGCCGACGCCGTGGGCGGACACCTGGGCATCACCCCCGGCGGCAACGTCGAGGGGACGAGCGACCGGGTGCCTGTCCGGGTGGTCGCGAACCCGACGACCCCCGAGGCCGTCGGTGAGCTCGTCGTGCGCCACGATGCCGAGGATCCGGTCCGGGTCTCCGACGTGGCCGAGGTACGCCCCGGCAAGGCGCTGACCACGGGGATCGGGACGGCCAACGGCGAGGGCGAGGCGCTGTTCGTCGTGGTGCAGCTGCTAGCCGGCGCCGATGCTCGCACTGTCGTGGCGTCTGTGCTCGAGGAGCTCGACCAGGTCCGTGAGGCCCTGCCTGACGACGTCGAGACCGAGATCGTCTACCAGCGCGAGAAGCTCGTCGGACACACCCTGGAGACCGTGTCCGAGTCCCTGATCGCCGGCGGACTGCTCGTCGTGCTGGTGCTGCTCCTCCTCCTCGGTGACCTGCGCGCCGGCCTGGTCGTCGCCTCGGTCATCCCCCTGGCGATGCTCGGCGCGTTCGCCGGCCTGTCGCTGCTAGGTGTCTCCGGCAACCTGATGTCGCTGGGCGCGGTCGACTTCGGCCTCGTGGTCGACGGAACGATCGTGGTGGTCGAGTCCATCGTCGCGGTCGAGGTCGTGCGGCGCGATGCCCTCGCACAAGCGGTCGCAGGACGTGCGCGCGCCGTCGCCAAGCCCGTGTTCTTCGGCGTCGGCCTGCTCGTGCTCGTCTACCTGCCGATCCTCGGCATGCAGGGCACCGAGGGCAAGCTGTTCCGGCCCATGGCCCTCACCGTGCTGCTCGCGCTCGGCGTCGCCCTGGTGCTGACGTTCACCTACGTGCCCGCCCTGTCCGCCCTCATCGTCAGGCCGCGCCCGCACCACCGCACGTGGCTGCAGCGCGCCCTCGACCAGGTATACGCGCCGTTCCTGGCCCTGTTCGGCCCGCGGCCGTGGCTCGCCTCCATCGGCATCGTCGCACTGCTCGCCGTTGGCGCCGGCACGGCCCTCACCCTCGGCATCGAGTTCGTGCCGCGCCTGGAGGAGGGCGATCTGGTCGTGCAGACCGCGCGCCTGCCGTCCGTTCCTGTCGAGGTCGCCCGGCGCGAAGCCCTGCGAATCGAGCAGGTCCTCCGTGTTTTTCCCGAGGTCGAGCAGGTCGCGACCCGCGTGGGCAGCCCGGCCGTCGCGACCGACCCCATGGGGCTCGAGGAGGCGGACATCCTGGTGCGGCTGAAGGAGCGCTCGGAGTGGGTCACCGCCGAGGACACCGCCGGCCTGGCTGACGCGTTCGCCGACGCCATCGCGCGGGAGGCCCCCGGCGCCGCCCTCACCCTGACCCAGCCCATCGAGATGCGGTTCAACGAGCTGCTCGAGGGCGTGCCCAGCGATGTCGGCGTGCAGATCCACGGCCACGACCTGGACGAGCTGGGGCGCCTCGCCGCCCAGGTCGCAAGGGCGCTCGAGGGCATCGAGGGTGCGGCCGATGTGAAGGAGCCTGCGCTCGAGGGCATGCCCGCGCTGGACGTGGTCGTCGACGAGGCTGCCGTGGCGCGCCTCGGCCTGGATGTGGGGGACGTGCACCTGACTGTCGCCGGGCTGCAGCGCGGAACCGGACTGGGAAGTGTGCTTCGCGGCGCCTTTCAGGACGAGGTCGTGCTCCGGACCCTGCGGCCGACCCACGTCGCACTCGTCGACCTGCCCCTCGCCCTGCCAGACGGCGGCACCGTCACCCTCGGAGACGTCGCCCGCGTCGACGAGACGGTTCGGCCTGCGGTCGTGCGCCGCGCGGAGGGCTCACGTCGCCTGACCGTGCAGGCCAACGTGCGGGGCCGCGACGTCGGCAGCTTCGTCTCCGACGCCCGCGCTGCCGTCGCAGAGCTGGACCTGCCTCCAGGGGTCTGGATCACCTGGGCCGGCAAGGCCGAACAGCTCCGTGCCGCCGCCTCGCGCACCGCCCTCACCGTACCGATCGTGCTCGGCCTCATCGTGCTGGTGCTCATCCAGGCCCTCGGCCACTGGCGCCCCGCCGCCCTGCTGTTCCTGGCCGTGCCCGCCGCCATCACCGGCGGCCTGGTCGCGCTCGCCGTGCGCGGCCTGCCCCTGTCGATGTCCGCCATCGTCGGGTTCATCGCCCTCGCCGGCGTCGCCGTCATGAACGGGCTGGTCCTGGTCAGTCGCACCCTCGAGGTGCACACGCCTGACCGATCCTCGGCCGAGGCCGCCGCCCTCGCCGCCAAAGAGCGCTTCCGTCCAGTGCTCATGACCGCCCTCGTCGCCGGCCTCGGCTTCGTGCCGATGGCCCTCAACACTGGCGTCGGCGCCGAGGTGCAGCGCCCCCTCGCGACCGTCGTCATCGGCGGCCTGCTCACCGCCACCCCCGTCACCCTGCTCCTGCTCCCAAGCCTGTACGGGTGGTGGGCGCGGCGGGCCTCCACCGCCGCAGGGGAGTTGGGGTGAGGTCACGGCCCACCCAGATCGACATCAACGCCGGCATCTGCGACTGACCTCGCGGCAACACCGGGTATCGCTGGCGGGGTGTTCCAGATTCGAACCGGAGCGCACGGGTCAACCTCCAGAATCGCGAGGCCCGGGTTCCGAGGCTCTCGGTTTCGAACTCACCACCAGCCCAGAAACGACGAAGCCCCTGGACATCCGAAGACGTCCAGGGGCCCGTTCTGAATGGTCGGGGTGACTGGATTCGAACCAGCGACCACCAGACCCCCAGTCTGGTGCGCTACCAGGCTGCGCTACACCCCGATGAACCTGCAGTCAGTAACCGCGGTGTCGAAGGGCTGCAAGACCACGACGGCCGGTGATCTGCCGGACGGGAACTGTCCGGCGTCGAAGCTAGCTTGCGGAAATGGTGTTCGTGGTGTTCGGTCGCTCGCGGGGCCGCCGGCTGGCCGCCGTAGCGGAGCTTGCCGCTTCCCAGCTTCCCGTCCGGTCGTCGAGCGGCTTCGATGCGGGCTGGCTGGTGGTGAGCGACGATCGTCGCCGGTCGGAGGACTGGGCGCCCATCGACCCGGGGGGCCGGTCGGAGGTCTGGGATCCCGACGCCCTCTGGGCATGGCTCTGGCACCGATTCGGGGATGGCCGGCCGTGGCTCCGTCGGGGGGCGCGGGAGCTGGCAGCGCGTCGCTGGCTGCGCGATCGGGCCCACGCGTTCTCGAGCCTCGCCCGAATTCAGCGAGGGCCCGAGCTGGCCTGGCACCTGGCCTCGGTGGACGACGCGCTCGGCCAGCAGCGCTTGCCGCAGCTGGGCGACTCCGAGCTCGACACCGTGGTGCGAGAGCTCAGGGCCAGCCATCCCGCCGGGTTCGTGCGCCCAGCCGAGGCGACGATCGACCTGATCGCGCGCCTCGCCCGTCCGTCCGAGGCGCTCCAGCGATGGTTGCGCCGCCACCCGGTGGTCGTGATCGACGACGTGTTGCAGCCCACCCCCACGCGCAGCGCTGCCTTGCTCGGCCTGATCCAGGCAGCGTCGCACGCGGGCTCGACCGTCATCGTCACCCTCGCGTCCGGGCGCGATCGTGGGGGGCGCGAGGCGGGGGTGCTGCTCGGTTGGGACACGGGCGACGAGGCGCTGCGAGAGGAGTCCCGGGTCGTGGCCGCGCAGGCGCCTCTCCGCCAGGCGTTGTTCGGTCTCGTCGAGAGCGGTGAAGTCGAGGTGTTCTGCCAGACGGCCGAGGGTCTGCTCCCCGTCGAGCCGTGGACCGAGCCAGGCCCTGCGGCTCCGCGCGACCTCGCCGATGCCTATGCGGACGGTCGACCCCTGCCCATCGTCAGCGCCGTCCAGGCACGGCGCTGGCTCGGTCACGGCCGGGACCGAGACGACGCCGGGGTCACGCTGTTGCGCTGCTCCGACCCCGAAGAGGAAGCCAACGAGGCCGCGCGATCTTGCCAGCAGGCCTTGCTCGACGGTCTGGACCCTGGTGACGTCGTGCTCGCGGTGGCGGGGCTCGGGCGCCAGGAGGCTCTGGTCTCCGAGGCGCTCGCGTCTCACGGAGTTCCATTCGTGCTCGAGCGGCCGCTGTCGCGGATGCCCCTCGCTCAGGTCGTGTTGCGACTGCTCGCGGTCGCGCGACCCGACCCGGAGGCCCTGGAGCTCGCGGCCTTGGCCGACGCCCTCTCCCTCCCCACCCCGGTCGATCCTCGACGATTGCGGCGGTGGCTGTCGCGTGCGGGCGTCGGGCGGGGAGCGGTGGGTTCCTGGAGCGCCGGTCTCGTCCGCTGGCTCGTGCGCAACCGCATCCGGACTGGCGGCGACGCGGAGGATCCCGAGGGGCCACTGCAGCGGACCCTCGCTGCCGTCGAGGCGCTGCACCGGGAGGCCCGACGGCTCGCGGAGCCGCTCGAGCCGCACCCCTGGCGACGCACGCTCGAGGCGGTCCTCGACGGACTGGGCGCCTTCTCGGGTCGGCACTCGACCGACCTCCGCATCCAGGCGGCAGTGCTGGCTGCCATCGAGGCGTTCACCGTCGACCTCGCCACCATCGACGCTGGGCCCTGGCCCCGAGAGGAGCTGCTCGAGCAGCTGCGCGCGGTGTTCGAGCGCACGCCCGTCCCCAGCGCGGGCGATGCCACCGCCCGAGTCCGGGTGGTCGACGCGATGGCGGCGATCGGCCTTCCTGCCCGGTTGTTGTGGGTGATGGGGCTCTCGCGGGGCTACTTTCCGGACCGGCCGCCGGTCGCCTTCCTCGTCCAGCCGACCTGGCGGCGACGGCTCGCTCGCGATCCGGTGACCCGGGCGCGGCACGGCCTCGCAGGCTGGCTTCGTGACGCCCTCACCGGGCCCGAGCCGGGAGGGATCGGGCGGCTGGTGCTGTCGTGGCCGCTCACTCGGGGCGGGCGCGCGGTCCCCCCGGCGGCGGTGCTCGCCGACCTGCTCGACCTCCCGACCTCCGATGGCGGTCGCTTCGAGCTTCGCGCCGCCACCACTCCGCCGCGCGCGATGCGCCGACGGGCCGACGGACCAGCGAGCGTGGTCGACGTGCTCGACCGTGCCGCGGCCGAGGCGCGGAGTGCGGGAGAGAGCCACGAACCCGGCTGGCGCGAGCTCCTTCCCGCTCGGGTGCGCGACGACTTCGACGTCGCGGTCGCGGTGAACCGGGATCGCAAGGGGGTCTGGGGAGCGCACGACGGCGTACTCAGCGTCCCCCCGCCCACCCCGGGGACCCTGTCGGTCACCGCGCTCGAGAGCTACCTCCGCTGCCCCCAGCGGTACTGGTACGACCGGGTCCTGAGGCTCTCCCCGCCCGACCAGTGGGCGCCCGAGCTCGAGCCTCGGCGTCGAGGGACCGCGCTGCACAGCATCCTCGAGCAGTTCTTTCGCCGGCGGGAGCTCCGGTCGGTGGTCGGCGGCGATCCGGCGGCGCTCGGGCGCGAGCTGTACGAGGTTGCTCGCGAGGTGCTCGACGACGTCGAGCGTCAAGGGGGCTTCGATCCCGCCTACCAGGCCTATGCACGCGAGCGCTGGCTCGCCGGCCTCGTCGACGATGCTCCGGCCGGCGTCCTCCGGGCCTGGCTGGATCTCGAGATCGCGGCGCCCGACCAGCGCGTGCCCGTGGCGGTCGAGGCCCCCTTCGACGACCTCGAGGTCGGCCCGATCCGGCTGCGCGGCGTGCTCGACCGACTCGACCGCCTCCCCGACGGTAGCCTCGTCGTCACGGACTACAAGACCGGGCAGCCGCCGACCCGGGCGTCCGTGGCGGAGGGCCGCTCCCTGCAGCCCTACGCGTATGCCGAGGCCGCGGTGAGGCGCTTCCCCGATGCGCCGGTGGCCGCCACGTTCCTGTCGCTGGCCCGTCCCGACCGGCTCGCCCGCACCGGCTGGGTGGGCGATCCCTCGGTGCTCCGAGAGGCCTGCGCTCCAGGGGAGCGTCGCTACGCGCTGTCCGTCGACGCTCGGGAGCGCAGGCAGGTGCTCCGCGAAGCGGGCAACCAGGCCAAGGGGCTGCTCGCAGGCCACTTCGTCCCCACCCGACTCGGGCCGGCACGGGCGGGGTGCGCGAGCTGCCCCCACGCCCGCACCTGTCGTGTCGACCACGTGCGGCAGGCCGAGCAGGTCGAGGCCGAGGTGGCGTCCGCCGCCCGTCGAGGGGAGGGCGCGTGAGGGTCGCACTGAGGGGGCTCGACCCCTACCTCGACCTCGACGATCCCGAGCTGCGGCTCACCCCCGAGCAGCGCACGGCGATCGAGACCCGCGACGAGACCGTGCTCACCGCGGGCGCGGGCGCGGGCAAGACCCACACCTTGTCTCTGCGCTACGTCTCGCTCCTGCTCGACCTCGCGGTGGCGGGGCGGCACGACATCGAGTCCGTGCTCGTCCTCACGTTCACCGAGAAGGCCGCGGAGGAGATGGCCCACCGATGCCACCAGCGTCTACTCGCGCTGGTCCGGGCCGTCGCGTCGGTCCGCGGTGAGCTCAACCAGCGCGATCCTCACGAGAAGCGCGGGTCCGAGCTCCTCGACCACGTCCAGAAGATGGCCGACCGCTTCGATCGAGCGCGCATCGGCACCTTTCATGGATTCTGCGCCTCGATCCTCCGCGAGTTTCCCGGTCAGACCGAGACCCCTCCGGGAGCGCGCATCCTCGAGGACGCGGAGGCGCGGCGCATGCGCCGGGAGGCACTCGAGGAGGCCCTGGAGGAGCTCGTGTCGACCGAGCCCACGGTGCTCGGCCCGCTGCTCGACGCCTTCGGGAGCCGACACCGCCTGATCGACGCGGGTGCGCACGCGCTGGAGCGTCGAGGGGTGATCGACGAGACCATGCAGGCCCACGCCACGGGAGAGATCACCCTCGCGCAGCAGCTGGCGGCCGCGGAGCCCAGTCCCGTCGACGCGGCTCGCTGGATTCGCGAGGTGGGACACCCGGCGCTGAACGCCATCGCGCGGCTCACCGCACCCTCGGGCGGCGGGCCCTTCGTTCAGAACCAGCTTCTGCCCTACCTCGAGGAGTTCGTCCCCCCGAAGGGTGACGACGATCCCCTCCGCATCTACGAGATCTACCGCGAGGTGCTGGAGCTGCTGGTGTCGGACACCGACCAGCTGCGCACCCTCACCCATCCCGCCGTGCTCGGCACGCAGGCCCGGTGGCCCGGGCAGCGGCGCTACCAGCTCGCGAAGCGCGCCACGAAGGCGCTCGTCGAGCGCCTCGGGGACTGGGTGGATCGTGCGATTGCCTCCCGTCGCCTCCCCACGCCGGCGGATCGGGCGCTGCTCGACGCGCTCGCGCCATTCTCCATCTGGATCCTGCGAACCGAGGAGCGACTGACCGCGCGCGCCAACGCGGAGCGCGTGCTCACCTTCGAGGAGCTCCAGCTCCGAGCCATCCGGGCAGTCCAGCGCGACGACGCGCTTCGCGAGTTCCTGTGGGCCCGTCACACCGCGATCATGGTCGACGAGTTCCAGGACACCGACGAGCTCCAATGGTCTCTGGTTCTCGCCCTCGGGCGCCGCCACGCCGACGTTCCGGAGGGTCGTCTGTTCCTCGTCGGCGACGTCAAGCAGGCGATCTATGGCTTCCGGGGTGGCGACGTCACGGTGTTCCAGCGGGCCGCCGAGGAGCTGGGGGTGGCCCCTCTGCGGTTGCCGGACAACTTCCGGAGCCGACCCGAGCTCATCGCCTGGTTCAACGACGCGTTCCCACACGTGCTCGGAACGGCTCCCGCTTCACCACACGACGCGCCCTACGAGGCCATTCGGGCTGGCCGCACCGAGGGTGGCGGACGGGTCACCCTCGTGCGCGGGCACGCCGACACCCTCGGGGCAGGATGGCAGGCGGAGACGGTGGCTCGGCTGATCGCGGTGGAGCTGCTGGCGCCCGACGCTCCCTACGTCGACGTCGACGCATTTCCCACCCCGCCCATCGCGGTGCTCCTCCGAGCGCGGACGCGTCAGGCCGAGTTCGAGGCCGCGCTCCGCCGCCACCACGTCCCGTTCGTCGTGGCGGAGGGCGTGGGCTTCTGGGGTCGACAGGAGGTGATCGACGTCGTGAACACCGTGAGCGCGGTGGTGCACGCGGACCCTGCCTCGGTGGTCGCGGCCCTTCGAGGGCCCTGGCTCGGCCTCTCCGATCAGGCGATCCAGGGCATTGCCGGCGCGGACCCACGCGATCCCCGGAGCCAGCTCGCCGGCTTCGTCCGAGGGCCCGTCGCGGTCCACCCGACGCCGGCCGTGGCCCGGGCGCACCGTCGTCTCGCCGACCTCGTCCGGCTCCGGGGGCAACTGAGTCCGGCGCACTTCGTGGCCCACGTCACCCAGTGCCACGCACCGGCGCGCGCCGTCGCCGACCCGTCCGGTCAGGCCGAGGCCAACGCGAGGCGGCTCGTCGAGCTCGTGAACGGGTGGGGGGAGCCGCGGCTGGAGGTGGTGGCGGATCGTCTGCTCGGCGAGGTCGAGGCAGGACCGCGTGAGTCCGAGGCCTCCATCGTGCCCGCCTCGGCCAGGGTGGTGGTCTGCACCGTCCACGCCTCCAAGGGGCTCGAGTTCGAGCTCGTGATCGTGCCCGAGCTCGAGCGCCGGGCCCGCAGCGCGCCCGAGACCTTGCTCGTGCGTCGTCCGGCGGCACGGGCGCGCTGGCGACTGGCCAGCCAGGTGCTCGATCCCTCGGCCCCGGTGCAGCGGCAGGTGAAGCCCGGGCTGTACGCGACCCTCGACCAGGTCCGACGTTCCGAGGAGGACGCCGAGGAGCGCCGACTGCTCTACGTGGCAGCCACCCGCGCTCGCGAGCATCTCGTGTTGGTCGGGCAGACCTCCAACCCCCCGGCCCCCGGGTCCCGGGCCACCTGGATGCAGCTCGTCGAGGGGCACACGCCGTTCGCGACCGAGCGCCGCGACGCCCAGCTTCTCCTCGAGAAGCCGACACCTCCGGCCCCTCCGGGACCCCTGCTCGATCCCCCGGCTCCCGCGACCCGCCGGAGACTGCGCGGTGTCCCTCACCGGCGACGCCTCGAGGTGTCGGCGAGCACCCTCGATCGGTTCGTGGCCTGCCCCCTGTGGTGGGTTCTCGAGCACCGCTTCGGACCCGCCGTGCCCGCCAGCCGCGACGACGCCCTTCTCGAGCGGCTCTGTGGTCAGGCTCTGCACGAGGCGATCGAAGACCGCTTCGCCGTCGATTCCGAAGCGGTGGTTCGCCGCATCAGCGCCCAGGCTCGGATCGGAGGGGTTCCCGACGATGCCGTGGACCGAGCCGTCGAGCAGTTCGCGTTCCAGCTCGGGCGCTGCGGCCAGGATCCCGAGCTCGCCCGTGCGCTGGAGGCGCCCGGTCACGACGAGCTGCCCGTGCGCGCGGAGCACGACGGCATCGCGCTACGCGGGCGCGTCGACCGCGTGTGGCGGAGCGACGACGGATGGGTGGTCCTCGACTACAAGTCGGGAGCACGGGGGGGCGCCGCCGGCCACCGCTGGCAGCTGCTCGCCTATGCCTGGGCGCTGTCGCCGGCTCTCGACGGTGGCGTGGGGCGAGGTGAGGTGCTCCTCGCGGCGGACGGGATCACCGCGTCTCTCGGGCCATGGTCGGAGGCCGACCGACAGCGCGTTCCCGCCCTCCTCGACGAGGTCGCGGAGCTCGCGGACGCCCCGCTCGAACACGTGGAGCACAGGGCTCGAGGGGCCCCCCGTCCCTGCGACCGCTGCCCCCACTTCGCCCGGGGTTGTCCCGCGGGGGCACCTCCCGAGCGCGATCAGCGCACGTCGTCCCAGTGCGGATAGTCGGAGCGGAGCTTCGAGAATCCGTAGTGCGCCTCGACCCAGTCGATGACCTCGGGGGTGAGCGAGAGGTCGCGAGGCTGCTCCGGATCCGAGAGGTCGAAGACCTCGTGGGCACCGTCGGGAGCCCACAGCTCGAGACGGCGGGGCAGTCGCAAGGCCACGAAGTCTGCCGCGAGCCCGTCGTAGTGGTTGGAGCGCTGGGCTCCCCGCTTCGTCGCGTAGACGACGTCGAAGGCGTCGGCCATTCGGCGCGCGGCCTCCTGCGTGGCCGACCATCCGTCGGGGTGCTGCCACCGAATGGACACGGGCGCCCAGGACTTCGCGCGCTCGAGCTCGCGGACCTTCCGGTCCACACAGCTCGCGGCGCTGCACCGGCGGAGCTCGAACGCGCCCCACATCAGGTAGCCTCGCTCCCGGTAGCGCAGGAACGACGTCAGGTAGACGGTTCCACCCTGCAGCTCGATCTGCTTGACCAGTGAGGCGATGCGCGACGCGAACCCCGAGCGGGGACGCTTGGCGGCCAGGGTGGCGTACATGTCCGCCTCGTCGGTCGGGTTGCGGTACCGCATCGTCCACTCGGGACCGAGCAGGGCGCCGTCCTCGGCCGGCGTGAACGACTCTTGGGGCGGGGGCGCGTCGACCGCGAGCTCGTCGGTTCGGTAGGGATAGGGCCGGGAGCGGTTGCGGAAGACCTCGCTCGGATGCACGAACAAGCCCGTGTTGCGGGCCCGTCCGGAGCCGATGGCGAAGGTCTCGCCGCGGCGGCCATCTCGCCCGGCCCGCAGGACGTCGTCGAGGAACAGCAAGAAGTCCTCGAGGTCGAGGGCCTGCCCCAGCTTCTCGCGTGAGGCTCGCAGCAGGGGCTCGTCCTCTGGTGTGGCCGCGAGGGCAGCGAGCCAGGGGCCGTCGATCGGCACCCCCGCCAGATCGATGCTCCAGGTGCCGAGCTCGGCGCTCGCCTCGCGGAGCATCGCACGGCGGTCGGCCACCGGCGTGAGGACCTGCCACTGGCGGTCAGCCGCGATGGGGGGCGGCGGCTCGACCGTGGCGGCGGGCGACGGGGTCTGTGACTGCGCCAGGGCGACGAGGAGCCACGTCGGAATCATGCGCCATAGGTAAACCGCTCACCGTCGCTCTGTCGACGGCGGTGGGCGGGGACTGGCCTGGGTTAACAGGGGCCGGGGCATGGCCCTGCGGCCACCCGGCCGGGGAGAGCTCGAGTGAATCCTTCCGCGAAGGAGGCCGCCGCCTTGCGGCCGGAACGGGATCCCGTTCGGCTCGTGCCGCTGGTCGTACTGGCCGGGCTCGTGGTCGGCAGTGCCTGGGTGAGCGACGATGCCTTCATCACGCTGCGCACCCTCGACAACTTCCTCGAGGGCTACGGGCTGCGCTACAACCCCGCGGAGCGGGTCCAGGCGTTCACCCACCCGCTGTGGCTCGCCTGGCTCACCATTCCCTACGCGCTGACCCGCGAGGCCTGGCTCACCACGATGGTGGTCGGGTTCGCGACCACGATGGCCAGCGTGGGAGTCGCGGCGCTCACGGCTCGGGATCGCTACGCGGCGGCCCTCGGCGTGGGGTTCCTCGCCGTGTCCAAGGCGTTCGTGGACTACGGGACTTCGGGCCTCGAGGGGCCTCTGGTCTGGTTGCTGCTCGCGCTCTTCGGCTGCGAGCTCTACCGCGAGGGCGGACCGAGATTCGCGGGGCTCCTGCTGCTCGCGAGCCTGGTGGGACTCACCCGGCTCGACGCACTGCTCTTCGTGGCTCCAGGCCTGGCTCTCGCCGCGTGGCCCCTCGTCCGCGAGCGCGAGTGGAGCGATCTGCTCTGGGACCAGCTCGCGTGGTTGCCCCTGATCGCTTGGCACGCCTTCTCGCTCGTGTACTACGGCTCGCTGGTGCCCAACACTGCGTGGGCGAAGCTCGGGTCGGGCATCGCCTCGAGCGAGCTCGCGGCGCAGGCGCCCTGGTACTTTCAGTGGGCGTGGACCTACGATCCCGCCACTCTGCCTCTCGTCGCCGTCGGCGTGCTGGCGCCGCTGCTCCACCGCGACGCGAGGGGGGCGGCGCTGTCGCTCGGCATCGTGCTCTACCTCGCCTACATCGTTCGCATCGGTGGCGACTTCATGGGAGGGCGGTTCCTCGCCACGCCGTTGTTCGCAGCGGCATTCCTCGTGACCCGCCACCCGCTTCCGCGCGCGGGGGCCGGTGTCGTCGCGGTGATGGCGGTCGGGCTGTCGCTGACCTCCCGCTACACCCCGCTCCGGGCCGGCTACGGCTACCATCGCGCGAAGGCCATGCACGGGGTGGTCGACGAGCGCGGCTTCTACTGGCGTGGGTCGGGACTGCGCCGGAACCTCCGTTCGCTCGAGCCGAGTCACCTCTTCGCTCGTCAAGGGCGCGAGCGACGGCGACAGCCCCCTGGCGTCGTCAACAAAGCGGTGATCGGCATGTACGGCTACTACGCGGGCCCCGAGGTGCACATCGTGGATCGACTTGCCCTCGCCGACCCGGTTCTCGCCCGCCTTCCCGTCGACGAGCAGTCGGGATGGCGCATCGGGCACTTCGAGCGCCGGCTTCCCGATGGCTACCTCGCTCGTCGTGCCGGCATCGACGCGCCGGTGAAACCCGACTCCATCGCCCAGCTCGTCGAGATCGTGGACACGGTCACGCGCAGCGAGCCGCTGTTCAGCTGGAAGCGCTTCGACGCCATCCGCAAGCTCCACGACGGTACCGTCGACGCCCTGGTCCGGAGCGCACCAGAGCACTATCCGCGAATGCGGTGGGTGGACGTGACGGAGGGTCGGGCCGAGCTCGTCCAGGAGGGCGTCGGTGTCCGGCTCGACAGCTTCTCCGGGACCATCGAGCTCGATCTGACCGAGAACGTGCCGTGGCGAATCATCGCGCGGCAGGGGGATCGGGTGCTCGTGGACCGGGTGCTGTTCGGCGGAGCCGTGGCCGAGACGGTCGCCCGAGCCGACGGCCTGTTCATCTACGCTCTCGAGCAGGGGGCGGCTGCCTGGTCGCTCCGCCCCGCGGGCCGCTGAGCGGCGGGAGATCGACGCGGAGTGGGGCCGGGGCCGTGCTCACTACGGCGGCCGGGCGCCGGCTGCGGAGGTCCTCGAGCTTCAGGCGCTGAAGGGGTCGGGAACCGGGGCGGGCCGGGTCGGGCACGGTGGACGCCTTGGCCCGGTAGCTGTCGACGAGCCAGAAGCCGTCGGACAACACGAGCTCGTCGTCCTCTTGCCTCGCGATCGGCGTCGTCCGATCGAGCCGGACTCCCCGGTCGAGATGGGCGAGCAGCCGAAACCGGTGCCCCTGGCTCGGAAACAGGTGTCGCTCCCACAGCCGCACGAGCTGGGCGCGCTTGCCCCGTAGCGGCACGATCACGAGCACGTCGGACGGCCTCGAGAGATCGCGCACTTCGTGGGCGATGGCGAGCGTCACCTCGCTCCCGCGTCGCTTGTCCAGGTGCACCCCCGTGTTCATGCCGAGGCGGAGCACCGGCCCGTGCCCGAGGGCGAGGAGGAGCAAGGCGAGCGAGGGCAGCCCGAGGGCGACGGCCCCTCGTCGATCGGTGGGCCACCGACGCCGTGCCTCCCAGAGGGCCACGCCGAGCAGCAGTCCGTAGGGGGGCAGCATCCAGTAGGCCTGGCGCCAGAACCACGTCTCGGAGAGCACGACGATCCCCGTGGACCCCGCGAGCCACGTCACGGCGAGGAGCACCGTGCGCCAGGTGGGGTGCGACCGGTAGCGGACCGCGAGCCCGACGAGGCCGAGGAGGAAGATTCCGGCCACTACGAGCAGACCCGCCTGCACGAGGTCCGACGTGACCAGCCGTCTCCCGCTCACCTCGTGGGGGACGAGCAGGTAGGCCCACGCCGCGTAGAGGATCCGGAGCGGCTGCCAGCTGTCGAGCTCTCGCCAGGCCGGCGCGCCCCGCGCGTTGACGATGGCGAAGTAGCGTCGGTAGTAGCCGCCGGAGACCGACCCGAGGACCGCCACCCGCAGCGCGATGGCGACCGCCGCCACTCCGAGCACGGGGATCATGCCCAGCGCGATCCGGCGGAGGCGGGGCGACTCCCAGGTCAGGTGCAGGCCGACCAGGGGCAACAAGGGAACGAGCACGTAGGCAGACTCGTTCGAGAGCACGGCGAGTCCCAGCAGGAGGGCCGCGCCCACGAACCCGGAGGCGGTCCACAGAAGCCGCTCTCCCCGCAGCGCGGCCCCGAACGTCAGGAGCCCCGCGAGCCCGAAGCTCATCGACAGCAGGTAGCTGCGTCGCGCGCTGAAGGGGACGATCTCCTCGGTGGCGGGGTGCCCGAAGAGCACCAACACGACCACGAAGGTGAGGCCTGCCGTCGCGAGGTCCAGGTTCCTGCGGTCCACGAGCGACCACTGACGCACCAGCGAGGCGAGCAGCCCGCCCGTGAGCCCGTGCAGCAGCAGATCGAGACCGCGGTAGCCCCAGGGGGCGTGGCCGGTCGTCGCGTGGTTCAGGACGTAGCTGAACGCGGCGACGGGGCGATAGCCGACAAAGTGCTTGCGCGCGGTGACTGACTGCCACCAGCCGTCGGAGTCGAGCGAGGTCCAGGCGATCCACTTGCTCGCGTCCACGCCCCAGGGAAGCCACCCGAGGATGGGGAGGAACGGCAGGATCCCGAACGCCAGCGCCCCGACGAGCAGGGCGGCAGCCCAGGTGCGGCGGTCGACGGTCCCCTCAGACATGGGGCGTCCCGCGTGTCGAGCGGGACCGGTAGGCCATCAACGGACGTGTTCTCCGGGATCCTGGGCAGAGGTAGCCCCGCCGGGCGGGGGCAGCACCCAGATCGTGCCGTGCACGTCTCTCCACTGGACCTCCTGGTCGCGAAGGAAGCGACCCGGGGGATGCCAGGGCAGCCCGTAGGGGTCGCCGGTGGCGATCACCGATGCACGCGCCCCCCAGGTGAACGGGGCCACGAGACCGTCGCCCGGCTCGAACCTCTCGAGGAGCTCGACGATCGCCGCCTGCTCGGCGTCGACTCGCTCGGCACGCAGCTGGGCCCCTTGGAGTCCGAGCGCCAGACCGAGCGCGAGCGCGAGTCCCCGAAGCGGTCCCCCGGGCGCGTCGAGAGCCGCGGCGGTGACGACGACTCCCACCAGCGCTGCGGCCGGAACGTCGGCCGGGGCGAGGAGCAGCGGGGCGAGGGCCAGGAGGGGACGGAAGATCCGGAGCGGATGGCCCGTCAGGATCACCAGCCACGGTACGGTGGCGACCCAGCCCCCGAAGTTTCGACCGATCAGGTAGGACCGGGGCTCGAGAACCCCGCGGGGGCCCCACCACCAGTCGCCGTTGGTCAGGAGCGTGAGCGCCACCACCGCGACAACCGCCTCGAGGAGGGGCGTGACCTGGCCTCGGTGCCATGCCACCCACGGGGTGGCGAGAAGCGCGGTGGGCGAGAGGGCGACGCCGACCGCGATCGCACCCGGAAGTCCGGTCGCGGCTGCGAGGACGGCGGCGATCCACGGTACGTCCACCTCGGCGAACGGACTCCAGGGGAGGAGCAGGCCGCCGGCGGCGAGACCCACGCCGAGGGACGCTCTCGGCGCCAGACGGGCGGCGGCGACGCTCGCGAGGGCGGCGGCAAGGACGTTCGCGACGTCGAGACACCGGGGCAGGGCCTCACCGGCGAGGGGAGCGAGGCCCGTCGCGACGACGAGGTAGCCCAGGTGCACCACGCGGTCCGACACGTCGCTCACCCACGCCTGAGCGCAGTAGGCGGCGATGTCGCCGTTGAGGTAGCCCCGGCCCGTGAACGCGAGCCCGAAGAGGGCGAACCCCCAGACCGGGGCGAGTCGGATCACACGAACCACGGCGGACGGATGCGACGCAGGGCGTCGTAGGTGACGACCGAGACGGCGTTGCCGAGGTTCAGCGACCGGATCGGACCGGGCTTCATCGGAAGTCGCCACGCGGCGGGGTAGCGAGCCCGTACCTCTGCGGGAAGTCCGCGGGTCTCGCAGCCGAACACGAGGACATCCTCGGACTGCACGTCGCAGTCGAGGTAGGTTCGCTCTGCCTTGGCGCTGAACAGGTGCACGCGTCGACCGTCGGCCCAGTCGAAGAACGCCCGGGGATCGGGGTGCTCGGTCAGATCGACGTGGCGCCAGTAGTCGAGACCCGCTCTGCGGACCGCCTTCTCGTCGGTGGAGAAGCCGAGGGGGTGGACAAGGTGCAGCGCTGCGCCGACCGCGACGCACAGTCGACCCACGTTGCCGGTGTTCGGTGGGATCTCGGGCTGGAACAAGACGATGTGGAGAGTGGGGGACAGGATCGTCTCCGAGCGGGCCGCCCCGCGATTCCAGGGGTCGGCTATCTTCGAGGTCGGGGTGCCATGAACGACGGAACGCCCGGCCAGGTTGGGCCTTATACGCCTCAGCAGCTCCTCGCGATGGGCGCTCACGCCCAGGTCTGGAGCGCCACCGGTCCCGGGGGCGAGGTCGCCCTGAAGGTCGCCCGCATGCCCGCGGCGAGACCCTCGCTGCTCCGCGAAGCCCACCTGCTGGGGGAGGCGCGGCACGCCAACCTCTCCCGGCTGGTCCAGGCGAGCAACGACGGCAGCTGGCTGGCCCTCGAGCGGGTCCGCGGGGTCACGATCGACCAGTGGTCCATCGAACGGGGCATCCATCAGATCGTCCAGGCCGCGATCCAGCTCCTGGGAGCGCTCGAGTACCTTCACGGCCTCGGCATCGTCCACGGCGACCTGAAGCCTTCGAACCTGATGGTCGACGGCGATGACCACGTGCGGCTCATCGACCTCGGAGTAGCCTGTCGCATCGGAGAGGTCGTCGACGGCTTCCGGGGCACGCTCGGCTACGCGGCACCCGAGCTGCTCGGCGGCCAGCCCCCGAGTCCGGCCACCGACCTCTACGGGTTCGGAGCGCTGCTCTACACCTGCCTGACGGGCCGGACGCCGTTCGTGGCGCCCGACCCCGCCGCGCTCACCTATCTGCCCCTCGTGAGCCTGCCTCCGCCGCCTGCGGCGTTTCGCCCGGATCTCCCGGGGCCCGTCAACATGCTGCTCCTCCAGCTGTTGGCGCGCGACCCCGCGCGCCGGCCCGCTGACATCGGGCGCATCCGCCAGACGCTCGAGCGCGGCACCTCGGGCGAGCCCACCCCGGTGGTGGTCGGGATGCTCGACGAGCGCGAGCAGCTTCGTCGGGCCGTCGTCGGGGCGGCCGACGGCGAGCCGCGGGTGGTCGTCCTCTACGGCGCTCCGGGCTCTGGACGGCGCACGCTCATCCACGAGGCCGTGGAGTATGCGCGGCGCGAAGGCCTGCCGCTCCTCAAGGTCACGCCCAACCTCCGCGCGGAGCTCGCCCGGAGCTCTGCTGCCCCCGTGGTTGCCGGGCGAGCCGGCCACCGGGTGACCGCCCAGGCCGCCCACGAGCTGCTCACCCAAGGTCGACCGGGGCTCGTGCTCCTCCACGCCGACCGCCCCGTGCCCGCACTCGTCGACGTAGGGGCGATCCAGCTCACCCCGGCCCCGCTCACCCTGCGCGACGCCGAGCAGCTCGTCGATTTCTTCGGCGGGGACCAGGAGGAAGCGGAGGACTGGTGGCGCGAGACGATGGGCTCGCCGGCTGCGCTGCTCGCGCGAATCCGGGCCTATCGTCGGCATCGCGGACTCACGCCGGGCGCCATCCCCGGTCTCTCCCGCGATGCACAGCGCATCTTCGAGGCGATCCGCGAAGCGCCCGAGCACCGGACCTCGGTGACGCACCTTGCCGAGCAGCTCGGAATGGGGGAGCACCTGCTGCTGGATCACTGCGAGGTGCTCCTCGCCGAGCGACTCGTCGAAGCCGTCGACGAAGGGATCGCGCTGGCCCTCGCCCCCCCGCGTCGCGTGGTCTGACCCACCGCGGTTGCGCTCTCGTCACGACCCGCGTACAGCCCAGTGTCCACCCGGAGGCGGACCTTGAGCGCAACGAACGACAGCCTGCCGGCCAACGAGCCCCCGGAGCGCTCCACCGGGCTGTTTCATCCACGGCCTCGATCGCAGGTGATTCGAGATCTCGTCACGCGCGCTCGTCGCCGTCTCGAGGCCATGACCGACCCGGCTCGCGAGGCCTACCTCGAGGACGCGCTCTACAGCGAGCGCAAGCGCCTGGCCCGGTCCCGGGAGGCGCCGGAGCGCGCTCACCTGGACGCACTGGCGAAGGCGCTCGTCCACAACGACCGTGAGCGGCAGATCGAGGCGGGCCTCGGACTCGTCAACCTCTGGACCGACGAGATCCACGGTCGCTTCAACCCTGGAGTCTACCGGCTCGCAACCCGCGCGTTGCCCCAGATGCTGTCGGTGCTGCTGTCGCGTCGACCCGACCGACTGCGGAACTGGGACCTCTCGCCCACCGCTCGACTCGCGGTCAAGGGCGACGTCGATCTGCTGCGCACCCTGGCGAGAGAGGCCACCCTCGTTCTCACGCCGACCCACATCTCGAACCTGGACAGTCCCCTCATCGCGCTGGCGCTCTACCTCGCAGGCCTGCCGCCGTTCGTCTACGGGGCCGGGCTCAACCTCTTCGACAACGCGGTGATGGGCTGGTGGATGCACCGGCTCGGTGCCTACACCGTCGATCGCACCAAGAAGGCGCTGCTCTACAAGGACGTCCTGAAGGACTACTCGGTCCGGGCGATCACCACGCGGCACCACTCCCTCTTCTTTCCGGGAGGCACGCGCTGTCGGTCGGGCGAGGTCGAGTCGCGGCTCAAGAAGGGCCTTCTCGGCACGGCCATCGTCGGCTGGCAGGAGATGATCGAGGCCGATCGCGCCGACAGTGAGGTCTACGTGGTGCCCCTGACGTTGAGCTACACGCTCGTGCTCGAGGCGGCGACCCTCATCGAAGACCACCTCGCGGAGGCGGGCAAGCAGCGGTACATCATCACCGACGACGAGTTCTCGAAGCCGAGCCGCATCGCCGCGTTCGCCCGCCGGGTACTCGACCTCGACAGCGCGGTCATCGCCCACTTCGGCCAGCCCCTCGACGTGCTCGGCAACCCGGTGAGTGCGGACCCGGAGGAGCGTCGCCAGCAGGCGATCGAACGCCGGAGCTACGTGTGCGATGCCGAAGGCCGGGTCGAGCGGGACGAGCAACGCGATCGCGTGTACACCGACCGGCTGGCGGGGCGGATCGCCGACGCGTTCGTCAAGAACTCCGATGTGCTCGCCACTCACGCGGCCGCCTACGCCGCGTGGGCGTGCCTCGCCGACGAGGTGGGGACGACCGACCCCTTCCGGCTGGTTCGCGCGCCTCTGGGGCGGCGACGCTTCGAGCGGGAGCGCATCATGGCGTCGCTCGATCGGACGCTCGCCCGTGTCTACGATGGCGTGCGCGACGGCCGCTGGGACCAGGCGCTCCCGGCGACCAGCGAGTACGTCCTGGCGGTCGCCCTCGACCGGTTCGGGGCCTACCATCGAAGCGCGGCGTTGAAGGCCGATGGTTCGGCGATCGTGATCGAGGACCCAAAGCTGTGCCTGTACTATCGGAACCGGCTCGAGTTCATGGACCGGAAGACGGAGTCTCCACCGGGCCCCCTCGACGAGAGCGAGCTCGTCACCACCCCGGCCCCGGCTCGTCATCGCGGCGAGCTGTCGGGAGGTGAGGAGTGAAGGTCGGCATTCTCGGTGGCGGTCGATGGGGTCAGGCCCTGGCCAGGCTGATCATGGCGGCGGGTCACGAGCCGTTCATCGGCTACCGTGGGAAGCGGCCGCCCCACATCCTCCCGAGCACCGACAATCCCCCCGACGTCTCGGCGGCGTGTGACCTGCTGATCGTGGCCACGAGCGCCGACGAGGTGCGCAACGCGATTCAGCTCGCGAAGCCGGGGCCGCGACACCGGGTGGTCGTCGCGGGTCGCGGTCTCGAGCCGCGAACCTCACAGTGGCTCACCGACGTCGTCCTCGAGACGAGCCCCGTGCTCCGCGTGGGCGCGCTCGCGGGTCCCGCACCGGTCGACGAGATCCTCAACGGGGGGCTGTGCGCGGGCGTGGTCGCGAGTGAGTTCGTCGAGGTTCGGCAGCTCGCCACCGAGGCGCTGCACTCTCCCCGGTACCGGCTCTACGGCTCGCCCGATCTCGTGGGCGTGCAGCTCGCGGGGGCCATGGTGCCGGTGCTCGCTGCCCTCGCGGGGGTCGCCCAGGGGCTCCCCGGCGCTGGGGTGGGGGTGCACGCGATGGTGCTCGCCCGAGGCCTTGAGGAAGCCGGGCGCCTCGCTCGCGCGATGGGCGCCGATCCCATGACGTTCACCGGGCTGGCCGGGGTGGGCGACCTCGTCGCGGCCCAGTCGAAGCCCGGCCACCCGAACTTCGAGGCGGGCATCGCGCTCACCAAGGGGGGCCGGGAACACGGTCCAGCCGCGATCGCCAGGGCGCTGCGTCGTCTCGCGGCGTTCCGGAAGGTGGAGATGCCGCTCACCGAGGCGCTGTGCGCCATCTACGGGGGGATGGAGCCCGTGGAAGCCGTCCAGGCCCTCATGGCGCGCCCGGCGACCACCGAGCATCGAGACTGAGGGCGCCAGGCCGCCCTGTCAGACGCCCTTCTCTTTGAAGCCCACCGCGACGGACTTCTTGATCCGCGGCTTGCCGCAGATGCGGCAGTTCCCTGGCTCCATGTAGATGCCGTAGTGGCCTGGGTCCTCGCACACCCAGGCCTCCGTCTCCAGCACCTCGGCGTCGTCGCGCTCGATGATCTTGCCGGTGGGGGTCTGGACCAGGTTCCAGTGCCGAACGTCGGTCTGCGCCATGTGTCTCCTCCACCGGAGCCTTAACCAGCGGCGACCGCCCCGATGACTCGGGCCAGCTCGTCGGGAGCCTCCTCCTGCAGGAAGTGACCGCCCTCGGTCTCGACGACCGTGGCCTGGGGCCAGGCCTCCTTCAGACGCCAGATGGCCCGTCCGAAGATGGGATCTCGCATACCCCACACCAACGCCGCGGGACCCTTCCACGACTCCACCCAGTGACCGGTGCGGTCCAGAAACGGCAGGCTCGGGTGGCGGTCGTGGTTCGGCACCATGCGCGGGATCCCCGTCAGCGCCGCGCGGTCCGCGAGGTTCCGGAACGGGTGCCAGTACGCCTTGCGCTCCAGGAGACCCATCGAGCGACGGTCCCCCTGCACCCGGCCCATGAGCTGCACCGACAGGCCGAGCCCCCGAAGCGCGATCTCGCCGAGCCCGCGGGCGTGCGCCAGTCGATGGAACGAGGCCACCCGAATGGGTCGGCGAGGCGGAAGAATCGCGGTGTTGGCCATCACGATCCCCTTCAGGCGTCCCTCCGACTGCAGGTGCGCGGCCAGGCCGATGCCGAGCGGACCGCCCCAGTCCTGACCGACCACCACGACATCGTCGAGGCCGAGCGCGTCCACCAGGGTCACGAGCACGTCGAGGTGACGGTCCGGGGTGTGCCAGTCGGCGCGGCGCGGCTTGGTCGACAGCCCGAGCCCCACGAGGTCGGGAGCGACCACGCGGTGGTCTTTCAGCCGCCGGATCACCTTTCGCCACGAGAAGCTCCACGTCGGGTACCCGTGGAGCATCACGATCGCCTTCGCGGATCCCTCGGGTTCGGTGTCGATCACGTGCACACGCTGCGCTTCGAGATCGACGAGCGAGCGCGGGAAGGAGAGTGCGAGGTCCAGCTCGGCGGGAAGCGTCGGCGCGGCGAGTCTCGTGAAGCCCATGGCGCCAGTCTACGCTATACGTGCGCTGGTTCCGGACTCTCGCCGCGCGGAGGTCGTTCTGTTCGCATCCCTGGTCTTCGTCACGGTCGCCACCGCCGCCGGGCCGGCCCAGGTGGCCTCGATCCCCGGCGCGAACCTCCAGCGCCCCCGCTGGTCCGCAGACGGATCGCAGCTCTCCTTCGAGGCGAACTTCTTCGAGGAGAAGCGCATCGAGCTGTACGTGGGGACCCCCTTCGCAGGCGCCTTCGAGCGGGTCCAGGCCGCCGAGCGGTCGGCCAGCGCCTTGACGCAGGGGTTCCGGCGATCGACGGGCGGCCAGGTCGCTCACGAGCTCACCTGGGCGCCCGCCAGCGTCGACGCCCAGCGCTTCGTGTTCTCGGCCAGCAACGAGGGCTTCGATTACGACCTCTACCTGTCGGGGGGCACGCCGGTGGCGGCATCGCCGGGGGCGGACGGAGGGGCGGCGTGGTCCCCCGACGGGTCCCAGATCGTGTTCACGTCGGCCCGGACTGGCGAGGGCGACCTCTACCTCATCGACACCGCGACCATCGAGGCCGACCCCAAGCGGATCACCTCGATGCCGGGAAGCAGCGAGCTCTACGTCACCTGGTCTCACGATGCGCAGATGCTCGCGTTCGTCGCCCACACCAAGACGGGGGACAACATCTGGCTGCTGCCTACGGTGGGCTCCAAGCCGGCCCGTCTCACGAGCTGGGCGGGCAATCAGATCCGGCCCCGCTTCTCGCCTACCGAGCCTCGGCTCGCCTTCTACGCGAACCAGGAGGACCCCGGGCGCTTCGACCTCTACGTGGTCGACGTGGGAGGTACGCCCCGTGTCCTCGTGAAGGGCGTGTACCCCGATGCCCAGGGGCCGTCCTGGACGCCGGACGGTCGACACATCGTGTACGTGGCCGACGACGACGAGGCCTACGACCCCGTCCGGGCGGTCGACGTCTCCCGTCGCAGCGTACGCACCCTCGGCACGGGCACCGTCGGCAACACCGACCTCGACGTGACCGAGCGCGACGGGCAGCTCTGGCTCTCGATCGTCGCGCAGGGCCGCACCAACGACGAGGTGCGGAACTTCAAGCGCCTCTTCATCTGGCGGACGCCGCCGCTCCCGTAGCCCAGCTCGGCAGCGTCGGGGCGATCCATCCGGGCTCGGGCTCGGTTCGCGACAGTCGGAAGCCGCCGTCACACACGAGGGTGGTGCCGTCGGGCAACTCCTCCCACACGTTCTCGCCAGCGCCGATGGGCTCCGACGCGACGAGCAGGTGGTTGACGGGATGCCCGTCCGGCCGGCTCGGCAGCAGACAGACCTTGCTCCTGGCCGGGCAGGTCGCGGCGTCGGGGCAGTGCCGCTTCTGGGTGGACAGGAAGAGGGGCATGCCCGCTCGATGGGCCAGGAAGGTGCGCCCGTCGGTGAGGAGCACGTTCAGGATCGGCCGGTCGAGATCGTGAGCCACCGCGAACCGGTCGAGGTCGAGGAGCACCTCTCGGACCGCCTCGCCGACGCGTCGCGCGTCGTGGGCATCGCGGGTCGCGCGCTCGATGCCCGCTCGCCGGAGAGCGGACAACAGCACGAAGAACAGGCGCTCGCTGTCCGTCTCGCCCATGACGTGCGCCCGGAGGTCGGGGTCGATCCGGTCGAGCAGGCCGTGCTCTTCGAGTCCGTAGACGGTTCCGTTGTGAGCGAAGAGCCAGCGGCCGAAGCGGAAGGGGTGGGCGTTCACGGGCTCGACCGGCCCCACGGTCGCCTTGCGCACGTGCACGACGAACGTGTGGGAGGTGAGGCGCTCGCAAGCGCGAACGAACCGGTCGCAGCCGTGGGCCGCCCGAGCCGACTTCACCACGTAGGCGTCGTCGTCCGTCACGTAGCCGATCCCCCACCCGTCAGGGTGGTGGACCGACTGACTGGAGAGCGCGTTCTCCGCTGCGACGAGCGAGCGGTGGGCGCGCGAGGGCACGGAGCTACGAAATCCGAAGATCCTGCACACGGTGGCGTCTCCCCCGACTCTCCCCTCGGTTCTCTCGACCTCACCGGGTAGCGCGCGGCGGGGCGCGGCACAATAAGCAGCGGAATACGGGCGCCGGACGGTCCGAGCTCACCGCCGAGCGAGCGGAGCGGACGCCGGGGAGGGCGAGCATGTTGAACGTGGGCATCTTCGAGCTGCTGCTCATCGCGGGCATTGCGCTGATGGTCGTGGGCCCCGAGCAGCTTCCCCAGCTGTTTCGCAGCGCGGGCCGTTGGTACGGCCAGGCTCGGCGAGCGGCCGACGAGCTGCGCCGAGCCTTCGTGCTCGAGGCGGATCGGCAAGACGCTGCCGAGCGGTACAAGCAGCTTCAGGAGCGCCGCCAGCGCCGTCAGGAGGATCGCGCCGGGTTCCAGCCCGAGACGGTGGCCCAGGGCGAAGGCCCCACCTCCCCCGACGGCGACCCCGAGCCCGAGGCGTCCGGGTTCGATGACGACGCGCCCGATCCGAACGCGGACGCTCCCGACGCGCCCCATCCCACACGCCCCGTGCCCGTCGTGACCGAGGAGGACTCCAGGTGAGCAAGGCACCCTCCGACGTACCCGTCGACGAGGTCGACGAGCACCGCATGCCGCTGCTCGACCACCTCCGCGAGCTGCGCAACCGACTCGTGATCAGCGTCGGGGCGCTCTTCGCGGGCGTCGTGGTCGCGTCGATCTTCGCGAACCCCATCATCGCGTTCGTGCGGGCCCCGGTCGAGGCCGCGCTGCTCGAGCACGGTGGCGAGATCACGCTGCTCGGCCCCTTCGAGGGGATGTACGCGTGGCTGTACGCAGCCCTGCTCGGCGGGGCGTTGCTGTCGAGCCCCGTGATCCTCGGTCAGATCTGGGGGTTCGTCGCCCCGGGGCTCTACAAGACCGAGCGACGGGTGGTGATGCCGTTGACCATCGCCTCGACCGTGCTGTTCGTCGTGGGCGCAGCGTTCGCGTACCAGGCCATCTTTCCGCTCGCCTTCCCCTTCATGTTCTCCGTCGTCCAGGACGTGGAGCCCATGATCTCGCTGCAGCTGTACCTGAACGCGGTGGTCAAGATGATGCTCGCGTTCGGCATCACCTTCCAGCTGCCCGTGGCGAGCTTCTTCCTGGCTCGAATGGGGATGGTGGACGCCAAGGACATGCTGTTCTACTTCCGCTACGCGGTGGTCGGCGTGTTCGTCCTCGCCGCGCTCATCACGCCACCCGATCCGCTCACCCAGACGCTCCTCGCCATCCCTCTCGTCGCGCTCTACGGCGTGGGCATCGTGGTCGCGGCCGCCTTCTCCACCAAGCAGCGAGACGACGACGGCGGAATCTCCTGGGTGACCCACATTGACAGCATCTCCGCGCTGTTTGCTGCCTACGGCCTCGTCAGCGGCGTCCTCGTGGTGGCACTGGGCGTGCTGATGCTGGGGGCCGAAGCCCAGTCCATCGACGCGCCCTGGGCCCGGCTCGACCAGCTGCAACAGCTCGGCGGGTGGGCCTGGGTCGGCGGTACGATCGCGGTGGCCGCTGGAGTCACCTCGATTCCCGCGCTGGTGCTGGGTCCCGCCCTGCGTCGGCGCCGAGCCTGGGCCCGCAGCGCAGCACTCGGGGTCGCGGCGGTCGCCATGCTCAACTTCCCGTTCGGCACGCTGGTCGGCATGTACGCGGCGGTCGTGCTGTTCGATCCCGAGGTCCGACAGGCCTTTGGCGGCCCGCCCGCTCAGTCGAGCTGAAGGCCCCGCCGCCGGGCTTCGGTCTGCCAAGCCTCGAAGGTGGGTCGGGTGAAGTGAACGAAGCGCACGTGGTCGAGCGGCCACTCCTCCTCGGTCGCCACCGCGAGGGCGACCGCGGCGGCTTCGTCTGGTGGATAGCCGAAGACCCCGCAGCTGATCGCGGGAAACGCGATCGTCCGCAAGCCGTGGTCGACGGCGAGACGTAGCGAGCTCCGGTGGGCATTCGCGAGGAGCTCGGCCGGGTCGTCGTGGTCCCGGTAGATCGGCCCGACCGTGTGGATGACGTACCGAGCAGGCAGATCGAAGCCCTCGGTGAGGCGGGCCTCACCGGTGGGACAGCGCACGCCCAGGGCGTCCTTGGGGAGCCTCCGGCACGCTTCGAGGAGCCTCGGACCCGCGGCGGCGTGAATCGCGCCGTCGACCCCGCCTCCGCCGAGCAGGGCGGGGTTGGCCGCGTTGACGATCACGTCGTCCGCGATCTTCGTGAGGTCGCCGACCTCCACTCGCAACTTGATCATCGGTCCTCCGCGTGTCGCCAGGTTGTGAGCCGACCCCCTCTCTGCATATGCAGGCGCCATGACGTCTGCTGCGGACTCTCCGGCCACTGATGCCACGTTCCGTTGGATCTTCGGCTACGGCTCGCTCGTGTTTCGACCTGCGTTCCCCTTCGAGTATAGGGTCTTGGGCCGTATGGAGGGGTGGACCCGTCGATTCTGGCAGGGGTCGACCGACCATCGGGGCGTCCCGGGCGCGCCCGGCAGGGTCGCCACCCTCGTGGAGACCCCCGGCGGGCACGTGCACGGCATGGCGTACGCGATCGCCGAACGCGACCGCCGCTCGATCCTCGCCAAGCTCGACCACCGCGAGAAGGGTGGGTATTCCAGGGCCTTCCGACCTGTACACTTGCACGGAGCCACGGTCCAGGCCCTGGTCTACTGGGCCGACGAGACCAATCCGGAGTACCTCGGTGAGGCTCCCCTCCTGGACATGGCGGCCCAGATCGCGGGGAGCCGCGGACCGAGCGGAGCCAACGCGGAGTACGTGCTGCGGCTCGATGCGGCACTCCAATCGTTCGGGATCGCTGACCCGGACCTCGCCGCGCTGGCCCGAGCGGTCAGGGAAGCCGGCCTTCGCCTGGCATCGGGCTTGTGGGCGAGGGACCGGATCGGGTAGGGTGCGTGGTGGAGTCGGGGGTGACGTGAACTTGGGCCTTTGGGTGCTCACCATGGCATGGATCGGATGCACGCTGCCGGTCGACGTGGGGGGGTACCGGCCGGTGCCGGACTGGGCCGGCGTCGAACAGGACGCCGACGGCGATGGGCTATCGGTCGACTCCGACTGCGACGACGGGAACCCCGAGCGGGGCACCACGCCCGAGATCTGCGACAAGCTCGACAACGACTGCGACGACCTCATCGACGAGAACGGTGTGTGTGCGGTGACGGAGCTCTTCGCCCTGCACGGCAACGTCGATCTCCTCGTCGTCGTCGATGCGGGCGGGCCAGCCGAGGAGGTGCGGGAGCGCTTCCTCGACGTCCTTCCCGCCATCCTGCAGCCGCTGTTTCGCGAGGAGATGACGTCACAGATCGCGGTCGTCGGCGCGAACGGCGAGCCGGGCGCCCTTCCCTGGGGCACGGCCGACGGCCAGCCGTTCCTGCGCTCCTGGACCACCAACCTCGCCGACGCTACCGCCTGGGTCGGTGACGCCATCGCCAACCTGCCGGGCGAGCTCCCTCCGCGAGCCCTCGACATGGCGCACCACGCGGTCCTCGCCGCTGCCGGCAGTCACGAGTCGTTCGACCGCCCTCGTACCAAGCTCGCCGTGCTCTTCGTGACGCCACGACCCGACCAGTCCGAGGGCTCTCCGCACGTCGTCGCCGCCGACCTCGATCAGTGGCAGAACCGGCTGTGGACCGCCTGGGCGGTGTTGCCGATCTACGAGGGGACCTGCGACCCCGTGATCGGCGAGTCGGAGACCCCGATCGCCACGACGCCGCTTCAGCAGTTCGTCGTCTCCGAGGTCGGGAGCGCGAACCTCTTCGACGCGTGCGCGCCCACGCTCGACCACCTCCGCCTCCGCCTCACCGTCGGCGACGAGCTGATTGCAGGCACCAGCCGCACGGTCTATCCGCTCGGTCACGCGGTCCAGGAGGACACCCTCCAGGTACGCCGGGTGTATGCCGGTCACGACGAACTGCTCGATGGCTACGTCGCGTCTGGTCGAGCCTTGACCTTCTCGGACCCCTTGCCGGCCGAGGGGGTCCTACGTGTCGAGTACGACCTCGCTCCGTGAGCGACGGAAGTTGACGCGGACCCGGTCGGCCACCGTGTCATGCTCGTACAGTGACGACGGAGCAAGGAGGCCCGCAAATGACGACTCGTACTCCCCGCGGTTGGATTTTCACCCTGGGGCTCGCCGCCCTGGCGGTGCTCGGCGCCCTCGCGGCGCGAGCGGCCTCTGTGAATCAGGCCGCGAACGACGAGATCGGTGCCGAGGCCGACTCCTGCTTCCGCTACGGCCGGATCGAGTGCTGCATCAAGGACGACTGACCGTCCCTGTCGCCTTCGATGGAGCCGGTTAAGGCGGCGGCTCTTAGGAGGCGCCCCCGTGGCCGAACCACTCCTCGCGGTCGAAGGACTGCGAACCTATTTCCACACTGACGCTGGCACCGTGAAGGCGGTCGACGACGTCTCCTTCACTCTCGAGAAGGGTCGCACGCTGGGCGTGGTCGGGGAGTCCGGGTCGGGCAAGTCCGTGACCTCCCTCACCATCATGCGGCTCCTTCCCGATCGAGCCGCGGAGATCGCTGGGGGCTCGGTGAGCTTCCTCGGGCGCGACCTCACCCAGGTGGCGGCGCGCGACATGGTCGACGTTCGGGGCCGGCAGATCGCGATGATCTTCCAGGAGCCGATGACGTCGCTCAATCCCGTACAGCGGGTCGGGGATCAGGTGGCCGAGGCCATCGTCCAGCATCGGGACGTCTCTCGCGAAGAGGCGATGGCCCGCACCATCCAGCTCTTCGAGGAGGTCGGCATCCCCGACCCCCCCACGCGAATCCGGAGCTACCCCCACGAGCTTTCGGGCGGCCAGAAGCAGCGCGTCATGATTGCGATGGCGCTGTCGTGCGACCCCCAGCTGCTCATCGCCGACGAACCCACCACCGCGCTCGACGTCACCATCCAGGCCCAGATCCTCGACCTGCTCCGTCGGCTTCGTGACGAGCGGGAGATGTCGATCCTGTTCATCACCCACGACCTCGGGGTCATCGGCGAGATCGCCGACGACGTGGCGGTGATGTTCCGGGGCCGGCTCGTCGAGTACGGCCCGGTGCTGCAGATCTTCGCCGATCCCCAGCATCCCTACACGAAGGGACTGCTCGCGTGCCGGCCGAGGCTCGACTCGCCGTACCGCTTGCTTCCCACCGTCAGCGATTTTCTCGAGACGGTGAAGGAAGACGGTGAGGTCCGCATCGTCGAGAAGGAGCTCACCCCCGAGCGCGACCGGGAGCTCCGCGAGGGCGGTCGCGACAAGCTCCTCGAGGTCGACGGCGAACCCATCGTGAGCGTGCGGGGCCTCAAGGTCGACTTCCCCCTCACCAAGGACTGGCTCGGCCGTCCCACGTCTTTCGTGCACGCGGTGCGCGGCATCGACTTCGACGTGTGGCCAGGCCAGACGCTCGGGCTCGTCGGGGAGTCCGGCTGCGGCAAGACCACGACCGGGCGGGCGCTGCTGCGGCTGATCGAGCCCACCGAGGGCACCATCACGATCCGCAACCGCGTGCGCGGCGACCTCGTGGCCAGCGGTGAGGTCGTGGAGGGTCGGGAGACGCTCGACATGCGCGGGCTGGACCGCCGCCAGCTCAAGGACATTCGGCGTAACTTCCAGATCATCTTCCAGGACCCCTACGGGTCCCTCAACCCGCGCCTCACGGTCGAGCAGGCCATCACGGAGCCCATGCTCGTGCACGGCATCGGAGCGGACGCAGCCGAGCGCCGGGAGCGAGCGGCGGCGCTGCTCGAGGAGGTCGACCTTCGCCCCGAGTACCTGCAGCGCTATCCGCACGAGTTCTCGGGTGGTCAGCGTCAGCGCATCTGCATCGCCCGCACCCTCGCGGTCGAGCCCGAGTTCATCGTCTGCGACGAGTCGGTGAGTGCGCTCGACGTCTCCGTTCAGGCCCAGGTGCTCAACCTGCTGAAGGCGTTGCAGGAGCGGCGCGGGCTCACCTACATCTTCATCAGCCACGACTTGTCGGTCGTGAAGTTCATGAGCGACGTGATGTGCGTGATGAAGGACGGCGACATCGTGGAGCGTGGGCCGGTCGACGAGATCTACGAGAACGCTCGGGACCCCTACACTCGGGCCCTGATCGAGGCGATTCCGAGGGACGACGTGGAGGCCATTCGAGCTCGCCAGGCTGGTCGCGTCCGATCGGCCTGACGCTCCACGCGATCCGCCCATCCGACCCGCCGTGGCTGCCTACCTGGCGCGACGGGGTGAGCGATGGTTCGAGAATGTCGATGTTTCCGAGTCGGGTTTCGATTTCAACCGCCAGACCCGGGATCAACCGGACAGATACTGGTCTTGACAGCGAGTAGCCTCTGAGACTCAAAGGAGGCCCGGGTGTGGGAGGTCACCGAGCGCTGGCTCGACGAGCGCATTCGCCTGCCGGCGCAGTGGGGGCGTCGGGTGCTCGTGCTCGCTCGCACGCGCGCCACGGTCTCTCTGGTGCGGCAGTGGGCTGCGAATCGCGGCGGCGTCGCCGGACTCGACGTCGCGACCCCTGCGTCGCTGGCGACGCAGGTGATCCAGGCCCGGGTCCTCGACTTCGACCGAGAGACTCCGGAGGCGCCCGACGCGGCGCTCCCGGATCACACCGCCATCGCTGGCCGGATTGGCGATCGGCCCGGCCTCGTGGAGGTGGCGCGTCGCTGGGTCCGCTTCTATCGACTCACCATCGCGTCCGGCGCTGCCATCGAGGCACCTCCGTGGCTCGAGGAGCTTGCCGCGACCGGGTGGGGCGAAGACGACGAGGAGCGCAGCTACCTCGGCCTCCTGGAGGTGGCGCGACACAGCCGATCCGCGACCGGCGTGCGGCTCGGAGAGATGACCTGGGACCGGGTGGTCGCCCTCGGCTACGGGGTGCCGGCGCACGTGATCGAGCCCTGGGAGCGTGCCCTGCTCGATGCAGTGGGTGCGGACCGGCCCGAGCGGGTCACCGCCCCGGAGATGCTGCTGCGGAGCCTGACCGTTCCCGACGTCGCGGCCGAGGCAAGGGTGGCGGTGACCTACGCGCACCAGGATCCCCAGGGAACGCTCGTCCTCGTGTCGTCCGACAGCACGGCTCGCCGGATTCGAGACGCGCTGCGCCGCTCGGGCCTCGGCTGTGGGTGGCGAGACCGGCTCGAGCTGCGCACCCACGAGCTCGCGTCGGTGGTCGCGCGGTGTGCGCCGTGGTTCCAGTCGATCGATCCGTGGGTCCAGCTCGGTGATCTGGCGGCCGTCTTCGGTCAGCTCGCGCTTCAGTCGACCCTGCACCCCGCAGCGGAGGCGCTCCTCGACCGTCGCCTCGAACACGGGGGATTCGTGCGCTCCGAGGCGCAGCTCTCGCGCCGTGGCGTCGTGCAGGTGCTCGAGGACACGCGACTGCTCGAGGCACCGCTGTCGCGGTGGATCGCTCGTCTGGCCGAACTCCAGGTCCCCCGGAGCGACCGGCCGTCGGATCGCCGTCGCGCTGCGCGCGCGGCGGCGGTCGAGGTGCGTCTGGCGATCCTCCAGGCCACCCTCGCCGGCGAGCCGCTCGACGAGGCGTTCAGCGACGAGCCGCTCGACTTCGACGCCGACGACTTCGACGCGATCGTCGCCGAGCTGCTGGGCGACGATTCGCTGCAGATGGCCCGGGGCCAGACCCTGGGGGCAATCCGGGCTTTTCTCGTCGCCTGCCGCGTCGATATCGCGGAGGACCCACTTGCTCGGGCGATCCTGGCCGCCCTCGGGAGGCGGGCGGACTGGGACGCCACCCCGTCGCGAGTGGCTCACGCGCTTCGTGGCTCCGTCGACCCCGGGGTGCTGCCGGAGGGCGTGGCCGTGACGACCTACGCCGACTGGGACGGCCGGCCGGCGCGACAGGTCCTGCTTCTCGACGTCCACGACAAGGGCATTTCCCGTCGACCGGCCCCCGACCCGCTGCTCGACGACCGGGAGATTGCGGCGCTGGGGGCGCTCACTGGCTCGGCTTGGGTCGAGCACCAGCTCGCGCAGGCCCGTCGGGCCGCGGCGGGAGCGGAGACCGTGCTCGCCATCGTGAGCGAGCGGGACGCCGACGGCCGCGAGGTCGTGCCGCCCATCCGGCTCGATCGGGTTCCGGTCATCGAGGCGCCGAACGTCCCCAGCTACGGAATGATGCTGGAGGGACTTCCCGAGTCGCGGGCCATGGGGGGATTGGTCCGGGGGCTGGGTCGGCCCGTCGCCCCGGATCATCCCGATCCCGTGCTGTCGCACCTCGCCGTCCAGGCCACCGCGGAGTGGTATCGCGACGGTCGGGGCCCTCGCGACGTCGTGCGGCTTCCGCCGAGTCCCCCCCGACGCTCCGCCACCTTGGAGGACTGGCTGTCCGCCGAGCCAGAGGCGCCGGTGTGGGTACAGCCCTACCTCGGCCACGCCCCGGACGTTCCGGCGGCGCGCTGTCCGCCAGGGCCTCACTCGGCGACCGGCCTGCTCACCGACGCGGCCCGCTGCCTGTTCCGGGCCTACGCGAGCCACGTGCTCGATCTCTCGGAGCCCGCCACCGTCACCGAGGACCTCGACCCCAAGGAAGTTGGCGAGGCCGTGCACGACGCCCTGCAGCGCGCGTCTCGCGGCGTGCGATGGCGGGCGGAGGACGACGAGCGGGACCAGGCCGTTCAGCACTTGGTCGCATCGCTCACCCGGGAGACTCGGCGGGCCTTCGACGAGGCGGTGGAGCGTTTCGGGGCGCTCTCGGAGGCGCGCGATGTGTCGGCGCGGGGACGCCTCCAGCGCTGGAACCAGCACTGGCCGTCGTTCGCGGCCTCGCGCCTCGGCAAGGCGCCGGCGCTCCAGCGTGACAAGCAGCGCAGCGAGTTCGTGGCCCAGGTAAGGGAACATCCGGCGTTTCGTCGGGCGGTGAAGACCATCCGCCGCATCAGCCCTGCTTCGGACCAGGTCAGCGACTGGATGTTGGTGCGCTGGTTGCTCGAGGTGCTCGCCGCCCCGGCGGCGGCCTTCCTGAAGCTGTCGCCCGACATTCAGCGGTCTGCCGGGGGGCCTCGCCAGTTGCCACAGAGCATGGTCGTCGACTTCCCGGAGATCGTCGAGCACGAAGACATGGCGGCCCTGCGGGTCGTCCATCGCAATCTGCACTGGCGCCGCAGCGCTCGTACCTCTCCCATCGTCGCCGTCGCGGCCGAGGTGCCGTTCGGGTTCGACGACGCCGAGCCCGCCGTGGTGATGGATGCGGAGGGCCAGAGGATCGGGGAGATGGCCCTCGGACCCGTCCACCTGCCTCTCGGGCGCGAGTCGCTCGCCGTGCGCGGGCGCATCGACCGCATCATGGTCATGGAGACCTCGCACGGCACGCTCCTCGAGATCACGGACTACAAGACGGGTCGGCCCCCACAGGGTTGGAGATTCCGCCAGGTCCTCCACCAGCTCGCGGACCCGCAGCTTCTCGTCTACGCGCTCGTGCTGCAGCAGATCCGGGAGCGGCCGGACGTGCCGGCTCCGTTCAGGGGAGCCCGCATCGCCGCGGTCTCCTGGGACCACGTTCGCAACACGTTCCAGCAGCCGGAGCGTCGCTTCCAGCTCGAGGTTCCCGACACCGACCTCCTGGTCGACACCGAGGTGCTGAGTCGCGCCGAGCAGACGCTGGGCAAGCTCGTCGACAGGGGGAGGCTCGGGCGGTGGAGCCTGCGCCCTCGCTCGGACAGCTGCCCCACGCTCGCGACCTATGGTCACGACCACTGCCCGTTCGCGGGGGCGTGTCGCATTCGCGGCCTCCCCCCGTCGGCTCCCGAGGAGGCTCCGCGTGGCTGAGCTCGACGTCACGGTGGTCCGCGCCGCGGCCGGGTGCGGCAAGACGACCGACCTCGCCAGGAGGTACCTCGGCTACCTCAAGGCGGGCTTCGGGGTGCAGCAGACCATCGCGATCACCTTCACCCGACGCGCGGCTGCCGAGCTCCAGGAGCGCGTGTCGCTCGCGCTGCGTGCCGCGGGCCAGGGTCCCGCCGCCGAGAAGGCCCGCGCCCGCCTGGGAAGCTCCTGGAAGCTCTACGAGAGCGCGGCCCCGCGGGACCCCGAGGTGCTGGCTACCGCTCTCGAGCAGCTTCCCGATGCTCCGATCGGGACGACGGACAGCTTCATCCAGCGGCTGCTCACCGAGTTCGCCCTCGACGTGGCGCTCCCGGTGCCCGAGGGCGACCCCGTTCCGCTCGACGTCCCCATCGCCCCCGGTGAGGGCCTGTCGCGAGCGCTGGATCGCGCCGCGAGGCGAATCCTCGACCCGCCGGACGGGGGCATCGACCCGAGGGTCGAGGACCTGCTGGAGCACCTGTCGCTGGACGAGATCCGCGCCGCGATCACCCGTCGCAGCCCCTACGATGATCTGCGACCCGCTCCCGCGACCGAGATCCTCCTCGACCTCGCCGAGGACATCGCTCGCATCTGTATCCGGCACGACCTGGTGGCCACCTACGGCCCCGCTGACCCCACCGAGGTCGACGACTGGGTCGCCGCCCTGACCCCGCGCACGAACCTCCCCGGCAAGTGGGCAGTGCCGGCCGTGGCGCGGTGGCTCGCGTCCGGCGCGCGTCCCGAGGAGGCGCCGTTCGAGCTCGTGGGGTGGCTCGTCGGGCTGAATCTCCAGAGCCAGGCCCGCAAGCAGCTTCTGCGGGACCTCAAGACCACCGAGCGCGAGCTCGGCATGGGTCGGCTGTCGCTGTGGGACATCGTGATGGCGCTCGAGTATCCGTTCGACGCGGACGGTCACGTCGAGCTCGCCGACCGCATCCGCGAGGTCCTCCACGAGCTGCGTCAGGAGGTGGTGGGGGCAGGTCTGCGTCACGCAGCGAGGAGCGGGGAGCTGGGTCACGACGAGCTTCTCGACGCCGCGGTCGCCCTGTGCCGGAACCCGCCCCCACGGCTCGCGAATCGCTTCCGAGCCTTGCTGGTCGACGAGGTGCAGGACGCCAACCCCGGCCAGCTCCGCCTCTACCGGGCGTTGGCGTCACTGCCTGGTGATCACCCGGTCGCCAGCTACTTCGTGGGCGACGTCCGGCAGTCGATCTACCTGTTCCGGAACGCGGAGCCCCAGGGTCTGCTGGAGTTCGAGCGCGACAGCCTCAAGAGCGGACGCGAGCCCATCGAGCTCGGCACCAACTTCCGCAGTGCCCCGCAGCTCGTCCAGGCGCAGCGAGACCTCTTCGCCGCCATCGACGAGCCGATGCGGATTCGTCGCTGGAGTCCGCCGCCCTCGCTTCAGAACCTGAAGTACCACGACGGGAATGCGGCCCTGCACCTCGATCCTGACGTGCACCGGCCCCCCGACCCCGTCTGGCTCGTCCACGGCAAGGAGGTCGATGTCGCCGAGGCCGACCGCCGGGCCCTGTTCACCTTCCTGTCTCGGGTGCGCGCGGCCTGGGAGCGGGAGTCGGGGGCCGAGCACGACACTGCAGTGGTGCTGACTGCGACGTGGCGACAGGCGCAGGAGGCGTGTCGGCAGCTCCGACGGTGGGCAGGCCGCGACGACATCGCGTTCGTCGACGGCGGCAGCGGCTGGACTGCGTCCAGGGTCGGAACCGACGTGGCCCTGCTGCTGCGAGCGCTCCGCGACCCCACGGACGACGTCGCCTGGCTCGGCGTGTGGAAGCATCCAGCGGTCGGGCTGACCGACGGTGGACTGGCCAGGCTCCGCGCTGGAGAGGGGCTCGTCGCCTATGGACCCGAGGGCCCCGAGCCGGCGCCAGACCGCTGCCGGGTCCTCGGTTGGGCGATCGACGCCGACGCGCTCGGTCCTCCCCACGAGACGGCGGACCGGGGCGTGTTCGCGCGGGTGCGGAACCCCTTGCGGCATGCCCGCGACACCCTCGGTCGTCGGGGCACGGCGGAGCTGCTCGACCACTTCGTGACCGAGCTGCACTGGCGAACCGTTCTCGCTGCGGGTCCGGGCGGTGCCGATGATGTCGCGCAGCTCGAGGTGCTGCTCGACTGGGTGCGGCGGCAGGACCAGGAGGGCGTGCCACCCGAGCTCGTGATCGAGCGCCTCCAGGACCCCCGATCGGAGCTGCCGCACGTCCACCTCAGTCGCTCGGGGCAGCACATCCTGTGCACCACCACCTTCCAGTCCAAGGGGCTCGCGTGGGACCACGTGTGCTGTCTCGCGCTGGGGAGGGTGGCCGGGGCCGTCCGAGGGCACGAGCCGGCGTGGATGAGCCTCAACGGACGTCGGGTCCGGCTCGAGGGCGTGCACTTCGACCCCTATGGCGGAATCACGCCGTTCCTCGACCCGCTGGGGCGCCTCGCGCGTCGCCTCCACCAACACCGTCAGGGGGAGGAGAGTGCCCGGCTGGCCTACGTCGCGCTCACACGAGCCCGGCGAACCGTGACCGTCGGTCTGCCCACGCGAGGCAAGTCTCGCGAGATCGACGTGTCGACGCTGCTCGGCGACGCCTGGCTCGCACCCTCGTTCCGGGGGGAGGGGGTGGCGAAGATCCCGGTGGGGCCGCTGCACGCGAACGAGGAGATGCCGACCGGGTGGGCCGCGGCCGACCCGGACGTGGACGCGCTGTGGATTCCGCCCCTCGTGTCCGGGGGGTGGCTCGAGCGGACCCCCTCGTCGATCGGTGCCCACCTCGACGCCCGGGAGCGACTCGAGCAGGCTCGCGACATCGTGGAACGCGTGCGTGCGGCCCGCGGCTTGTTCGTGGGGCACGCGGACATCGTCCCTCCGGGTCAGGACCCGCGAACCGCCCGACCGCTCCCCGGACACCCGCTGGCGGGCGTGCGACCGAGTGACTGGGGTGAGATCGCGCACGGTTGGCTCGCGCGCTGGGGCTTCCGCGGCGCGGTCGATCCGGGGGACGTCTCCAGGTACCTCGGCGAGGCGTGGGGGCGTCCCGATGCCATGGCGCGCGACTGGGTGGTCGCGATCTGCGAACGCCTGGCGGCGACGCGGGGGCCCTTGTGGGACCTCGTGACGGACGAACGAGCCACCCTGCACTTCGAGCTGCCTCTGGTCGGGGTGGGAAGCCAGCTCGGACACGACGTCCTGCTCACCGGGCGTGCCGATCTGGTGGTGGAGCACCCCGATCTCGGGATGACCGTGGTGGACTTCAAGGCGGGCTCGCGTTCCCCGACGGGCTTCGACGACCTCGTCGAAGCGGGAGGCCTGAAGACGTACGGACCCCAGCTCGACGCCTACGCCGAAGCGTTCGAGGCGATGGGGAAGCCGGTGCGGGCCGGCGCTCTGTGGTTCGTGCGCACCGGCACCTCCGTGCTCTGGGCTTGACCGCCTTTCGGGGCCGCCGAGCGCTCGGACAGTTTCTGGTCGGTGCGCGACCTACGGTGTCTACGA
>CAZZLC010000011.1:38041-82746 GCA_964655065.1 uncultured Enterobacteriaceae bacterium | reverse complement strand
GGCCGCCGAGCGCTCGGACAGTTTCTGGTCGGTGCGCGACCTACGGTGTCTACGAGCTCCCTGCTCCATCCTCTCTCATGCGAATCCTCCACACCAGCGACTGGCACCTCGGTCGGACCCTCCACGGGTACTCCCGCGCCGCCGAGCACGAGGCCTTCCTTCGGGAAGTCATCGAGCTGTGCGTCGACGTGGATCTGGTGATCCTCTCGGGTGACGTCTTCGAAACCGCCAATCCCCCCATCGAGGCAGAGGAGCTCTTCTTCGACACCATGGCCCGTCTCGGCGACGGGGGCCGCCGGGCGGTGGTCGTCATCGCGGGCAACCACGACTCGCCGGATCGCCTCGCTGCGGCGCAGCCCCTGTCGGGGCGCCACGGGGTGTGGGTGCTCGGTCGGCCCGGCGACGAGCTGTCGCCCACCGTGGCGAGCGGGGCGAACCGAGTCGCGATGGAGCCCCTCGGACCGTCCGCCCTCGCCCTGCGGTGGTCCGACGGCCGTAGGGCCAACGTGGCGGCGCTGCCCTACCCCTCCGAGGCGCGGCTGCGGCGTCTGCTCGCGGCACCCACGGGCGAGCACGACCGCCAGCGAGCCTACAGCCGCTGGGTGGGGCAGGCGTTCGCCAAGCTCGAGCGTCGCTTCGACCCCGGGTCCGTCAACCTCGCCACCTCTCACCTCGCGGTGCGAAGCTGCATGCCGCGTCCTTCGGAGCGGGTGCTCGTCGGCGGCGCCTACCAGATCGACGCGGGCGACCTGCCCCGGCGCGCCCAGTACACGGCGCTGGGCCACCTCCACCTCCCCCAGCTCGTCGAGGATGCGCCGGGCCTCGCGAGATACGCGGGTGCGCCTCTGGCCATGCGGTTCTCGGAGCGTGACGACCCGCGGGTTCACACCGTGATCGAGGCCCATCCCGGCCGACCGGCCGAGGTCGAGCTCGTGCCGGTGTGTGCGGGTCGCCCGCTCGTCGTGTGGGAGGCGAGCTCGCTGTCCGAGGTGCAGCGCGAGGTCCAGAACGGTCGCCACGAAGGGGCCTTCATCGACCTGGTGGTCGACGTCTCTCGCCACCTCACCCACGCCCAGCTCGCGTCGATCAAGCGGCTTCCCCGCGACTTCGTGCGCATCACGCCGCGACTGCCCGTCGCCTCGGCCACGCGGGGGGCCGAGCCGGTCGATCGTCGTGATCTGCCCGTCGACGTGCTGTTCAGACGATTCTATCGTCAGCAGACCGGGGCCGAGCCCGACGAGGGGCTCGTCGAGCTCTTCCTCGAGCTCGCTGCCGTCCCCGAAGGTGAGCCCGCGGAGCGCGAGCCCGTGGCCGTCGGGGCGGGGGGATAGCGCCCCGTGCGTCCCACGAAGTTGGTCGTCGCGGGGCTCCACTCCTACCGTGACCCGGTCACCGTAGACTTCGAGGAGCTCGGCAGGCACGGGCTGTTCGGCATCTTCGGGCCGATCGGGAGCGGCAAGTCCACGTTGCTCGACGCGATGACGCTCGCGCTCTACGGGCTCGTCGACCGGGTCAACACGCGGTCGCGGCAGGGGCTCGTGAACCTCGGCAGTCAGCGCTGCGAGGTGAAGCTGCAGTTCTCGATCGACTCCGCGCAGCGGCGCCAACACTTCGAGGTGCAGCGAGCCTACCGACTCAAGGACCACACCGCCCAGCGCACGCTCTCGAGGCTCGTCGAGTACACGCCTACCGGCGCCGCGGTCATCGCCGACAAGGAGCGCGACGTCAACGAGGCCATCGTGGAGCTCGTAGGGCTGGGGCCCGAGGACTTCATGCGGGCGGTGGTGCTGCCCCAGGGCAAGTTCCTGGAGCTGCTCCACCTGAAGGGGAGCGAGCGCCGTCAGATGCTCCAACGCGTGTTCCGCCTGCACGCCTATGGCGGCAAGCTCCGGCGGCAGATCGCAGCCCGCCAGCAGGCCGCGGATCAGGCGATTGCGGCGGTTCGGGGGGAGCTGCGGGGGCTCGGCGAGGCGAACGAGGAGGGCTTGGCCCGGGCTCGGCGAGTCGCCGAGCAGGCCGCGGCGCGGCGGCGGACAGCGCAGCGTGTCGTCGAGTCCAGACGGGACGCATCCGAGCGGACACGTCGACTCCGGCAGGAGCACGCGCGACTCGCTGATGCACGTCGGGAGCTCGAAGCCCACCGCGCCGCGGACACCGAGATCGCGGCCCTCGAGGCGCAGCTTGCGGCCGCTCGGGCACTCGAGCCGCTGGTCGCGCCGATCGAGCGCTGGACGAGGGCCCGCGAGCACCACCAGACGTGCCTGCACGAGCACGAGGAGGCGCTGGCGTCAGCCGTCGACCGCGAGCGCGAGTGGGCGGCGGCCCGCGACGCAGCGTCGGCCGTCGAGCGGGAAGACGCGGTCCGACGACCCCCTTGGATGCAGCGATCCCAGGAGCTCGACGCCCTTGCTGCCATGGCCGAAGCGCGCGCCGAGCTCGAGCGTCAGGTCGCGGAGGCGCGGGAGGCCCGGGTTGCGTCGGAGGCCGCCATCCGCTCGGCAGACGGGGCGCTGAACGATGCCGAAGCCCGGTTGGCCTCGTTCGAGGACAAGCGTCGGGCGGTCCGGAGGAAGCTCCGGCTCCGACGCGTTCGGGCCGAGGAGCGCGAGCAGGCGTTGGCCACGGCCGAAGCGGCGGACCGGCTCGAGCGTGCTCGCACCTCGGCCGAGCAGGCCCGCGCGACGGTCGACGAGCTGCGGGAGCGCGAGACGGCGGCCCTCGACGTGCGCGAGGCGGCCGAAGAGGCGCTCGCGACAGCCGAACGAGCCGTGCAGGAGCACGAAGCCGAGGCGGCCCGGCTCGACGCCGAGCCGGTGGCGGCACTCGAGCCCGCCGCGCTCCGCCGACACGTCGGGTTGCAAGACCAGCTTAGAGCCGCCGAGGAGCGCGAGCGGTCTGCCCGGGCCTGGCTCGCGGAGGCGGCCGACCGACACGCGGCAGCGACGGCAGCCGCCGCCGCCGCGTCGGCACGGGTGCAGGAGGCCCGGGCGGCGGGCGACCGGAGCCGGGCCCGGCATCTCGCCCGGTCGCTCGAGCCGGATCGGCCCTGTCCAGTCTGCGGGAGCCTCGATCATCCTGCCCCTCCAGGGTCCCGCCGGGAGGGTCCGGTGCCGGAGATCGAGCTCGATGATGCGGAAGCGCAGCACGTAGCCGCCGTAGCCGCGCTGGGGGCCACGACCGAAGAGCTTTCGAGCGCTGACCGCGGAGTCGAGGTCGCACGGGCCGAAGCCGAGCAGGCCCTGGGGGCCTTCGAGGCGATGGGAAGCGGCGTCGATGCCCGGGGCCGGCTCGCGTCTCGCCACGCCTGGGACGTCGCCCGCGCCGCGGTGAGAGAGCGCCTGCACGACGCGGCGATGGCGGTCGAGCGCGCCCGTGGTCCCCTCACGCTCGCCGTGGCCCGGGAGGCGGACGTCGCCGAGGCGCGCCGCAGCGCCGAGGAGCGGCTCGAGGCAGCTCGCCAGGCCGAGGAGGCCGCCTGGGAGGGCTTTCACGCCCGTCGCGGCGAGCTGACGCTCTTCGACGTCCGCAACGCGCTCATCGCCATCGCGAGCCGCGATCGCGAAGCCGAGGCCCTCCAGCGCGAACTCGACGAGCTCGATTCGGCCTGGCAGAGCGCCGCCCAGGCCCGGGATGCCCGGCGGGCTGATCGAGACCGGGCCAACGCGGAGCTCTTGCGGCTCGACGAGCGCATTGCGCTTCTCGAGGCCCGTCGGCCCAGCCTGGGGCCTCCTCCGTTCGACGTGGCGGCGGCGCGCGCCGAGGTGAAGCAGGCGCTCGACACCCTGGATCGCGCGCTCCTCGTGGCCAAGCAAGCCGTCGAGACCGCGAGCCAGTCGCACCGCGAGGCGGACCACCGAGTCGCGACCGCTCGCGGCAAGCTCGATGCCGCGGAGCGCTCGCTGCTCGGTGCTCGTCGCGAGGTGTTCGAGGTGCTGCGCACGTCGATCCTGTGGTCCGCGGGGCCCGACTCGCCCCCCGACCTGGAGGCCCCCGACCTCGACGAGCGAATCGCGGCGGTCGTCGACCATTGGGCAGCCAGCGGTCCCGACATCGTGGATCCCGACGCTGCGAAGGCGAGGGTGCGAGCGCACCGCGAGAAGGAGCGGTTGCTCGAGGCCCGGCTGGCTGCGCTCGACGACGGTGCGGCCCCCGACCCCGCGGCCATCTCCGACGAGACCCTCGAGAAGATGGTGCGGGCGCTCGACGAGGCCCAGGCCGAGCTCGATGCCGCCGTCGACGCGGCGGTCGCGGCCCAGCGCGAGGTTCGCGGGCTCGTCGAGCGAATCCCCAAGGTCCGCGAGCTGGAGGAGAGCCTCGAGGCGCTCGAGCGCGAGGCCACCCAGCTCGGGGTCCTCGCCCAGGTCATGCGCGGCGATCGGTTCGTCGAGTACGTCGCGAACGACCACCTGACCGAGCTCGCCACGCGGGCGAGCGACCATCTCGCCACGCTCACCGACGGCCGCTATGCGCTCGCGCTCGACGAGGAGACGGGCTTCGAGATCGTCGACCACCACGGCGGCGGGGCGGTCCGCCCCGTGCACACGCTCTCGGGTGGCGAGTCGTTCCTCACCGCGCTGTCGCTGGCCCTCGCGCTCTCCACCCAGGTGCAGGCGCGGTCGGCCCGTCCGCTCGGGTTCTTCTTTCTCGACGAAGGGTTCGGCACCCTCGATCCCGAGGCGCTCGAGCGGGTGATGTCCTCGATCGAACGACTACGTGACGAGTCCCGCGTGATCGGGCTCATCAGCCACGTTCCCTCGATTCGCGAGCGGGTACCGCGCTACTTGTGGGTCCACCGCCCCGACGAGACCGGCGGGTCCAGCGTCGAGCTCCGTGACAACTGACGCCGGGTTTGCTTCCCCACGCTCAGCGGGTGGTCTGCTCGACGAGCTCCCGGGCCCGCTTCATGATGGGGCGCAGGCTCGAGTGGGTGACCACGCGGCACGCTTCTTCGGGCGTGAACCAACGCACGTCGCGGATCCCCTCGCTCGTGGCGGGTCGGAAGGGGTCCGCGATCTCGGTGCACGGCTCGAGCAGGTACAGGTAGATCGTCTTGAGCCGCGGCAGCCCGCCGGGGGCCATGAACCCGTAGCGAACGTGGCCGACCAGGCAGCGCACGGTGAGATCGCAGGTAATCCCCATCTCCTCCTGCACCTCACGGACTCCGGCCCATTCGGGCGGCTCTCCGGGCTCGAGCTTGCCCTTGGCGACCTCCCAGGTCACGCCGCTGCGACGGGTCACCCGGATGAGCGCCATTCGGGGTCGCCCGTCTTCGCCGAGTCGTACGGGGATGCCGCCGGCGGAGAGTTGCTCGGCGAACGCCGGCTGAAGGTTCAGGACGTCCTGGATGGACAGCGACTTTGCCAGGTAGAGTCCGCTCCGCTTCGAGCGCTGGAGTCGCAGCTTCTTGCGTCGGTTGCGCGCGGTGTCGACGTAGAGGACTCGCGGCTCGCCGCCCATGCGGTGGGCCGCTCGCCAGGCCTGGCTCTCGTCGTCCGACATGAACACGGGCCGGCCTCCCGGCAGGCGCACGGCGCCTTGTGAGAGGTAGCGCTCCACCTGGGCTTGCGTACAGGCGTGGTACACGATGTCCGGGGCCGACGCCCTCTCGCGCGCCCTCACCCTACCGTCCTGCAGGTCGAACCGTCGGTGCCGCCGAGCTACCCGCACGAGCTCCTTCGGGGCGAGCTCGAGGTCGAGGGCATGTCCCACCGCGCGCGCTGCGTCGGCTACCGTCACGAACCCGCGGCGATCGGGCTCGACCTCCCGGGAACGCAGGACCCGGGTGAGGGTCTGGGCGATTCGGTCCTGTTCCGACGCCACGATCCTCCCCTCTCCATCTCGGTACTGTAGCACCTACCGTGTCTTGGGTGGTGCCGACAAGGCCCCGCGGTTCCCGCGCTCGGGAACCCGCCCAGGATCGTCGTGGGTTCTCGGAGACCTCTCCGTGGCTCGTCGACCTCGCTTCACGATGTCGGGCACCCTCCTCTCGGGGCGCGCCGGGCCGACGGACCGGCGAAGCAGCGTTAGCGGATGTCGGTCGAGGGCATTCCCCGACCGGAGGTGAGGTGGAGGTCTTCCTGCGGGGCAGCAGTCCCGGCGCGACCACGGCCGGGATCATGTTGCTGACCCGGGCCCGGCAGCTCGGCTATCGGATGAACGTTTCCGTCATCGGCGACCCCGAAGACATCGTGCCGATCCCGGGACCGGCGGTCTGCTACGCTCCGGTGCTCGCGAGCTGTGGCGTGGGCCGCGAGGCTGGCTCCGGGGCCACCGTGGTGGTGCCGGGCCCGCCTGGGCGCCCGGTCATGGTGACCGTCCACCCGCACGGGATCAGCGGCTGGTTCTTCGTCGACCGCAGCGGCAGCGGCCACCACGCCGCCACCCAGGCGTTCGTCCGGCTCTCTCGCGATCCGCGACCGATGGCCCGAGAGCTCGGACGCGATCTGCGGCGCGCCATGGAGGCGCTCGGAATGTCGACCGACCCCGCGGTGCTCGACGTCTTGTTTGGCGCGGACGTTCCGCCGCTCACTCGTCTCGCGGTGGCCCTGCGGGCCGGGCGGGCCTTGTCGGGAGGCCGCGGGCAGCCGATCACGCGCTTCACCACCGGCAGCTCCGATCACGACCCGCTCCCTCTGCCCTTCGACGACGATGCTCGCACGCGGATTCACGACCCGAGCGGGCTGCGTCCCATCCTCGATGGCCTGTCGACCGCGATTCGCGATCAGGCCGAGGCCTTCGTGACCAAGTCCCGAGAGCTCGCCGAAGAAGACGGCGGCCGGGACCTCGTCCTGTTGCACTGCCTGGCCGAGCTGGCCTCCCACCTGGTGCTGCTCCCTCCGAACTCGATCCTGCCGCCTCTCGGGGCCGCAGAGGACAGCGTCGCGACAGGCCTGCGTTCGGCGCTCGCTGCCGAGGGCGACGGCGACGCGAATCGCCAGCTGGTCTCGGTGTTCCGGTTCCTCGGAGGGCGCTTCACCCCCAACGCCGATCACGCGTTCGACGTCTGCGACGCGCCGGCCCCCAAGCAGCACATCGAGCGCTGGCAGTGGTTCTGCGGTCAGGTCCGACAAGGTCGGAAGCGCGCGGATGCCCTGTGGCCTCAGATCGTCGATCCCCCCAGCTGAACCGCGTCCGCTTCAGTGGATGAGCGGTGAGGTCGCCACGGGCGGTATCGCCTGCTCCGAGCCGCCGAACACGACGCGCACGCCCGTGCGCCGGCCCAGGGACCACCAGCGTCCGAGCCCACCCGGCAGCGGGTCGCCGTGCCGGGCAGCGAGTACCTGCTCCGCCGGAGGGTGCTCGTCGTCGGAGGAGCCGGCGAAGCGCTGCCACATCCACCAGTCGCAGTCGGGCGCCTCGAGGAACACCACGGAGACGGGCACGCCTCGATCCGTGACCCGGCCCGCTCGCCGCACCCCGACGCGGACCTGGAGATTGCCGGCGATGCCCACCGCTCGCGCAGGCCCTGCCGAGGTCACCGACCGGCTCAGCCCGGCAAGGAATCGCGCGACCTCGGGCCCCTCTCGACCCGCGGGTCGAGGGTCGACGAGGTCGATGTGCTCTTCGCGAACCACCACGGCCACCCACGCGAGTCGGTCCTCCGCGAGCCCGCGCACCAGCGGCAGCAGAGCGCTCCCCTCCGCGAGCGCGTCGGGACTCGTGCGCGCGATGCGTCGGACCCGGCCCGACCAGGTGCTCACGAGCCGTCTCTTGGGTGGGGTGCGCCGATGTCCGTGCGGTACTGGCAGCCCTCGAAGCGCCATCCCTCGACGGCAGCGTAGGTGCGCCGCCGCGCCTGCTCGATGTCGTCGGCGGTGCCAGTGACCCCGAGCACCCGGCCGCCGGCCGTTCGGAGCACGCCCTCCGGGTCCCGAGTCGCGCCAGCGAGATAGACCGTGACGTCGTCGGAGGGGGCCGGCTCGGGAATGGCCACCCCCCGGGTGGAGGTGGTCGGATACCCGGCGCTCGCGAGGACCACGCAGACCGCGACCCCCGGACGGAATCGCGGGGGCCGGTCCGGCAGTTGCCCCACCGCGGCGCCGTGCAGCCAGGGAAGAACGTCATCGTCCCACAGCGTCATCAGCGGCTGGCACTCGGGGTCCCCGAACCGCACGTTGAACTCCAGCAACGCCGGCCCCTGCTCGGTGAGCATGAAGCCGCCGTAGAGCACGCCGCGGAAGGGATGCCCCCGGCGCGCGAGCTCCGCGATGACGGGCGCGTGGACCTTCTCGACCAGCTCCGCGGTCTGGTCCGCGGTCAGGCGGCTCGAAGGCGCCACCGCTCCCATCCCCCCGGTGTTCGGACCCTGGTTGCCCTCCCGTAGCGCCTTGTGATCGTGGGCGGCGGGCAGTGGCATGGCGCGGGCGCCGTCGCAGAGGGCGAAGACACTGACCTCGGGACCTTCGATGCGATCCTCGAGCACGAGTCGGCGGGCGGCGTCGCCGAACTGGTGCATGCCGTCGAGCGCGCGATGGGCCTCCTCGGCAGTACGGCACACGATCACACCCTTGCCGGCCGCCAGGCCATCGGCCTTCACGACGACGTCCCCTTCGTCACAGCGTCGGCGGGCGGCGGCCAGCTGCACGGGATCGTCGTGGTCGACCACCAGGGCCCCCGGCGTGTGAACGCCCGCCGCCGCACAGACCTCCTTGGTGAACGCCTTGCTGGTCTCGAGCCGGGCCGCTTCCTGGCCGGGTCCGAACGCCGCGATGCCGGCTTCGCGGCAGCGGTCGGCGAGACCGTCGGCCAGAGGGGCTTCGGGTCCGATCACGACGAGGTCGGCATGCACGCGCTGCGCGAGGACCAGCGGTTCCGGGCTGTCCTCCGGGACCTCCGCGCGGGGCGGCCAGCCGGGGTGGGGGGTGGTGACGTGGAGCGCGGTGAGCGTCGGAGAGCGGGCCAAGGCCGCGGCCAGCGCGGTCTCGCGGCCCCCGTGGCCTACCAGGACGACGCGCATGGGGACCTCTCAGTGGCGGAAGTGGCGGGTGCCGGTGAACACCATCGCGATGTTGGCTTCGTCGGCCGCGGCGATGACCTCGTCGTCGCGGATGGAGCCTCCCGGCTGTACGATGGCCGTGATGCCAGCCTCCGCCGCACCCTGGATGCCGTCGGCGAAGGGGAAGAAGGCGTCCGAGGCGAGCACGGAGCCCGCGACCTCGCGGGTGGCCTTGCGCACCGCGAGGTGCACGGAGTCGACGCGGCTCATCTGGCCTGCGCCGACGCCGTTGAGCGCCTGGCCCCTCTCGGTGGGGCGAGCCAGCACGATCGCGTTCGACTTCACACCGCGACAGGTGAGCCAGGCGAAGCGAAGCGCCGCGTCTTCGGCCTCGGTGGGGGCTCGGCGACTCTTCACGTCCCAGCCGAACGCGGCGCCGACGTCCCAGTCCTGGACGAGCCAGCCGCCCTGGACCCGTCGGACGTCACGGCCCACGGGGCCGCGAGCGGCCCAGTCGCCGGGCAGCTCGATCACGCGCAGCTTCTCCCTGGGCTTCAGTCGTTCGAGGGCCTCGTCGTCGAAGCCGGGAGCGACGAGCACCTCGAAGAACGTCTTGGACTGCCGGAGGTGGCGCACCGTCTCTGCGTCGACCCGGCGGTTGAAGGCGACGATTCCGCCGAAGGCCGATACCGGGTCGCCCGCGAGGGCGTCGTCGAAGGCGGTCGCCAGGTCGGGGGCCACGGCGCAGCCCGCCGGGTTCGCGTGCTTGATGATCGCGCAGGCGGGCTCGTCGTGCTCGAACACCACGCGAATCGCGCCGTCGAGGTCGGCCAGGTTGTTGAAGGAGAGCTGCTTGCCCTGGTGCTGCACCAGGGTGGCGAGCGTGCGGCCCTCCGTGCCGGGGTCGGTGTAGAAGGCGGCATCCTGATGGGGATTCTCACCGTACCGAAGCTTCTCGTGGCGCCGCAGCCCCAGGGTGTGCTCGGCCGGGAAGGGCTCGGCGCCGCCCGTGACGCCCGTGAGCCACCCTGCGATGACCGCGTCGTAGCGGGACGTGTGCTGAAATGCCTTGAGGGCGAGCGCGCGCCGCAGCTCGAGGTCCGGGCCGCCCTCGGCGAGCGCCTCGGCGATGCGCGGATAGTCGGCCGGGTCGACCACCACGGTGACGGATGCGTGGTTCTTCGCCGCAGCGCGGACCATCGACGGTCCACCGATGTCGATCGTCTCGATCGCCTGGTCCGTCGCGGCTCCACGCGCGACCGCGGACTCGAAGGGGTAAAGGTTGCACACGACCACGTCGATCCAGGGAATGTCGTGCGACGCGGCCTCTTCCGCGTGGCGGGAGCGATCCCCGAGAATGCCACCATGGATGCGAGGATGCAGGGTCTTCACCCGGCCACCCATCATCTCCACCGCCCCGGTGTGATCCTCGACGTCGACGACCTCGAGACCCGCCTCGCGGAGGACCCGGGCGGTGCCGCCGGTCGACAGCAGCGTGTAGCCCGCCTCGGCGAGGGCACGACCGAGCTCGGGAAGGCCGGTCTTGTCGGAGGTGGACAACAGGGCGAACGCGGCGGACATCGACACTCCCGGGAAGCCAGGCTCGCGCGGCGGCACCGACTCGCGCCGCCCGCGGCAGCCTTGTGGCTTAACCCGGGCGGCAGCGAGCGCTTCCGAGTGGTTCCGGGGCCCCCGAGAACGTCGTGCGGAGGGTGTTGCGTCTGCGTGGGGGGAGGGCTAGTCCCGCTCTGCCCGCCGCCCCTTCCCGGACGAGCCCAACATCGAGACGAGCTGTTCACGGACGCCTTGCGACGTTGACGTCGTCGCGTCCCTTCGACTACTGTCGCCCCCTCCCCCCGGGCCTTCGAGAGAAACGATGCTTCTCCCCAAAAAGGTCGGTTCCTTCACGCTGATGCGACGCCTGGACGGAGGCCTGGGCGGCGAAGCGTACCTCGCGGAGCTCGAGGAACCCGCTGGCAAGCAGGTCGTCGCCCGGCGCGTCCCCCGCTTCGTCTCCCGTGATCCGGCCAATCGTGCGTTCATCGAGTCTCGGGGACGCGACCTGATGACGGTCCGACACCCCACGCTGGTTCCCGTCCTCGACGTGACGTCCGCCGGCGACGACCTGTGGGTCATCGAGGAGTGGTCCGAGACGGTCTCCCTGCGGACCGTCATTCGACGCTCGGCGCGAGAGAAGCTCTCGATGCCGCACAACGTGTTCCTGAACATCGCCACCCAGGTCTGCAACGGGCTCGAGGCGCTGCACGGCCGGCGGGCCGCGACCACGGGCGAGGAGCACATCCTCCACCTCGCGGTCTCTCCCGACTCGGTCCGCATCGACCGGGACGGCCGGGTGCAGCTCGGCCGCTTCGGGTTCACCCGCTCCCCGCTTCCCAACCCGGGCGCGGGCGTTGACGACCAGATGGTCGACCCGGCCCGCTATCTCTCGCCGGAGCAGAGTCAGCCCGACCCCCGCCTGTCACCCGCCTCCGACATCTTCTCGCTCGGCGTCGTCCTGTACGAAGGGCTGGCGCTCGAGCCGATGTTCGGCGCCGACGACGCGCTGCAGATCATCCACCAGGTCCGCCGAGCCGAGGTGTCCACGCAGCTCCTCGAGGTGCGGGACATCTTGCCTGGCCTCGACCGGGTGCTGTTCCGGGCGCTGTCGCTCAATCCGCGGCACCGGTATCAGCGGGCCTTCGTCCTCCGCGAGGACCTGCGTGGCCTCATGGCGGGGTTCAGCTTTGCCGACATCGAAGAGGTCTCCCGCGCCTTCTTCGGGCCCGTGTTCGTCGACGACGACCGCCTGTCCGACGACTTCGGCGAAGAGAGCTCGCCGACCCACGTGGGTGCCCTGCCCGACGAGCCGAAGAAGAACGATCTACGGCCGAAGACGTTCCTCCCCGAGTTCGACGACGAGGCACCGCCCCCTCCGCCCCCTCCGCCGCCACGGGCTCCCGAGCCAGACCTCGTGGAGACCCCGAGGATGGCATCGCGTCCCACGCGTTCGGCTCCGCCTCCGACTCGCTCGGCGCCGTCTCCGGCGCGACCCGCGACCCATCCCGGCGCGGCCTCCCAGTCTCGCGCGAGCGCCCCCTCGCCGCCGCGAACCCCCGCTCCGACGTCCCGTCGCGCCCCGGGGCCGCCCGAGGCACCGACTCCGCGGCGATCCGCGCCCTCGGCGCCCGCTCCCCGCCGGTCCGCCCCGGCTCCGTCCGCGCCGGCTCCACGTCGGGGAACCACGCCATCAGAGGCCCCGACCCCGCGACGTGCGCCGCCCGCATCCGCTCGCGTACCCCGTTCGCCAGCCCCGGTGCAGCCGGCCCCCGTTCAGATGGCGGTCGACGAAGACGAAGAGCCCACGATCGGCCCGTCCTCGCTGACCCTGGAGACGCTTCGCGACCAGCTTTCGTTCGACGATGTCGTCCGTCAGAAGGACCGTCCGCTCGACGACGACGAGCGCCTCCTGTTCGAGGAGAGCGACACCCACCTCGGGACCGAGGATTCCGTCGACGCGCCGACCACCCGGGGCAACGTGTCTTTCGGTCAGGCCGATGCAGGGCGGCCCGTGGTCGAGACGCGGCGGAGCGCCGACCGCCGCCGTCCGGAGACCGCGCTTCGCCCGCCGACGCTCCGCGGCAAGAGCGCGACGCTGGTCCCCCACGCGGACGACCAGCCCGAATGGGCCCACGAGGTCGACAGCGACGAGCCGGACACCTGGAACCCGCACGCGGACTGGAGGGCGGCCGAGCTCGACCCGCCGACCGACCCCGAGACCCTGATCGCGCACGAGCCGCGCGAGCTCCAGGGTCTCGGTGACCCGCTCGCCACCGGCGATGTCGAGGGCTTCGTCGACGAGGACGAGGTGGACACCCGCGAGCACGCGGCCGCGCTGTGGGAGTCCCGAGGCGAGGAGGAGTCGTCCGACGACCCCGCCACCGCTTGGCGGCCCAACGTGTCGGTCGACGAGGGCATTCGCGTGTTCGACGACCCGACGTTCGACGCAGGGGTCGATGTCGGCTTCGACGACGGAGAGTTCGGAGACGACAACACGGCAGACCTCCTGACCGGGGCGGCCCGGCTACCCGATCGGGACTTCTTGTCCGGGGACTCGGTGCCGCCGGGTCCGAGCGACGACTTCGTGGCGCCCGGGTCTGGCGGCGGCGAGCACACGGTGGAGGCCAAGAGCCCCCTCCCGCCTCTCCCCGAGCTGCCGCCGCGCGAGCTCGGCCGCGCTCCGCCCGCTCCCTCGCTGCCGTCGTTCCCGAGCGAGCCCGAGGCTCCATCACCGGGCCCGGTGCAGCCGCCTCCTGGCCTGCTCGGTCAGGCCACCTTCGACGAGGCTCCGGTGGGACTGGCGCCGCCGCCAGGACGTCCTGCGCCACTGCCGGAGCCGACCGCCAATCTGGGGCGCCCAGGGAGTCCCCTCGACCGGCTGCCCTCGGGCATCTCCCGCGACGACATCTTGCAGGGCGGCGTCGTCTCCGATGAGCTGTCGGACGAGGACGCCTCCCCCGGTGCGAGCTGGCGGCTCGTCTTCGGCGTTCTCGCAGCGACGGCATTCGTCGGTGCTGTCGGCGTCCTGGCCGTCCTCGTGTACCTGGTTCAGCAGCCCGCGGTGGCGGAGTTCGCGCGGAGCCTGCTGGGTGCGCGAGATGGCGAGGACGCTCCTCTGGTCGACGTGGTCGATCCGGGGCTCGATCCCGAGCCGACGATGGAGGCCGAGCCGGCGGTTGCCGAGGAGCTCACCGACGAACCCGAGGAGGACCCCCTCGAGGACCTCGCGGAGATTCAGGCCGAGGCCACGGTGCGGACCCAGGTCGACCCCAGCGAGACGTTCGCCGCAGTCCAGGAAATGGAACCCGAGCCGGCTCCGGTGCCCGAGCCCCCGCCGGTGCCGCGCACGCCGCCCCCGGAGCCGACTCCCGCGCTCCTGCCGTCGCGGACCGACGACGCCACGGAGCGAGCCATCGACCCGGTCCAGCCCGAGCCCGACCGCCGCCGGCGACGCCGGGGTCGGGAGCCGGAGCCGGAGCCTGATCCGGCGCGCGTCGCCTTTGAGCTGCCGCCTCCGCCGGAGCCTCGGGAGCCGCCTCCCGGCTCGAAGATCGCGCCCGCCGAGATGGACCGCTGGAGCAAGTCGGCGTTCGAGGGAAGGCTCGCTGCGGGGCCGGCCAAGCGACTCGTGGAGGTCGAGGTCGACGACCCGCAGTTCACGCGGGCGCGCACGCTGCTCTACCTCGACGCCAAGCAGCGCGGAGAGGTCGAGGAGCGTCGAGGACACCTCGGCCTGCTGATGTCCAAGAAGGAGAACCAGTACAACCCCGTCCTCCTCGTCGAGCACGCCCAGGACGCGATCGAGCAGCGGCAGTACGCCCAGGCTCTCGAGCGAGCCCGTGATGCCGACCTCCACTGGGCTCGCCTTCCCTCCTCGCTCGTCTTCTCGCGCAAGGCCTTGATCTACGAGATCGAGGCCCTCGCTCACACGGGCCTCTTCTACGAATCCGAGGGCCGTGACCTGGAGCTCCTGCGGGGAGCCATCCTCGGCTGGGAGAAGTACCAGAGGCACGCCAACAGCAAGGGACGAGACGAGATGGCCGCGCGGGCCGAGCTTCAGCTGAAGCGCCTCCGCGAGCTCGAGGAGCGCCTGCAATGACCACCTTCCTGCTGCTCGCTACGACCGCGCTCGCCGGCAAGCACGCCCTCGTGGGTACGGTCGTCGACCGCAACGGCGATCCCGTGCCCCGGGCGGTCGTCTCGGTCTCGGTGACGAACAAGAAGAAGGCCACCTACGAAGTCTCGTTGATGACTGACCGTCGAGGCACGTTCCGGATCGACTACCTACGACCCGAGGGGAGCGACCGCCGCACCAAGCTCGCCAAGCGCGCCGAGTACGCCATCGAGGTGTTCAAGCCGGGCTTCCACCTCCACGACACCGACATCTACTTCCGCAAGGGCGAGATGACGGTCGCGCCGATCACGCTGGTCGAAGAGACCATCGCGGTGCAGGACCTCCCCGAGAACCTCGATCCTGCCGCCAACTCGGACGCGGCCACGTCCACCGGGGCGACCTTCGAGTGGCAGTGAGTCCCGCGATGCTCGCGTGGTTCGTCATCGGGGGCCTCGGGGGCTGTCGTTCGGCGGCGCCCGACGTCGAGGCCGATGTGCCCGTCGAGGCGCTCGGCTGGGTTGCCGAAGTGGTTCGGAACCCGGCGAGCTTCGGCGAGCTCGTGAACGAGGGGCGCGACGGGTGGGTAGCCCTGCACGGCCACGACTACGTTGCCGCACGTCGGGCCTTCGCGGGCCTGCCCGTGGGGCGCTTTCGGGCCGAGCTGGCGCTGACCACCCTCGACCACGACGTGGCCCGAGTCATCGGCTTCGGTACGCGCGAGCTCTTCACCGCGTGGAAGGCGCGAGGGTCGCTCCCGGAGGGCCCTTCAGCCCCGCTGGTCGCCGCACTGGGCGCCTCCTGCTCGGGAGAGGACCCGACCGCGTGGGCCACGGCGGTAACCGAGGGTCCGGACCTTCGGGTGGCTCGTCATCTGGCGGCGGGCGGTGACCCGTTCGACGCACCAGCGAGCGACACGCCGGTCGGGCGGCGCCTCGCACTGCACGCCGCGGTGCGGTCGGGAGAACGACCGGCAGCCGATCTGGTGGACGCCGCCGCCGAGCCTCTGATCGTCGAGCAGGCCGGCGACTTCCGGCGCGAGTTCTGGGACCCCTGCGTGGCGGCGACCCTCGCGACGCGTCACCTGGCCGACGCGAGCTCCACGGCCACGTCCTTGGGCGGCGCGGATACGCTTTCGGAGGCGGGACTCGGAGCGCGCCTGTTCGCCGCATGGCCCACGACCGCCGACATCGATCTCGTCGTGAACGACCCCGACCGGACCGATGCCGAGCGCCTGCTCGCGCTCGGTACCCGGAGTACGCTCCTCGCCAGGCTCGGGCACCTGCCGCCCGACGAAGGTGACGAAGGTGACGACAACGACGAGATCGACGCGGCTCGCGACTGGCTCCGGCGGCTGGACGGGGCGCTCGATCACTGGGCCGACCGACTGACCCGCACCGCCGACGACGACGGCAGGGCGTTGCTCGTCGATCTGGGGCTGGTCTCGCGGTTGCGCCAGGAGGTCGTCATCGTGCAGGCGCGCGAGGCGATGCGACAGGGCCGGTTCGGCCAGGCCTGGGCCCTCCTCGAACAGGCCCGCGACCCGAGCGAGGGGCTCGGACCCGCCAACGCGCCCGCTCTCTACGCGCTGCTCGCCGAGGCCCACCTGCGGCTCGGGCGAACGCGCGAGGCGATGGACGCGGTGCAGCCTCTCGTCGAGGCCTACCCCTGGCTCGAGGGTACACGCGAGACGTTGGGCGACTGGGCGGTCCTCCAGGGACTCGATCGGCGCGGCGACAGCAAGGAGAATCCGTGATTGCGTTCGTCATCCAGCTTGGGTTGTCACTCGTTCTCGGCGACGCTGCGCACGGCGGCCCCATGCGCTACGCCGAGGATCGAGCTCCCGCCATCGTCAATCCGCTGTTCGCGACCACGATGAGCGAGGCTCGAATCGACGAGCTGGTCTTCGACGGCCTGTTCTCCGACGACAAGGAACTCCGCTCGGTCCCGCGGCTTGCCGCCTCGGCCGAGCTCGCTCCGGATCGCATGTCGATGACGGTCGCACTCCGGTCCGACATCGCCTGGCACGACGGACAACCGCTGACGGCGCAGGACGTGGTCTTCTCGATCGACGCCTACCGCGACGACGGAACGGCCTCGAGCGAGAAGGGTCGTGTCGCCTGGATCAAGAAGGCCGAGGTCCTGTCACCGAACGAGGTGAAGCTCACCTTCGAGAAGCCCGAGTACGCCCCGCAGGACAAGCTCCACTTCAAGATCCTGCCCGCCCACGTGTTCGCGTCGACCACCGTGAAGCGCAGCGACCCCTTCCGGAGTCGGCCGATCGGGACCGGACCCTTCAAGGTCGAGTCGTTCAACGAGGACAACTCGATCACGTTGCTCCGCCACACGAAGCGCTGGGACGCGGCGAACATCGACGAGATGGTGATGCGGGAGGTCTCGGACAAGAACTACCAGGCCAAGCTCCTCGTGTACGAGTCGCTCGAGGCGCTGGTCCGGGTGCTTCCGCGCGACCTCGCGACGCTCCAGAACGACCGCAAGGTCGAGCTCCACCCCTACCAGACCAACTCGTGGTGGTACTTCGGCTACAACGAGCGGCGCGCTCCGCTCGGCGACGTGCGTGTCCGCAAGGCGCTGTCCCTCATGATGGACGTCGACAAGCTGCTGAAGCCGATCGGCACCGGCGACCGGGTCAGCGGTCCGTTCGTCACGAGCTCTCCGTTCTACAACCACGACGTCGCGCCGCTGCCTCACGACCCCGAAGGGGCCGCCAACCTCCTGAAGGAGGCGGGCTTCGCGTTCGACGGCGAGACCTGGACCATGCCGAACGGCAAGCCGTTCGTCGTCAGGCTCGTCACCTTGTCCAACCTCGAGGCCGCGCAGGACGTGGTCATCAACGTCCAGTCGCAGCTTCAGAACCAGGGCGTGAAGGTCGAGCCAGAGTTCCTCGGCATGGCCGACTATCGGGCGCGCATCTGGGGCAACCAGGACTTCGACGTGCTGCTCTCCCAGTGGTCGTTCGACCGCAGCGAGGACATCTTCGAGCAGTTCCACTCTCGGGGGTCGCGCAACTTCACGGGCTACGGCGACCCCACGACCGACAAGCTTCTCGAGCAGGCTCGCGGCACCTCTGACCCGCAGCGGAAGAAGGCGCTGATGCGGCAGGCCCACCGCCAGATCGCGTCGGGCCACCCCATGGCCTTCCTGTGGACGCTCGACAGCTACGCCGCGATGTCGACGCGCGTCCGCTCCGTCACCATCCATCCGTTCTACTTCTTCACCTGGGCCTCCGATTGGAAGCTCGCGCGCTGAGCCTCGGGGTCGCCGTGCTGCGGCGGGTCCTGCAGTTCGTGGCGACGCTCGGCGGGGCGATGGCGTTCGTCCTCGCGTTGCTCGTGACCGCGCCCGGCGACCCGATCGATCTGATTCCCAACGGCGCGGAGCTGCGTCCCCAGCTCGAGGAGGAGTGGGGCCTCGATCAGCCAGCCATCGTGCGCTTCTTCACGTTTGCCGGGCGGCTGCTGAGCCTGGACTTCGGGATGTCGCTGTCGTACCGACCTGGCGCCCGCGTGTGGGACGTCATCGCGGGGCCCGCGACGGGCTCGGTGGCGCTCGCGATGGCGGGGCTCGGTCTCGCCCTGGCGGCGGGCACGGGTCTGGCCTTCCTGACCGCCCGCGGTCAGCGGCACGTCCGCATCGCCGTCCAGGTCGTGAGCATCGTTCCGCTGTTCCTGTTCGCCCACGGGCTCGTGACGTTCCTCAACGAGTCGACCTTCGCGCTCGTGCAGGAGGGGATCATCGCGCGACCGTCGTGGTTCGCGCTCCCCGACCAGCCGTCGACCCTGCGCACGAGCATCGCGATCGTGCTCCTCGCGGTAGCCTCCGGCACGCTCGCCGAGACCCACGCCCAGGTCCACGACGCGCTCGCCCGCATCGAGGCGAGCCCCTACATCGACGCTGCGCGCGCTCGAGGGGCGCCGCTGTGGCCGCACGTCTGGCGGAACCTCGTTCCCGAGCTCGCGGCCACTGCGGCGGAGCGGGTCGCCTTCGTGGTGGGCGGGGTGGTGATCGCCGAGAAGGTCCTGCTGCTCAACGGGGTGGGAGCCGTCCTCTGGGATGCCGCGCTCTTGCGCGACTACGACCTTGCCTTGGTCATCGCCTTGTTGTCGGCGGCGTTCGTCTCGAGCGTGAAGCTCGTGGCCGAGGTCGTGCGCGCGACTGTCGACCCGCGCCTCCGGGAGGAAGCGTGACCTCGGTCGCGCTGGTTCTGGCCGCCCTCCGGGCCCGGCTCGGCCGGGTCTCGCACACCGCGATGGCCGGCTTCGCCGTGCTCGCGCTGGTCGGATTGGCCGCCCTGGTCTCCCCGCTCGCGGGCTATCCAGTCGGCGCCGACGTCGACGCGCTGTCCCGAGACCTCCCCCCCAGCGCCGAACACCTCATGGGGACGGACCACCTCGGGCGCGACGTCTACTTCCGCTGGCTGCTCGCCTCTCGCGCGTTCGTGATCCCGGGGACGGCAGCGGTCGCCCTCACGTTGGCGATCGGGGTACCCCTCGGTGCGCTGGGCGGCTTCGTGGGCGGCTCGGTGGGGAGCGTGGTCCGCTTCGCGCTCGGCTCGGTGGCGAGCGTGCCCGCCCTGGTGTTCGTGCTCCTGTTCTGCACCATCTATGGAGCGGGCACCTGGCAGCTGGCCACGTCGGCGGGCATCGCGGCCGCTCCGGCGGTCGCTCAGACCGTCCACGACCGTGTGGAGGCGCTGCGGCGGGCGGAGTTCGTGCTCGCGGCCGAGGCCCACGGGGTGCCTCGGCTCCGGCTGCTCCTCGCTCACCTGGTCGGCGCGGGCGCGGGGCCGGCGATCCTGCGTCAGGGCCTCGCGACCTTTGGCCAGTTCGTGGTCCTCGAGTGCACGCTGTCCTACCTCGGCGGATTCGGGGTCCCCGAGCCCCAGCCCTCCTGGGGCAACATGCTGGTCTTCGACTGGGGACGAACGCTGTCGCTGTCGGTCGTCGCGCCTGCGCTCGCGATCTGGGCCACCGTCGCGGCCACCGTGGCCGCGGGAAGCGCGTTCGCGGAGGCCGACCATGGCTGACCTGATCGAGCTGCGGGATCTGCGCATCGAGGCCGGCGACCAGGTGCTCGTGGATGCGGTCGCCCTGCGCTGCGTGGCGGGTGAGCTGCTCGCGGTGGTCGGGGCGAGCGGCTCGGGCAAGACGCTGACCTGCCGGTCCTTGCTCGGGCTGGTGGACCTGCGGCCCGGGGTGGTTCGGGCCGACCTCACCATCGTGGTCGACGGCGTGCGACACCGTCCGTACTGGGGCGATGCGGTGCGCGGGAGTCGACGTGCCCGCGACCGCGCGTTCCAGGGCGTGCGCGGGGCCGTGGTGGGGTACCTCCAGCAGCACGCTGGCGCGGCGCTGGACCCGCTGCAGCGGGTCGGACCCCAGGTCAGCCAGTCGGCGAGGCTCGGGGGTCACCCGGAGGACCCGGTCCCCTGGCTCGCGCTCGCGGGGTTCCCGGAGGTCGATCGCCAGCTCGTGGTCGAGCGCTATCCTCACGAGCTGTCCGGCGGGATGGCACAGCGGGTCGCCATCGCCCAGCTGCTCGCCAGAGGCAGTCGCTTCGTGGTGGCCGACGAGCCGATGACGGGGCTCGATGCGGCGGTTCAGCTCCAGCTCGCCGGTCACTTTCGCGGGCTCGCCGAGCGAGGCATGGGGGTCATCGTGGTGACCCACGACCTGTCTCTGGTGCACGCGATCGCGGACCGCGTGGTCCTCGTCGACGGCGGGCGGATCGTCGAGCGCTGGAGTCGGTCCGAGCTCGAGGCGGGAGCTGCCACCACCGACGCCGGCCGGCGGCTGCTCCGGGCGATGGCGTGATCTGGGAGCTCGCCAACCTCTCCAAGCACTACGAGCGGGGGCGCTTCCCGTTCCGTGAGTCGTTCACGGTGCTCGACGGGGTGGACCTCCGGGTGGGTCCCGGCGAGCGGATGGCGATCGTGGGCCCCTCGGGATCCGGCAAGTCGACGCTCGTGCGCTGCGGGCTCGGCCTGATCCCGAAGAGCGGAGGAGAGATCCGATTGTTCGGGGAGGACACGGCGACATGGCGACGCCGGCGATGGCGAGAGGCTCGCCGTCGTGCCCAGCTCCTCGTCCAGAACCCCCGCGCGATGCTGCACCCCGAGGTGCCCGTAGGGGCGCTCCTCGCGGAGAGCGCCGAGCTTCACCGCCACCCCGACCCTCGCTGGGCAGCCGAGCGCGCGCTGGCCGAGGTCGGGCTTGCTGGCCGCGGCGCCGCGCTGCCTCGGCAGCTCTCGGGCGGCGAGCAGCGCCGGGTGGGGCTGGCCAGAGTGCTGCTCGCCAAGCCCGATCTCCTCGTGGTCGACGAACCCACCGCTGGCCTGGATGCCGCGGTCAAGCGCGAGATGCTGGATCTCGTCCTCGCCCGCGCGACCGAGCACGCCGCGGTGGTCATGGTGAGCCACGATCTCCGGACCGTCGCGCGAGTGTGCGACCGTGTGGTGGTCGTGGCGGCCGGCCGGGTGGTGGACCGCTTCGCCACGCGGGAGGTCGTCGCCGGCCTCGCGCCCTCCCACCCCGTGACGGCCGAGCTGCTACGCGCCGCCGGCCTCCTCCCCTCGGAGACGCTGTCGTGATCGGACTCTGGTTCCTCCTCTCTCCGGCCGCGGCCGCCCCGGTGCCCGAGACCGAGCCCGTGGACTTCGACAGCGCGGTCGATCAAGCCCGCTTCTTCCTGTCTCGCGAGCGCTTCGCCGACGCCCAGGAGCAGCTCGAGCTCGCGGTGAGCACCGCGATCGGGTCGAAGGACGCGGAGACGTGGTTTCTTCTCGCCAAGGTGCGCTACGAGCGAGGACAGCTCGCAGAGGCCGAGGCGGCCGCCAACCAGGCCCGTCGGTTCAGCCGCGACCCGTCGGAGTTCAGCCAGACCCAGGAGCTCTACTCGTTCTTTCGTAGCTCCTTCGGCACGCTGACCCTGGACGGCCCGCGAGGCACCCGCACGTCCGTGACGCTCGAGAGTGCGGACACGCAGCTCGACCCCGAGCTCAAGGCGTATGTGCAGAAGTGGCGCAGTCGACTCGCCTCCGACGGGGCGGTGCTCCCGTTCTCACTGGGCCTGCCGATCGGAGAGTACCGCGTCAACGACCAGCTCGTGACGATCGATGCTGGTGACGAGAGCGTCGTCGCCGATGCCTTCGTAGCCGAGTCCGGCTTCGGGGCGCTGGGGATCGACCTCGCCGTTGGTGGCCTCGGCTGGTCCCCGGACGCCGCACTCCTCGGGGCCGCAGCCGGCGAGCTCTCCCTGTCGGTCCCCTGGCGGGGGTTCACGGCGGGGATCGTGGGTCGGGTGGTGGCGCAGCGGTATGGCGACGACGCGGTGACCACGGAGCTCGGAGGCTCGGTGGGGGTTCGCGGTGGTCGAGTCGTTCGCATCGGCCACCCCTGGGTGCTGGTGCCGGCGGTCAACCTCCGGGTCGGCCGGGTGCCTGGTGCCACCGAGGCGCGGCTCCCGGCGACCGCCCTGATCGTCGGGCCCGAGATCCAGGCCAGCTACCAGCGGACCGCGCACTGGTCGGTGGGCTTCACCCTGGGCGGCGATCGCGTGTTTGGTCGTCTGCCGGCGAGCGCGCCTGACGGGCGGGGATTCGGCGCGTGGCAGTGGAGTCTTCGGACGTCGGTCGGCTACCGACTCTGACCCGGACAGCTTTTGGTTCGCGGTGACGCGAGCGTTGGCCTATGCTCGGGGAACCCTCAACCCCTCCCCCGACCCCCGTGCTGCCTCTCTTTCACCACGACCTCATCGTCGCCCCGCTCGGATCCGGCTCCCGTGGCAACTGCACCTATGTGGGCAGTGCATCGCGGGGCGTGCTCGTCGATTGCGGTCTGTCGACCCGCCAGGTCTTGCGTCGCCTCGAGGCGGTGGGTCTCGAAGGCGTGCGGATCGACGCGGTGCTCGTGACGCACGAGCACGCTGATCACGTCGGGGCGGCGCGCATCCTGTCCCGGCGGCTCCTCGATCTCCAGGGCGAGCTCGTACCGTTCTTCCTCACCCGTGGTACCGAGGCGAACCTCAATCCCCGGTGCCGCCCCGAGCTGGTGCGCACGGTCACGGCGGGCACGCCGTTTCGGATTGGCCCCTTCTCCGTCTCCCCGACCCGGGTCCCCCACGACGTGCTGGATCCGGTCGCCTACCTGGTGGGTTTCCGCGGTCGGAACGCGTTCGTGGTCACCGATCTCGGTCGCTCCACCCGACTTGTCGAGCAACAGCTCGCCAAGGCCCACCTGGCCGTGGTGGAGTTCAACCACGATCGCACCATGCTGCGCGACGGTCCCTATCCGTGGTCGCTCAAGCAGCGGGTCGGCGGCAGCCATGGCCACCTGTCGAACGACCAAGCCGCGGAGCTCGTGACCCAGGGCGCATCGGAGCGGCTGCAGCACTTGCTGCTCGCCCACCTCTCCGACGACAACAACCTCCCGGAGCTCGCCCTCGACGCCGCGCACCGGGCGCTGCACGCCGCAGGGCTCTCGAAGGTGGGGGTTCAGGTCGCGCCCCAGGAGCGGCCCGCCTCGCCGGTCGATGTCGCGGCGCCGGACCCACTGCCCCCGCTCCGGCCGCGTCGTCGGCGGCGAGTGGCTCGTCCCGAAGAGGCCCCGGTCGTGCACGAGCAGCTGGGACTCTTCGTGTCCTGACCTCGGGCGATCAGGGAGTGGTGGGAACCAGCAGAGGATTGTTGCTGAGGTTGCTGCCGCCAAGGTCGTTGTCGGGCGCCTCGGCGGTCAGCACGGTGGCCGACACCCAGCCATAGCGGCTGCCCTTCTTGACCCGCACCCGGTCGCCGCTGGCCACGACGAGCTCGACCTCGTCACCCTTGAAGAGCTTGGGGCCCTTGGCTTCGTCGTCGTAGGCGAAGAAGCGCTTGGCCTCGACGTCTTCGGTCAGCCAGCGCGATTCGGCCTTCGGGCCGAAGGAAAGGGGATTCTGTGCGTAGCCCAGTGTGGACACCAACAGCGCGAGCCACATGTCGTCTCCTTCGCGGGTAAACAACGTATCCGACATTCCTACCGCCAGTCCGTCACGACGCGCGAGCTCGAGTCGCTCTCCAGACGGTCGAGCCACTGGCTCGCCTTTTGGAGCACCTCGTCCAGCCGCTCGGTCTGCTCGTCGACGCCGGACAGCGTGTGCTGGGTCTGCCGGAGGGTTCGCTCCGCCGTGGGTGCGAGATCCGCGGCCTGCTGCAGCGACGTGTCGAGGTTGGTCACGATTCGGCGGAGCGCCTCGGGATCCGCCGACAGCTCGCGCACCGCGGCAGACAGGTTGGCGAGATCGTCGGGGTCGAGCTGCTCGACCAGTCGAGCGAGCCGCACGAAGACGTCTTCGGGGTGGAGGGCCGCGTCGCCCTGCACGGTCAGCACGTCGCCGTCCTGGAGTAAGGGGGCGGCCTGCTCTCCTTCGACCGCAGCGGAGGGAACGAGCTCGATCGTGGGTGCGGACCAGGGGGAGAGGTGCAGCCGGGCGTTCACGTCCCGACGGATTCCGGCGTCCTCGTCGAGGGCGAGCTTCACGATGGCCTTGGAGCCGGCCAGGTAGACGTCGTCGACCTTGCCGACCTGCACGCCCGAGAGTGTCACCTCGGCACCGACCTGGACTCCGGTCGCGTCGTCGAGGGGAACCGCGACGTCGACCGGGTCGGTGAAGTCGAGCATTCCGAGCTCGTAGGCGACGACGCCGGCCATCGCGACGACCAGCAGGGCGCCGACGGGGACTTCGTACTGCATGTCAGGACTCGCTGGGGGGATCCTCGTCGCGCGTCGAGACGTCACGCGACTCGTCGGAGGGGGTTTCGGAGGGATCGGGGGGGAGGGGGCGAAGGTGCATGGAGAGGGAGATCTCGAGGGAGTGGGAGCGGGCGAGCTCCATGAGATCGTCCTTGAGCCGCAGCTCGGTGAGGTAGTTTCGCACTTCTCGGGCGACCATGCGCACGGCTTCGGTCTTGGCCTTGTCGGACGTCGTCAGGACCGCGGTGATCAGCTCTTTCGTGTCCTCGGCGAGCTCGCGCCGATCGAGGAGCCTTCGGGCGAACCGCATCAACCGGTCCGCGGCGCTCCGGGGCTCGTCGAGCCGGGGCTCCGCGCCGGGGTCGGAGGCCTCACCGGTGAGCGGTGGGTCGCCAGAATCGGAATCGGAACCGGACGCCATGGCTACCTCGCGGGGTCGACCTCGATCACCCGCCTGCGTTCGTAACGCGCGCCGACATCCGACTGGACGGGTCGGTTCCGAGGGGTGATCCAGGGGGCATGACCCCCGACGAGTACCACGAAGTACTGACGTTCGCGGCGCGAGCTCACGCCGAGCAGCGCACCCCGCACGGACTGCCCTACCTCACGCACCTGTGCTTGGTCGCGATGGAGGTCGACCTCGCTCTTCGCGAGCGGGCGGACCTCGACGTCGACCTCGCCACCCGGTGCGCGCTGCTCCACGACACGATCGAGGACACCGCCACGACCGAGGCCGACCTCGAAGCGGCCTTCGGGCCTGCGGTGGCCTCGGGCGTGCTCGCGCTCACCAAGGACGAGCGGCTGCCCAAGCCCGACCAGATGCCGGACAGCCTGCGCCGAATCCTCGAGCAACCTCGCGAGGTCGCGGCGGTCAAGCTCGCGGATCGCATCTGCAATCTCGGTCCACCACCCCCACACTGGAACCCCGAGCGAATCGCGGCCTACCGTACGGAGGCCCAGCGCATCCTCGATGCGCTGGGTGCGGCCGATGCGGGGCTCGCCCGCCGCCTCGAGCAGCGGATCGCGGCGTATCCACCGTGATGCCTGGGTTCCTCCTCCTCGTGACCGCCTGCGGCTCGAGCGACGTGGCCGACTGTGCCCAGCCCCGGCTGTTCTACGCGCCGCTCGGCACGGAGCCCCCCGTCCACTGGGGATGCCGGCCCCCGACCCAGGCCTGGGCGCTTCTCCCCTCCGGATTCCTCGATCCTCTCGACACGGGGTGGGAGCTCGTGGGTCGCGAGGTCGACTGGGACGTGCCCTGGCCCGACCGGACGCGCGACGCGCCGGCCGAGACCGCACCCACCGCCATGACGGGGCACACGGGTTGGCCCACCGGCGACACGGGCTTCTTCGAGCCGTTGCCCTGGCGAAACGCGGACCCCGACGACACCGCGGCCCCGCCGTCCCCCGTCGGCGCGGCGGGGACGGATTTCACGGGTCTCACCGGCTTCACCGGCCTGACCGGCGACACCGGGGCGCCCCCCTTCACCGAGCAGACGGTGCTGCCAGGCGAGCCCACCGCGGACACCGTGGATACGGGGCGGCCGGTGGAGTCCGGGACCTCGTCGGAGCGAACGCTCGACGATCCCACGGATCTCGTGGTTCCCGACGACGGAGCCATGTTCTCGGATCCCCGTGACCTGGTTGTGCCGGAGGAGCGATGAGCGTGTGGTGGTGGATGGCAGCGGCGTTGGCGGCCGACTTGCCGTGGTCCGGGGACTGGGCGCTCGATCCGACCCAGAGCGACGAGGGACCACGAGTCATCGAGCAGCTCGTCCAGCGCGCGCCCACGTCGGCGGGCGGGCTCGCGGCCTCCTACTCGCCCGACCCGGCGTCGGGTCAGCAGACCCGGATCGACGACCGGCAGCGACTCGTCGATGCGCTGACCCACCTGCTCTCTCGCTCGGGCCGGATCGAGATCGACTCCGTCACCGACGGCGTCGAGGTCACCTGGGCCGGTGAGGAGCCGGTGTCGCTGCTGTTCGGCAAGAAGTGGACGAAGGTCAAGTGGGGCGACAGCAAGGTCCGCATTCGTGCGAACCGCGGGTCCAGCCTCGTGCTCGAGCGCCGCGTGGCGGGGGCGTCCATGGTGGAGACCTTCCTGCCGATCACCGAGGCCGGCGAGGCCGCGGTCGTGGTCCGCATCGACGGGGCGGGGGTGGACGCTCGCGAGTTTCGCCGCGTGTACCGCGACGTCACGACACCTTGACGAGCCCCTCCACGAGGTCGGCCGCGCGTTCGGCGGCGTCGAGCCGCGCCTGACTGCCCGCGGCCTCGCTCATCGCGACGAGCCTCTCGCCGTCCAGCACCGTGGACGCGACCTTCTCCACGGCTCGGTCGAGGTCCCAGCCGTGCTCCACGAGTACCTCCGCAGCACCGACCTCCTCGAGCCCCCGCGCGTTCTCCTCCTGGTGGTTCTCGGTGACGTTGGGGCTCGGAACGAGGATGCTCGGTTTCGCGACCGCCGCGAGCTCGCCGAGGGTGGACGAGCCCGCCCGCGCGACCACGAGGTCCGCCATGGCGTAGGCGTCGGCCATCCGGTCCTCGTAGTCGACGAGCGTGACGCCCATCGGTGGGGTGCCGAGGGCCTCGGAGACCTGCGTGTGGTAGCGCCGACCGCACAGGTGCAGCACCTGAAACGACCGTGGCTCGAGGCGGGCCAGGGCGAGGGCGAGCTCGTTGATCCGCTCGGCGCCGAGCGACCCGCCCACGAGGAGCACGGTGGGGACCTCGGCGTCGAGCCCGTACTTCGCGGCGGCGGTCCCGCGGTCCCCTTCGCGGATGGCGGGGTTGATGGGCACTCCCACGAGGTGCTTGGGCGCCCGGCCCGGCATCCGATCGCGGGTGCGCTCGTAGGTGAGCAGGACCAGGTTGGCCACCCTCGCGCACAGCTGGTTCGCGAGGCCGGGTACGACGTTGGCCTCGTGGATCGCGGAGCCCCGTCCGAGAGTCCATGCCGCGAGCACCGGCGGCGCGCTGATGTAGCCCCCCACGCCGAGCACGGCGTCGACGCGGTCCTTGCGGAGCGGGCGCCGTGTGGCGAGGATCGCGCGCAGCAGTCCCCACGCGAACCGGATGCGGCCCCAGATGCCGCCCCGGGGGTACTGCAGTGCGTACACCGGGCGGAACGTGTAGCCCCGCTGGGGCGCGACCCGGCCCTCGAGCCGGTCCGGATCGCCGTAGTACAGCACCTCGTGTCCGCGTCGCCGGAGCTCGTCACCGATCGCGAGCGCCGGGTAGACGTGCCCCCCGGTTCCGCCGCCGGCCAGCACGAAGACTGCCATCCTCCCCTCCTTGCCTCGCGGCACCCTTAGCTTGTGGAGTGTCCGGTCGGGCCGGGCGATCTCCTCTGCCCACCACATCGATCACCAGCGGGAGATCTTGCAGTTGGACCGGCGCTCTCCGGCTTGGTTGGTTAACCAACCAGGGCGGGAGGGCAGGTGACCGAAGACAAGCGAGAGCGATTGCTGCGGGCGTGCCGCACGGTCGTGGCGAGGGCCGGCGTGGCCGGGGCCACGGTGGCGGGCATCGCGGCGGAGGCTGGGATCACGCCGGGACTCGTCCACTACTACTTTCCCTCCAAGCAGGCGCTGGTTCACGCACTGTTCGACCGGCTCGTCGACGACTTCGCAGAGCGTCTCTCGGCCGCTGGCTCCGACGCCGTGACGAGCTTCGTGCAGGGTGCACTCGCGCTCGGCGACGGCGCGGACCCGGAGGGGGTGCGGGTGTGGGGCTGGCTCGCGGCCGAGGCCTTGCACGACGAGGAGCTCCGGGCACGCGTGCACGCCGTCGTCGAGGGCTGGCTGGGTCGGCTCGCCGTCACGCTGGAGGCCCAGGGCATCGCGGCGCCCCGTGCGCTCGCGGGAGCCATCGTGAGCGGCGTGCTGGGGGCCTGGCAGCTCGGCACGGTGGCCCCCGGACTCCTGCCTCGCGGGTCGGCGGCCGATGCCCAGAGACGGCTCGTGGAGGCCCTGATCGCGTCTACGGAGGTCGATCGTGGATGAATCTGGATCGAGCACGTTCCGCGCTGCCCCGGTGGAGGTTCCGTGGAGCTGATCGCACTGGGGGTCGGCGACGCGTTCACCGCGCGCTACCACTCCACCTGCGCCGCGATTCGGAGCCAGTCGCAGACGCTGCTCGTGGATTGCCCCCATCCCATCCGCCGCGTCATGGCAGACGCGGGCGGGCTCCTCGACGTCGGTGACCTCGACGGGCTCGTGGTGACCCACTGCCACGCCGACCACGTCAGCGGGGTCGAGCCTCTGCTGTTCTACGCGCACTTCGTGCTTCGCCGGAAGCTCCCCGTCCTCGCCCATCCGCAGGTGCTCCACGACCTGTGGGCGCACCACCTCCGGGCGGGCATGCACGAGCTGCTGCTCCCCGACGGCACGAGGCGAGCGCTGACCTTCGAGGACGTCGCGGTTCCCATTCCGCTCTCCGAGGACTCGCCAACGTCGCTCGGAGGCTTCGACATCGCGGTTCGACGCACCGTTCACCACGTGCCGACCTTCGCGCTCCGCATCGACGATGGCGAGGCCTCGCTCGGCTGGAGCGCGGACACCGCGTTCGATCCCTCCCTCGTCGCGTGGCTGGCCGAGGCCGACCGCTTCGTGCACGAGACCAACCTCGGGGTCCACACGCCCTACGAGCGTCTCGCGGCACTCCCCGCGGCGCTCAGAGCGAGGATGTGGCTCGTTCACTACCCCGACGACTTCGACGTCGACGCGAGCGCCATCGAACCGCTGCGCCAGGGGCGCGTCTACGCGATACGCCCCTGAAGCTTCGTGTGGAGGACACCGTGCACCAGATCGAGCTGGTCCTGCCCCGGCACGCCTTCGGGCCCCGCGAGACCGCCCGAGCCGGCGAGATCTGGCGCAGCCTCCAGGACATCGCGGTGCTCGCCTCGAGTCGGGCCGGGTTCACCCCCCGCGACTACCGCGAGCAGCAGATCGGATGGGTGATGCGGAGCATGACCGTCCGTCACCACGCCGAGATCCGGTTTGGCGAACCCCTGACGGCGGAGACCTGGATCTCCACCTTCGAGCGAGACATTTTCAGCAACCGACAGATCCGGATGCGAGCCGGGGATCGGGACATCCTCCGAGCCGACCAGCGCTGGGTCCACGTTCGACTGCCCGACCTGCGACCCGTCCGGGCCTCTGCTGCACTCAAAGCGGCGCTCGGGACGCTCGGTGAGCCCCTCGAGATCGAGGTCCCCGCGATCCAGGCGCACGGTCACGACGACGCCGGCTACTGCAACACCTTCGACACCTGGCACAGCCAGATGGACCCCCTCGGCCACGCCAACCACCCCGCCTATGTCGACTGGGTGGAGGAGGCCTGGTGTCGGTGGCTGGCCCAGCGAGGGCTCGATCCGCAGCAGACCTTTGCGGTCGCCGAGTCGGTGACCTATCGGGCGGGGGTGGTGGCTCCCCAGCCGGTCACCGTCGAGCTCGCGCTGCGCGGGGTGACCGAGGACGGTCTGGCGGTGGTCGATGCCGAGATGGTCGCCGCCAACCGGCCCGTGGCGAGTGCGTGGATCATTCGGGGTCACCACGCGTTCTTCGGCGACTGGGTCTCCGTGCTCGGACGCTGACCCAGGTCAGTGACCCGCCTTGTCACCCCAGAGCTCCCGGAGCCGCGCGTCGCGACCACAGCCGACCCGGTACCGGGTGTAGTGGGCCGGGTTCTTCTTGTAGAAGTCCTGGTGGTACTCCTCGGCGACCCAGAACGTCTGCTTGGGCAGCACCTCGGTGGTGACCCGCTTGCCGATCTCCTTGGCCACCTTCTTCTTCGACGCCTCCGCCTTCCGGATCTCGCCCTCGTCGGAGGTAAAGATGCCGGTGCGGTACTGGTCGCCCCGGTCGCAGAACTGACCGCCTGCGTCGGTGGGGTCGACGTTGTGCCAGAAGACCTCGAGCAGCCGGCCGTAGTCGACCTTCCGGGGATCGTAGACGACGCGGATGGCCTCGTAGTGGTGGGTCTTGTGGTAGCTGACCTGCTGGTACGTCGGATGCTTCTCGGAGCCGCCCGTATAGCCGCTCGTCGTGGAGATGACGCCGTCGAGCACGTCGAACGGCTTCTCCATACACCAGAAGCAGCCTCCGGCGAAGATGGCCTCGGCCTGTCCCTCCTGCACCGGGGGGGCAGCGGAGGTCCCGGCCACCGCGTCGATCGACGACGAGCAGCTCACGGCAATCATGGCGGAGAAGAGAGTACGGAACATGCGATTGGCTCCTTGACGGACGCCAACGTATGAACGGCGCCCCACCTCGCCCAGTCAACCGGAACCCTCGTTCGTTACGAAGGTCCATCGCACCGTGGAGCATCTGTGCAGGTCGAGGTCCGATACTTCGCAGCGCTGCGCGAGAAGCGCGGCACCCCCTCCGAGACGGTCGTGGTGAGCGAGGGCGAGACCCTGGCGGCGCTGTACGAGCGCCTGTTCCCGGGCCCGGCCGAGCAGCGGGTGCCCGTGGCCTTCGCCCGCAACCACGCCCACGCCCGTCCGACCGACGTGCTCCACGATGGCGACGAGGTCGCGTTCCTGCCCCCGGTGGGAGGAGGTTGATGGCGACCGGCAAGGTGGGGTTGACCGACGGGCCGATCGACGTGGCTGCCGTCCGGGCGAGCGTGTCGGACGATGGTTTTGGCGCCGTCCTCGTGTTCGAGGGCGTAGGGCGGAATCACTTCGAGGGTCGTCGCGTGACCCACCTCGAGTACGAGGCCTACCCCGAGCTCGCCGTGCCCGTGCTCGAGGCCATTGCGAGCGAGGTCGCCGAGCGGTGGCCGGGAGCCAGGGCCGCGCTCGTGCACCGCACCGGCGCGGTCGCCATCGGCGAGCCGTCGGTGGTCATCGCGGTCGGGACGCCCCACCGGGCCGAGTGCTACGAAGCGAGTCGCTATGCGATCGAGGCGCTCAAGGAGCGTCTGCCCGTGTGGAAGAAGGAGATCTACGACGATGGCGCCGCCTGGAAGGCCAACGCCCCAGCGACCGACTGACGAGACCACGACGAGCGGGCCGCGCTTCGAGGATCGGCGACCCGACGATTACCGTCATCCCGAGGCCAACCCCTACGTCACGAGTCATCGCTCGTTCGGGCCCGAGCTGCTGACCGCGGAGCAGGCGTTCGGCGTGGGCCGTGACTGGTCAGGGCTCTTCGGGAGAGAGGCGCCCCTGCACGTCGAGATCGGGTCCGGCAACGGGTTCTTCCTCACCGAGCTGGCTCGTCGCAATCCCGACGTCAACGTGCTCGGGATCGAGATTCGCTACAAGCGCACCGTGCTCTGCGGGCGCAAGATCCGGTCCGCGGGAGTCGACAATGCGCGCGTCGTTCGCTATCACGCCGCGTTCCTCGACGACCTCTTCCATCCGGCGTCGATCGCCGTGCTGTGGGTGCACCACCCCGACCCCTGGCCGAAGGAGCGTCACGAGAAGAACCGCTTGATCAGCCGGTGGTTTCTCGAAGACGTGGTGCGCTTGCTCGAGCCGGGGGGCTACCTTCGGCTCAAGAGTGACTTCGAGCCCAACGTGGCTCGCGCCTCGCGCCTGATCGACCACGGCCCCGACGATGAGGTGTTGCCGGCCCTGCCGCTGCGGGTGACGGGGCGGAGCGACGACGTCAATACGGGCCCCGCCCCTTGGCCCGAGGACATCGAGACGAACTACCAGCGAAAGTTCAAGCGGCGAGGTGAGCCCGTGTACGCGATCGAGCTGCAGCGCGTCGAGTAGTTGCTCCTGGGTGCTCGGGCGCCTTCGCTTGCCAAACCACTTCAGGAGTGGCACCTTTCCCGGTGCATTCGGTCGACCATGCGCCCGGTGGGTCGCTTTGTCAATCAACGTGGGACGGACCGGTGGGAACCTTCAGGCTGGGCGAGAAGATCGGCACGGGTGGCATGGCCACGGTCTTTCTGGCCGTCCAGGAGGGACCGGGAGGCTTCGAGAAGCACGTCGCGTTCAAGCGCCTGCACGGGTGGGTCCTCGACGACGACCGAGTTGCGGACTCGTTCCTCAAGGAGGCTCGGCTCGCGGCAGCGCTGAACCATCCGAACATCGTGTCCACCCTCGACGTGGGGCGAGAGCAGGACTCGGCGTACATCGTCATGGAGTACCTGCGCGGCGAGACCGTCTCGTTCGTGCTGTCGTCGATGAACGGTCAGGGCACGTCGATCCCTGTGCCCATCGCCTGCCAGGTCACCTCCCAGGTGGCCGCGGCCCTCCACTACGCGCACACCCTGCGGGGTCCCGACGGTCGGATCGCGCCGATCGTGCACCGCGACGTGTCGCCTTCGAACATCATCATCTGCTACAACGGCATGGTGAAGCTGCTGGACTTCGGGATCGCCACACGACCCGACGAAGACGGGCCCCGAAGCGAAATCCTCAAGGGAAAGACCGATCACCTGGCCCCGGAGCAGCTGATGGGTTCCCACGGCGACCCGCGGTCGGATGTCTTCCAGCTCGGCATCGTGCTGTGGGAGATGCTCACGTCTCGGCGGCTGTTCGGCGGAGCCACGGACGCCGATCGCATGCGAGCGGTGCTCGAGCGCGACATTCCCCCGCCGAGCCAGTTCAACCCCGAGGTGTCGGCCGAGATCGACGTCATCGTGGGCGAGGCCCTGCACCGCGACCCCGAGCTTCGCTGCTCCGCGGAGATGCTCCACGAGAGACTCGACGCTGCAGTTTCGCCTCCGGTGGGTCCGCGGGAGCTCCGGGCCTGGCTGACGGACACGTTTCCGCGTCGCGAGGACCACTGGATCCAGGTCGAGCAGGAGGTCGCGGCGATGGCCCCCTCGCTAAGCGCCGATCGCGTCGGCGCCTACCCGTCGGGGGAGCCGGCGACCTCGGAGCGCTCCCTGTGGGTGATGGTGGCCGGAAGCTCCCTGTTCGCGACGTTGGCGTTGGCGTTGGCGCTGTTCGCGGTCGTGTACCTCTACCAGACCGAGCCGCGCGACCCTGCAGCCGGGCGCGCAGCGCCCGTCGCGCCCGCCACGGTGACCCCGACCGAGGCCGCGGCTCCGCCGGTCGCGCTGCCGGAGCCACCTCCGCCCGCTCCGGTGCGCGCCCCCCCGCCCGAGCCCGAGCCCGCGCCGCCCGAAGCGGTCGTGTCGGAGGCCGAAGAGGAAGCCGCTGGCGTCGAGGAGGAGCTCCGGCCTCGCTTCGACGAGGTGCCCGAGCCCGAGCTCGAGCGTCGTGATGCCCCCGCTCCGGCGCCCGAGCCCGCGCCGACGGCCGAGGATCCAGACGAGGCCTGGCGAATCGACGAGACCGAAGAGATCATCGACCCATTCGCAACCGGGGAGTGACCCATGTGGTTCCTTGGCGCCCTCTTGGCGCTCGACGTCGTTTTCGCCCAGCCTGCCGACGTACCGGCGGAGCCGTCCAGCGAGGCCGACCTCGAGCGGGCGCGCGTCCTCTTCGAGAACGGCAAGCGTCTGTACGACGAGGGCTCGTACGAGGCGGCCATCGAGGCCTGGCAGGCCTGCTACGACATCAGCCGGCGGCCTGCGCTGCTCTACAACCTCTCCAACGCCTACGAGCGCCTCGGAAACACGGCCCAGGCCCTCGAGACCCTCAACCGCTACCGGGCGATCGCCGACGTTTCGCCCGAAGAGCACGATCGGCTCGCCCGCAAGGCGTCGACCCTCGAGCTACGGGCCCGCAACGAGGCGGCGGTCCTGCCGCCTCCCGAGCCCGCCCCAGGCAGCCCTCCCTCCAGAGGGCGCTCCGTCGGGGGCACGGTGCTCACCGTGACCGGCGGTGCGTTGGCGGTGACCGGTGCCGTGCTCGGGGGCATCGCGCTCGGGGCCCGTGGGAACGCCAACCGGGCGTGCCGTGACTTCCAGGATGGCCAGCTTTGCCCCAGCTCGGCCGACGACGATGCTCGACAGTTCGAGCAGCTCGGCACGCTCTCGCTCGTGGCGCTCGGCGTGGGCGGCGCAGGGCTCGTCTCGGGGGTGACGCTGCTCGTCGCGGGCGGCGACAATCCGGGGGCCAGCGTCGAGGTCAGCTGGAACTTCTGAGCTACCGGAACGGCGTTCCGTCGACGCGGGTTCCGGGCGAGAAGAGGAGCGGCGTGCTGTCGCCGTGCTGCTGGAAGACCCCGGTGATGTCGGGGTTGCGGGTGTAGGACTCGTTCGGGTTGTCGGACCGGGGCTCGATCTCGAAGGTGAGCGTCACCCGGTCGTCCTCGGCGCGAGTGACCCGCAGGGTGTCACCGATGTTGTTCAGTCGCAGCTGGCCGCCGGTGGCGAGCTGCACGGTGGCGTCGCCGAAGGTCCCCGTGGGCGTACCTCCCCCGAACACCACGATCGCCCCGCCGGGCTGGAGCAGCGTGTTGGGGGGAAACTCGTGTCGGGGCTCGCCGAGCTCCCAGGCTTCGTCGTCCCACAGCGCGTACCCGGTGATGTCCACCACACCGCCGGACACGTTGACGAGCTCGACGAACTCGTCGTCGTCCAGCGCGTACTTTCCGTCACCATTTGCGTCACCGGGAAGGGGGTCGCCCACCTTCTTCGGGTCTTCGTTGGACGGGTCGTAGAGGACCTCGTTGATGGTGAGCAGAGGAATGATCGGGTCCTCGGCTCCCGTGTCGTCGGGCCCGAGGCAGCGGCCGTTGGGTTGGCAGGTCCACTCGTTACTGCCGAAGGCCTCGACACACTCGGCGTCGGAGGTGCAGTCGAGCACGGGAAAGGTACAGCTGGCGAGCGAAATCCAGAGCAGCATCCCACCTCCTGCCCGCGGGCGTCGGCGCGACGCGAGACATAGCACGGCTCGCCCCGGCCAGTCCAGGATTGCAAGGCCGATCCGCTCGTGGCATGGTGACGCCATGGGCCGGACCTTCAAGCGCGCCCGCCGGCCCGAGCAGAAGGCACAGCAGCGCAACCGCATCCTCGAGGCGGCACGGGCGTTCCTGGCGGGCGCGCAGCACTCGGGTGAGCTCTCCCTGGCCGACGTCGCCAATCTCGCGGGCATGGCCCGGTCGAACGTCTACCGGTACTTCGACAGCCGGGAGTCGATTCTCCTCGGCATCCTCACCGAGGAGGCGGCGGACCTCGTCGACGAAGTGGTGGAGCGCCTCGCGCTCGTCGACGGCGGCCTCGCCGAACGCCTGGAGCACCTCGCCGCGATCCTGGACGAGGCCACGGCACCCCGTCCCGTGCTCTGTCATCTCGTGAGCGTGCTACCCGGACTGCTCGACACGGCCCAGTCTGCAGGCCCGGACGACCCGCTCACCCGAGACGTCCTCGAGCTGCGGGAGCGGCTGGTCTCCGCGATGCACCGGGCGGTGCCCGAGCTCGGGGAGGCGCGCCACGTCGATCTGCTCCGACACGTCGTGAGCTTCATCATCGGGGCCTGGCCGCTCTCGGGGTCGGCGGCCGACCGGGGGACCACGCTGGGAGATCGGAGCAAGCCTGCCTTTCAGCGCGAGCTCCGTCGTGCCGTGCTCCTGGTGGCGCGGGGCATCCTCGGAGACGTCGAGGGTCACTGACGCTCGAGGCTGGCCCGTACCGCATCGAGCGCTTCGTCGATCAGGCTTTCCGTCGCGCCGAGTGCAGCCTCGGGCTGGCACGCGGCGATGATCGTGGCCTCGTCGAGGTGGGATCGAATCTCGGCATCCGCGAGCAGCGTGTCCTGCAGGGAACCCCCCTCGGGGGCGCGGGCCAGGGCCTGCTTGACGAGCGCGTAGCCCTGCGCCCGACCGATCCGGGCGGCCAGCGTCATCATCACCGACTCGCTGAGCACGAATCCCCGGGCGTGGTCGAAGCTGGCTCGCATGCGCACGGGGTCGACCTGCAGGTGGGTCACGAGCCCGATGGCCCGGTCGAGCGCAGCGCCGGCCACGAGGCAGGCCTCGGGAACCACCGTCCACGACACGCTCCGCAGCGACGCGGATCGCACGTCCACCTGGTCGAGGAGGTGGTAGGCGGACGCGGCAAGGGAGAACCCCAGTCGACCGAGGGTCCGGATGGCGTTCGCCGCGCGGGGATTGGTCTTGTGGGGCATCGTCGACGACGGACCCGGGCCTTCGCCCTCGCGGAGCTCTCCGGTGGCGGTGCGTCCCATCGTCTCGACGTCGTTGGCCAGCCGAGTCAGGGTGCCGTGGACGAGGCCCAGCACGACGATCCACTCCGCGACGTGGTCGAGACTCGCGTTCAGCACCCCGGGCGGACGGGTGAGGCCGAGCCGGTCGAGCAGTCGGTCGCGGATCTCGAGGCCCCTCGGACCGGCGGAGGCGAGCGTGCCCACCGCCCCGCCGTACAGCCCCATCGTGAGCCGCGGACCCAGCTCGGCGATTCGGGTCCGGTGACGGACGAGCTCGGTCGCGTAGGTGGTGACGTGCAGACCCCAGGTGGTGGGAGCCGCGTCCTGGCTGTTGGTGCGGGCGACCATCACCGTGCGGCGGTGTCGGTCGGCCATGGTGGCGAGCCGCTCGAGCAGGGTGACGAGCCGGGCGTCGATGCGACCCACCGTGGACTTCAGCCGGAGCGCGAGACCGGTGTCGAGGATGTCCTGGGTCGTGGCGCCCCAGTGCAGCCAGCGCTTGACCAGATCACCGCCTCGGGCGCCGAGCTGGTCGACGAGCGGCTTGATCGGCATGCCGTTCCGCTTCGTCGCGGCCCCGAGGGCGGAGAGGTCGATCTGGTCGGGTCGGGCGACGTCCTCGATCGCACGGACGGCCTCGGCGGGAACGAGCCCCAGCTCCCCCTGGACCCGAGCCAGCGCGACCTCGACCTCGAGCCAGCTCGCGACGAGACCTCGGTCCGACCAGATCGCCTGCAGATCCTCGGGGTTGTACAGGTCGCCGAAGATCAGGGAGTCGAAGGGAGTCGTCATCGCCGGCCAGCGTACCCCGAGTTGTGCTACCGTCGCAGCCATGACGCTGATCTTCCTCGCCGCGCTCGCGTGCGACGTGAACCGCTCGGAGCCTCTGCCCGAGGTCGAGCAGATCGCAGGCACGGGCGACTACGAGTACGACGACTACGAGCCGCTCTCCAACAAGCCGCTGCGCGTGTTCTTCCACGTTCCGGCGGATGCGAACCCCGCCAGCCCGGTCGTGATCGTGCTCCACGGCCAGGGCCGGGACGCCGACACCTATCGCGACGACTGGATCGAGCTCGCCGACGAGTATGGCTACATCGTGGCCGCGCCCCAGTTCCGCGACGCGTTCTATGGCGGAAGCAACGGCTACGCTCTCGGCAACGTCTTCATCGACGGGGAGAGCCCGATCCCCGGCACGGAGCGTCCGGCCGAGGAGTGGTCCTACTCGGTGATCGAGCCCCTGTTCGACGACATCGTGTCGAAGACCCCCACCGAGGTCGACGAGTACCAGGTGTTCGGCCACTCGGCGGGCGCCCAGTTCGCCCACCGCTTCGTGCTCTTCGTTCCCGACGGGCGCTACGGCACCGTCGTGGCGGCGAACGCGGGTTGGTACACGGCCCCCGACGACGCCACGGAGTTCCCCTACGGCCTGGGGGCGTCGCCCATCGAGGGCGGCGACCCGAGCTTCTTTGGGCGCGATCTCGTGATTCACAGCGGCGACCGGGACACGAACCCGAACTCGGCCGGGCTCCGCCACACCGCCGAGGCCGACGCCCAGGGGAGCAACCGGTTCGAGCGCGGGGCGTGGTTCGTCGAGACGGGGGCCGTGCTCGCTGCGAGTGCCGGCGAAGACTACGCGTGGACCCGCCAGATCGTGCCCGGCGTGGCCCACTCGGGCGCAGGCATGGCGCCCGCGGCAGCCGCCGAGTTCGCGGAGCGGCTCGGCCTCTGACGCGTAGGGACCGCGACCGAACGCCGCACGGATGCCTCAGAAGCGCAGGTGGGCGAGCAGCTCTCCCACGACGACCAGATCGTCACCCGGGATCTGGACCGTGGAGCCGGCGAGCTGGACCTTCAGGTCGTGCTCCTTCGCGAAGGCGGTGAGCACGCCCCCCACCACGGTGGTGTCCTGGAGCTGGGAGTCGGCGAAGTCCGAGAAGTCGTCGATCAGCAACGAGTAGCGAGCGTCGATGCCGAGCCCGAAGTCGAAGTAGTAGCCGAGCTGCGCGTTGACTCCGGTGCCGAGCACCAGGAACTCGCTGATCTGCCCGGTGAACAGGGGGTTGCCGCCGACAGGGTCGGTGAAGGTCCCCTGCAGGCCCGAGGCCGAGGTGGTCACGAACTCGCCGAGGACGGACAGCCCGCGCCACTTGAACACGAGGTCGGCGTTGATCTTGGTGTAGTCGGGGTACTGCCTCACGAACTCGGGGTCACCGTCGCGCGGGTTCGGGTTGGCGGCGAAGATCTCGAACTCCTCGTGGCCTTCGCCGTTGCGCCCGCTGGCGCCGTCGTTGAAGCTGACGGCCCCGCCGATCACGAGCTTGGGGCTCGACTCGCGGGCCAGATCGGTGGCGGTGCCCCGGTTGCCCTCGGCGAAGTCGCCGAGCGGGAGCAGGTCGATCCGACCCCCGTACTTGAAGCCACCTTGATCGACGTCCCGGGAGTCCTGCCCGAAGGAGTTGCGTCCGTCCCCCGAGGTGATGGCCAACGACGGTCGGAGCAGGGCACTCCCGAGAGGCGCCTCGAAGTCCAGAAAGAGCCCGAACTCCCGGCCAGTTTCCGAGAACGTCCGACTCACCACGCTACGCTCGGGGAAGGAGAGGTAGCCCTCGTTGTAGGTCATCTCGCGAAGGTTGACGAGATTCGGCTTCTGACCGACGGAGACGGTGAGCACGTCGCCGAAGCGGTAACCAGCCCAGGCGTTGAGGAGCGGCTGGCGGAGGCTGAAGTCGGTCAGCAGCTCGAAGAGGATGCGGTCGTTCTCGAGCGATCCGTCGATCAGGAACTGGCTGCGCTTCGCAGCGAGCACGTTCTCGAGCTCCGAGTCCTCGACCGTCGGCTGGAACGACGCCTGCCACGAGGGCTGGACGAAACCGCCGATGCGGAACGTGTGACGTCCGTGGTCGAGGTCGAACCGCAGGCCGTCTCCGAGCTCGTACCCGACCTGGTTCTCGGCGAGATCCTCGGCGCGGGCCGGGGCCACCAACAGGGCAATCAGCAGTGCAGACACGGGGGCCTCGCTAGCGAACGGAAGAGGAGGAGAGGACCTCGGCCGCCCCGCCCGTCACGCGGACGAACGGAAGCCGGGTGCCGGGCCTGGCCCGCACCACGCCGAAGGAGACGAAGCTGTTCGGGGACTCGGGCTCGAGGACCTCGAGCGCGATGTTGGCGCCTGGCCGGTCGAGCCGCACGAGGGTCGAACCGGCCGGGAGGCTCTCGCGAGCGGCGACGAGGTCGACGGTGACGTCCTGCTGGCGCTGGCCCTCGTAGCGAAACGGCTCGCGGCGCACGTCGGCGACCTCGTAGGCTTCGAGCTCGAACGAGGTCTCGGCCTCGAGGGTGACGAGCTCGAGCCCGAGTACCTCGAGCTTCCCGACGAGCTCGTCCGATCCGGGCAGGATGGCGTAGGCCTCGGGACGCGGACGGGTCAGGGTCGCCGAGGAGCGGAGGTTGTCCCGCAGGGTGATGTCGAGATCGACGATCGCGTGTTCGACGAGATCGATCACCTGGATCTGGTCGGCGAGCACGGCGGGCGACTGGGTCACCGCCACCTGGGCCGGCTGCCCGATGCTCTGCTCGAGCACCTGGTGCACCCGATCCGCGTGATCCCGGGCCGTCCGCAGCACGCGCTCGGCAACCCAGAACGTAGAGAGGACCCGTCGCTCGAACGCGTCGCGGCCGAGCGCCACGCCGCGGACCTCGACGAGGAGCGACACCGTGTCCGCGAGTGCCCAGTTGGTGGCACTGGATCGCGCCTGCGAGGACCCCTGGTTGAACCAGATGTCGCCGTGGACCTCCCGGCTCACGACGTAGTCGTGGTAGCGAAGCCCGCGCTGCTGCATCTCGTCGTTCACGTCGGCCACGAACACGTCGCGGGTGAGGTCGCGCAGCGGCTCGGGGACGTTGAGGTTGCCCGAGTACAGGAACATCACGTCGTAGGCGCTCGTGACGCCGTTCTCACCGAGCCACAGGAAGTCCCGACGGTAGGGACGGTACTCGTGGAAGTCGACCGCCACCGCCGGATCGACTTTGTGGAACGCCTTCTTCAGCACGGTCGACTCGGGCACCTCGAGCTTGGTCTGGTCCCGGTTGAGGTCCAGACCGTTCGCGGCGTAGCGCAGCTGACGCTCGTAGCCGTCCGGGTTGGCGACGGGGACCACGGCCACGTCGAGGTGAGCGCGGAGCGACCGCAGGCGCTCGTCCTCGAGCAGCCGGTGCACGAGCAGGAGGAGCCCCTCGGTGCTCGCGGGCTCGTTGCCGTGGAGGCCCCCCTGCAGGAAGACCCGGATCTTCGGGTCGCGGCCGACGATGCGCATCATCGGGATCGCCCGACCGCGCTGGGATTCACCCACGGTGGTCAGGGTAGCCGTGTCGGGGTGGGCGGCGGCGAGCTCCTCGAGAAAGCTCATCAACTCGGAGTGCTTGGTGAACCCACGGGACTTCGCGAACGCCGGGGTGGGCAGCTCCACCGCGGTGAGCGGCGGCGGCGGCGACGGGAAGAAGGTGCGCTGCACGAAATCGGTCTGGGGATTGAACGTCCAGCAAGCGGGCAACAGCCCGAGCAGCGCGAGCAGGGTCGGTCGCATCGGGCCTCCTAGAGCGCAATGGTGGTGACGACGCGGGCGATCCACTCGTCGCCCGGAATGGGGAAGGGGTCGTCGTCGTCCTGGATGGGGAACGTGCGGGTGGAGCCCTCGAGCGCGTCGACGTAGGTCAGGGAGCCCTGGATCTTCAGCCCGTAGTTCGCGCCGTAGTACTGGCTGACGCCTCCGGTCACGTAGGTCTCGCGGTTGTAGAACGTGCCGTTGTTCAGGAACGAGTCGTCGTCGGCCACGAGCCGCGTGTAGCGCGCGTCGATCGAGGTGTTCGAGGGCAGCACGTAGCCGGCCTGCAGGTTGTAGCCGCGGCCGAGCATCATGCGGCCCCGAATGTAGCGCTCGACGTCGGGAATGAAGGTGTCGGTGACGCTGCCGTCGTTGCGGACGCGCTGGGTGATGGTGTCGGGCACCGTCGCGAAGGTGCGGGTCCACTCCCCCAGCATCGAGAAGCCCTTGTACTTGAAGAGGAAGTCCACCCCGATCTTCTGGAAGTCGGGCAGGTCTTCCCGATCCTGCGCGTCGAGGTAGAGGATGCTGGCGCTTCGACGGCCTCGACGGCTGCTGATGCCCTGGTTGTAGCTATAGGCGGCCCCCACCACGAGTCGCGGGGTGGCCTCGCGCACGAGGTCGGCCTGACGGAACTGTCCGTACCGGGTGAACAGCCCGAACGGCAGGTAGTCGAGGCGTCCGCCGTACTTGAGCCCGCCGCGGTCGTTGCCGAAGACGTTCGGACCGTCGCCGTTGGTGATGACGACGTAGGGCTTCAGGTAGTGCTGGGACTGCCCGATCCGGATCCGGTCCCGCACGAAGAGCCCGAACTCGCGAATGGCGGCGAACGCAGACGTGAGACGGCTCCGCTCGGGGAGCTGCAGGGTGTGCGAGAGCATGAACAGCTCTCGGTTGTCGGTGTAGGTGGCGCGCTGACCGAACGCGAACTCCAGCGTCTTCGTCGCGCGGAAGCCCACGTAGGCGTCGAGGAGAAAGGTGTTCTCCAAGGTGTCGACCTCGTCGGCGCCCGTGAGGTCGAACTGGAACCGGAAGTTGACGCGATCCCTGGGCGAGCCGCCCTGAAGGCGCAGGCGCAGCCGCCGCAGTCGGAAGCGCGTCACCGTGTCGCCCGACAGCTGGGTGTAGTCCTTCACCTCCACGAAGGGCTGCGCATAGGTGAAGATCCGCAGCTCGTGGCCGCGGTGGGTCGAGAACCGGAGACCCTCGCCGAGCCGGTACTTGTCGACGGTGACGTTGCCGGCGCGACTGCCGCCGTCGACCTCCGACGTGAACTCGGCCTCGTCGGGGTCGAGCTCACCGTCCTGGGCTCGCGCGAGGGGGGCGAGCAGCCACAGCAGAAGTGTCACGAGGGGGAGGACCCGCATGTTCAGCCCACGATGGAGTGGTAGAGGAGCAGGAAGACGAGGCCGGCGCCGAGCGGGATGGCGGTGCGCCGGACCACGTCCAGGGTGGAGACGCCGGCCAGCTCCGAGGTCGCGATGACCACGCCCGCAATGGGCGACACGGAGCGACCCATGCTGGCCGCCAGCTGCATCGGGGTCACGAGATCGGTCGCCGCCATGCCCGCGCTCTTCGCGATGCCCGGCGCGAGCGGGCCGAAGGCGAAGAAGGAGGCGTTACCGCTGCCCATGAGCATCGTCGCCGCGAAGATGAGCACCGTCATCACGATGCCGATGCCCGTGCCGCCGATGCCGAGCCACTGGGTGACGGCGAGCAGCGTGTCGATGAAGCCGAGGGCCTCGAGGCCCTTCGAGAAGACGTCGGCGGCGATGATCAGCGTGACGACGCCCTTGAAGAGGTCGGCCATGCCGCCCCAGAAGACCTTGAGGGTCGACAGCAGGCCCGCGGCGTCGCGGGTCCACAGGCCGTCGACCACCAGGGCCAGGAACAGGCTCACGAACATCGCGGTCGTGGTGTCGAGCCGGACCCCGATGTCCCCGAAGAGGCCAGAGAACGCGAGGAGCAGTCCGAGGGGGAGGATGGGAAAGATCGCGTAGAAGGTCGGAAAGTCGCTCTCGCCATCCTCGACGAGCTCGGTGGGGACGAGGGCGTCGGGGTCGTCGCGATCGAACCAGCGGTTCACGAAGTAGAATGTCACCGCGACGACGATCGCGGTGGGGACGACCAGCGGGAGCTGGTGGAGTACGAAGTAGTCGGACAGTGGCAGGCCGACGATCTCGGTGGCCGCCGCGGTCATCGCGGAGGCGGGCCCCACGCCGAAGCTGGTGCACGCGACGATCACGGCTACCGCGGACACCCGGCTGATCCCGAGGCGCACGAGCAGGGGGTAGACCGACGCCATCAGCAGGAGACCGAGCCCCGCGGCCGAGGGAATGGTCACGAAGAGGGCCTGACCAATGGGCAGCATGAGGCTGGCCGAGAGATAGGGAAAGCGACGGAACCAGCGCAGGGGGCGGGTGGCGACGCTCACGAGGGCGTGGCTCGCCCCGAGCTTGTCCATCGCGGCGACGAAGCCGCCGATCGCCATGATCATGAGCCCCACCCCGGCGAGCGTGCCGGAGAACGACTCCGCGACGAGCCGGAACAGATCGAACCCGAACCAGCCCGTGGCCTCACCGGGCGGCGGGGTGTCGAGACCGAGCGCCCGGGCGGCGACCAGCATGACGAGCCCTGCCGCGAGCAGCACGCCGTGGGGATGGAGCCGTCGAAGCAGCAACGTGGCGACGACGGCGATGGTTCCTACGGCGAGCAGCGCCGCGACGATGGACACGGTCAGTGGCTAGAACGGCGTGCCGTCATTCTGGGTGCCCGGCGTGAAGTTCGCGTTGTTCCCCACCGTCGTGGAAGGGGCGTACGGGCCGGTGATGTCGGGGTCGCGGGTGACCGACTGGTCGCTGCCGCCCGAATCGCGGATGTCGAAGCTGATGAAGGTGTTTCCCAGGCTGTCGACGACGAAGATGGAGTCTCCGCTGTTGTTGAGGTTCAGCCGGTTGTCGAGACCGTTGCACCCCTGGACCACCGCTCCGCCGAAGTCGAACGTGACCATGCCGAAGTTCGGGTTGGTCGAGCCATCGAGGAGGAGCTGGCGCTGATCGATGCCGGCCTCGCTCGGACCGACGCCGTCGACGTCCTCGGCGCCGAACAGCACGAACGCCTGGCCGGGAGCGAGCACGGTATCGGCGGGCACGGTGTGGCGGGGCGTGCCGCTCGTGGGATCCGCGTTCTCCTCGAAGAACGTGAAGCCGGACAGGTCGACGGCGGAGGCCGAGGTGTTCACGAGCTCGACGAACTCGTCGGTCTGGGCCTCGCGAATGCCGTTGTGGTTGGCGTCGCCGCCCTCACCCGGGTTCTCGGGATCGCCGCCCTCCGGGTCGTAGTGGAACTCGTTCAGGACGATGGCCGTCGACTCGACGTCGAAGGTGTCGCAGTCCTGATCGATGCCGTCACTCGTGATCTCGGCGGCCCCCGGGAACGCGGCGGGGTCGTTGTCGTCGCAGTCGTCGACGGTGAGCGAGCCGTCGCAGTCGGCGTCGTCGGCGACGACGGTGGACATGTCGTCGTTGTCGTCGCAGTCGTCCGCGGTCAGCGTACCGTCGCAGTCCGCGTCGTTGGCGATGGCCCCGAGGGTGGCGTCGGTGTCGTCGCAGTCGTCTGCGGTGAGCGCACCGTCGCAGTCGGCGTCGTCGGCGATGGCGGTCGAGGTGTCGTCGTTGTCGTCACAGTCGTCGGCGGTGAGGATGCCGTC
>CAZZLC010000011.1:0-37941 GCA_964655065.1 uncultured Enterobacteriaceae bacterium | reverse complement strand
TGGCGGTCGAGGTGTCGTCGTTGTCGTCACAGTCGTCGGCGGTGAGGATGCCGTCGCAGTCGGCGTCGTCGGCGATGGCGGTCGAGGTGTCGTCGTTGTCGTCACAGTCGTCGGCGGTGAGGATGCCGTCACAGTCGGCATCGTCCGCGATTGCCCCGACGGTCTTGTCGTTGTCGTCGCAGTCGCCGTCGACGGGAACGCCGTCGTTGTCTGCGTCGACCTCGACCGGAGTGTCCCCCGTGTCGCCGGTGAGCTCGGGGTCGTCGTCGCCCGTGCAGCCGATGGCCAGCAGCGCGGTCACGACCGCGAAGGTCCGAATGGAATGCGTCATGGTCTTCTCCTCCCTTCTAGAGCGGCGACCCGTCGATGCGGGTGCCGGGCGAGAATAGCAGAGCGGTGTTGTCGCTGTGCTGCTCGAAGGCGCCGGTCAGGTCGGGGTTCCGGGTATAGGACTCGTTCGGGTTGTTGGAGAGCGGCTCGGTGTCGAACTCGAGGACGATCACGCCGCTCCCGTCGGTGATCCGGAGCAGGTCGCCACTGTTGTTGAGGTTCATGCCGGAGTCTTCGAATGGCTCTTCACCGAAGGGGTTGCCCGGCTCGGGGACGCAGACCTGAACTTCGACGCCGCCGATGTCGGTCGGGGGAGTCCCGCCGCCGAACAGGACGATCGCCTCGTCGGGATCGAGGATGGTGCCCGCCGGGAACTCGTGACGGTAGAAGCCTGCGTCCCACGCCTCGGTGTCCCACACCTGGTAGCCGGAGATGTCGAGCGCGGCGCCGCTGATGTTCACGAGCTCGATGAACTCGTCGTCGTCCTGGAGATAGGCGCCATCGCCGTTGGCATCGCCCTCCAGGCCGTCGTTCGAGGGATCGTAGAGGATCTCGTTGAGCAGCAGGGTCGGCGCCAGATCATCGTCGGTGATGGTGAGGGTCACCCGCTCGTCGTCGCCCTCCGCGCCGGTGAGGCTTTCGACGGAGATCTCGATGACCTCGATCCCTTCGATGTCGTCGTCGGGCAGCGCGGTGATGGTCGTCGAGGAGGTCGTCGCCTCGGTCTCGCCGACCGGAATGGTGAGCTGCACCGAGTCGATCGTGTAGTCGGTGTCGAGGGTGGCGGAGCCCGCGAGCGCGAGGTCGACCACGACCTCCTCTTCGGCGGCCCGGTTGAGCTTCGCGGTCAGGATCGCGGAACCCCCGGTCTCGTCGATCGACGGGGCATCCAGCTCGAAGAGGAGCGTCACCGGCGCGCCCGACTCGGGCACCACGCCGAGACGCGTCTCCTCGGGCACCTGGTCGTAGATGGCGTCTGGAACGATGATGTCGGGCGTGTTCGGATCGCCGTCGGGACCCGGGTTCCCGGAGAGGTCGAGGACGTCGTCGATCAGCGGATTGTTGGAGAGATCGATCGACTGGAGCTGGTGGTTCGGCAGGTAGAGGTGACGCAGCTCGGGGTTCCCGGAGAGATCGATCTCGGTGAGCTTCTGATCGTCCTCGGCCTGCGACGAGCCCTGGTACCGGAGCCGGAAGAGCTTCGGATTCTGGGTGACGTCGAGCACCGCGACCTTGTTGAAGTTCAGCTCGAGCCGGGCGAGCTCGGGCAAGGACGTGACGTCGAGCTCCTGGAGATCGTTCGCCGTAAGCCGCAGGACCTCGAGGTTCACGAAGAACTGGATGCCGTCGAGGTTCGTGATCTTCTGGGCGGCCGTGACGACGTCGCCTTCCTTCAGCGACTCGATGTTGGTCGACGTCTTGGAGAGGCCGAGCTCCTGGACGCCGTCGACGAGCGACGTGTCGATGAACCACGTCGTCACGCCGTCGACGTCCTCGGAGGAGATGCCCGGGACCTCGAGGAACCACAGGTACTCGCCGAACGCGGCGTCAGCGAGCTCGTAGAGGTTCGATTCCTCGGGGGGCTGCTCGACGTCTTGGGTCTGACAGGCGACGAGACCCACGACCAGAAGACCGGTCAGACTGGATCGATGCATCGTTTCCTCCCTCGCGGCGTCCCGCGAGCCCCGACTCTACATCCGGCATGGATGCGAGGGGCCGACCAGGTTGTACCTGAGCGAGGAATGCGATGGGTAAGAACTCGTGAAATCGAAAGTGACGCCGCGTCTCTTATCGGAGTGGCGGCGTCGCGCGTTCGCGATCAGGGAGTCTCGGGGCGGGTCGCGAGGCAGCGCTCGATGCGGGCCATCGCTTCGTCCCGACCCAGGAAGGCCAGCGTGTCGCCGATGGCGGGGCTGGTTCCGGTGCCGGAGATCGCCACCCGGATCGGCTGGGAGAACTTGTCGATCGTCGCTCCCGTGGACTCGCAGAGCCCCTCGAGCGCCTTGACGAGGCTCGGGGCCTCCCACCGGCCCACGTCGCCGAGGGCGGCCATCGCCTGCTCGAGTCGCGACCAGCCGTCGCCGCCGTCGAGCCGCTTCCGGACCGCCTTCGGGTCGTAGGCGGTGGGGGCGGTCCAGAGGAACGACGCCTGCTGCTCCAGGTCGACGAAGGTGTTGGCCCGGCCTTGGTACATGGCGACGAGCTGGCGCCGGCGAGCCTCGTCGAAGGTGGCGATGACCGAGTCCCGCTCCGCGAGCCAAGCGTCGAAGTGGCCGACGACGACGTCGAGCGGCAGGTCCTTGATGTAGGTCCGGTTGAACGAGGTGAGCTTCACGAGGTCGAACTTCGCGTCGGTCTTGACCACCCGATCCAGCGAGAACGCCTCGACCATCTCGTCGAACGTCATGATCTCGCGGTCGTCGCCCGGCGACCAGCCGAGCAGCGCGAGGTAGTTGAGGAGCGCCTCGGGAACGAACCCGCCGCGGCGGAAGTCCGTGACCTCGATCATCGGAAGCTCGATGTCCAGGGCCGCCGCGATGCGTTCGGCGAGTGCGACGTCGTCGTTCTTCTTGCCGAGGAACCGCGTGAGCTCGTCAGCGTCGACCTCCCACGCTGCGGGCAGATCGCCGACCTCGCCCTTGCCGAGCCCGAGGGTCTTCACGTGCCCCCGCAGCGCCTCGCGGGCCTTCTTGGCCTTGTCCCGCTTGGACATCTTGCCGCCGCTCATGTTGTTGATGGTCGACAAGTGAGCGTGCTCGGGCGGATCCCAGCCCAACGCCCGGTACAGCTGCACGTGCTTGTGCGTGTTGTTGAGGTGCTCGTGGCCGCGCATGGCGTGCGTGATCTGCATGTGGTGATCGTCGACCACGACCGCGAAGTGGTAGGTCGGCCAGCCGTCGGCCTTCTGGATCACGAGGTCGTCGAGCCGGTCCGACGGCACGGTGACCTCACCGTGCACCAGGTCGTGGATCGTCACGTCCTCGACGGGCATCCTGAATCGAACCACGGGCTCTCGCCCCTCCGCGAGGTAGGCCCGGCGCTGCTCCTCGCTGACGGGCTCGCCCCGGTAGACCAAGTTCTCCTTGGCCGCGAGCGCCGCCTCGCGTCGGGCGGTGAGCTCTTCGCGGGTGTCCCAGGCCTCGTAGGCCTTGCCCTCGTCGATGAGCTGCTTGACGTACCGCTGGTAGAGCGCGAGCCGCTTGGACTGGAAGTAGGAGCCGAACTCGCCGCCTTGCTCGGGGCCCTCGTCCCAGTCGAGCCCGAGCCACCGCAGGTCCCGCATGATTCCCGCGGCAGCCTCGTCGGAGCTGCGTGCTCGGTCGGTGTCCTCGATACGCAGGACGAACTGCCCCCCGGACTTCCGGGCGAGCAGCATGCAATAGAGGGCGGTTCGCACGCCGCCGACGTGCAGCGAGCCGGTCGGTGAGGGCGCGAAGCGGGTGCGGACAGGTGCCATTGCGGGGCCTCCAGAAGAGGACCCCTATCGCTCGGGGCGTCGTCCGGGAACGTGCCCCCGCCCCCGATACTCGAACCGCATGCCGACGCGACGGAGCAACTGCTCCACCACCTCGCGCTGCATCGCGACGCGACGCTCCAGATCGAAGCCCATCCACGTCTCGACGCAGGTACCGACGCAGCCGATGCGCTCGACGATGACCTCGGTCGAGCTGGTGGAGACCGGGTAGTACTGGGTCGCCCAGCGCTCTTCGTCGGAGCGACGGGTGGCGTTGAGGTCGCCCACCACGGCCTCGAGCACGGGAGGACAGGGGTCGACGCCGTAGACCAGCGTCTGTCCGAACGACGGATTCACGGCGGGGTCGTAGCGCTTCTTGCTCTCGTGGAGCGTCGCGACGAGGTCGGGCTGCTCGGCCTCGATGAGGGCCATGAACCGAGCCGCGAGGCGCGGTTCGTCCCGTCCGGCGTCGGGGTCGCCGGGGAAGCAGCGGTTGAGGTCGAGCCCGCCGGGGGCCGCGCGAGTGCGGGCGCGAAACGCCGGGGGATTCATGACCGGCACCACGAGCAGCCGCCCCTGACAAGGGGCGAGCCCGTCCTCCAGCATCTCCTCGAGCGCGTGCACGCCACCGATCTCGTCGCCGTGGATGCCCGCCTGGACCAGCGCGGTGGGCCCCGGCTCCGAGGCCTCCTGAACCACCACGGTCACGTTGGGCCACAGCGCGTGCACGCCCGGGTCGAGCCGCGCCATCAGTGCTCCCGCTGGGCCTTGTGGTGCATGGGCACGGGGCGCTCGCTCACGAGCGTGTTCCAGAACTCGAGGCTCTCCGGGCTCTCGGCCCGCATGCGCTCGATCGCGGCCCGAGGGTGACGGTTGAGCCAGCCGCTGATCGCGTAGGGCACCTCGTAGCCCCAGCGCAGGTCCTCGCGGAGCGCGGTGTACTCGTCGGCGAGGGCGAGGATGGGTCGCACGTCGAAGCGCGGGGCGTCGAGGTACATGAGCAGCAGCTCGAGGGGTACGTTGCCCGCCCCGCGCCCCATGCCGAAGATCGAGGCGTCCACGTAGTCCGCACCCTCGTCGATGGCGGCAATCGCGTTCGCGAAGGCGGTCTGCTGGTTGTTGTGGAGGTGCACACCGACGCGCTGGTCGGGCCGCAGCCAGTTCTTGTACTTGCGGATCAGGTAGGAGAGCTGGTGCGGGAACAGCGCCCCGAAGCTGTCGACCACCGCCACGTTGGGCACGTCGGAGTCGTGCAGCCGGTCCAGGAAGTGATCGACCTCCTGCGGCGTGTTGCGGGTGACCGCCATGACGTTGCAGAAGACGTCGTAGCCGAGCGCGAGGGCGTGGTCGCAGAGATCGACCGCCTCGTCGATCTGGTGGGCGTAGCAGGCGACGCGAAGCACGCTCACCACGGACTGGTCAGCGGGGCGCAGGTCGCTCTTCTCCACGCGGCCCACGTCGATCATGCACGACAGGCGGAGGTGTCCGAGGTCGTCGCCGACCACGGTGGCCAGGTCCTCCTCGCGGCAGAAGCGCCACGGGCCCACGCCCTCGAAGAGACCGGGCGAAGTCTGGTAGCCGATCTCCATGATGTCGACGCCGGCCTTGGCGAGCCCGTCGACCGTACGACGAACGAGGTCGGGGTCGAAGTGCCAGTCGTTGCAGATGCCGCCGTCGCGGATGGTGCAGTCCACGACCTGGACCTGGTGACGGCGATCGGTCATGAGGCCGTCGGGGCAGCAACGTACGCGGTAGTCGAGTCCCACGATCCCTTCCTCTTCGAGCGGGAGCTCCGGTGACCCCGCGGGTTCCGGGGCCTGTCGGATCAGGTTGTAAGGTGCGCGAGGGGCCACTGTGCGGGTCGGAGGGAACATCGCCTTCCGACCGGGGTTGCTGGGTCCCGGTGGAGAGTCCATGTTCCTCGTGTTCGTCGCGACGCTCGCCCTCGCCGACCCCTCGTCCGAGTCGGCCCCGTCGCCGGGAGACCCGGCGGAGAAGCCGGTGCGCCCCGAGCGCGTGTTGGTCGTGGGGGCGAAGGTGCCGGGGCCGGCGCCGGGGTGGGTGGCCGGTCTCGGAGACTGCCTGCAGGAGCACGCGCCCGGGCGGTTCCAGGTCGTGGACCGGCGGGCCGAGGCCACCACCTTTGCCGCGCTACCCGCGCTGGTCGCGTCGCTCGACCCCCAGGCCACCGACCGGTGGCTCGTGGCCCTGCCGTCGGAGCCCGAGCCGACGCTCGACCCCGCGCTGCGCGAGGCCCTCGCCCGCTTGGGAGCGGCGAGGATCTGGTTGCTCGTGGCGCTCCCGATCCGCCCAGATCGCCGAGGATCGGCCTACCAGGAATTGTCCGGATTCGCGGCGAAGTTGTCGAACCTCGGGCTCCTCGATCCGTGGCAGAACCTCCCAGAAACCAGCCTGGAAGCCACGTCGTCGAGCTGGTTGACCGCGGGCGGTGTCACGCCGGCCGGGGACGTGAGGGTTGCCTCGGTCGCTTGCAACGCGGTATTGCCTCGCACGCCGTGATCGCGTCCTCCTCGACCTCTCTCGAACGTCGAATTCCCTTCACGTTTCCCCTGCGGCCTCCGGGGCGCCGAGGGTCCAGCGGCGCCCCCGACTCCCTCTCCCCCTCGTCGGAGCATCCATGACGACCCCCGACGTCGTCGAGCGCGTACCCCTGCACGACGCGCTGAACGACCGGTACCTGACCTACGCTCTCTCCGTCATCAAGACCCGCGCCCTGCCCGACGTGCGCGATGGTCTCAAGCCCGTCCAGCGACGGATCCTGTTCGGCATGCACCGCGACCTGCGGCTCCGCCCCGATGGCCGCTACATGAAGTGTGCCGCGGTGGTCGGCGAGGTCATCCGCCGGTACCACCCGCACGGCGACACCGCGATCTACGACGCGCTGGTGCGCATGGCGCAGGACTTCTCCCTGCGCTACCCGCTCGTCGATGGCCAGGGCAACTTCGGTTCGCTCGACGGGGATCCGCCCGCCGCCTATCGCTACACGGAGTGCAAGCTCCGCCCACTCGCGCTCGAGCTGCTCGACGAGATCGGCAGCCACACCGTCGACTGGCGACCCAACTACGACGGCCAGCACTCCGAGCCCGCGGTCCTGCCGGCCCAGTTTCCGTCGCTGCTCGTGCTCGGGGTGGAGGGCATCGCGGTCGGCATGGCGACCCGGATCCCGCCCCACAACCTCGGCGAGTGTGTCGATGCCGCGGTGGCGCTCATCGACGATCCGAAACGGACGGTTGCCGACCTCCTCGACTACGTGCAGGGGCCCGATTTTCCGACTGGCGGCCGCATCCTCGCCGACCGGTCCGACATCCAGAAGGTCTACGAGACGGGTCAGGGCACCCTGCGGGTCCGGGCCACCTGGGAGATCGAGGCGGGTCGTCCCCGCAAGGTGATCGTCACGAGCATCCCCTACGGCCAGAACAAGGCCAAGCTCGTGGAGGCGATCGGAGATCAGGTCGCGCGCAAGAAGCTGCCCCAGGTGGTCGACGTCCGTGACGAGTCCACCGAGGACGTGCGGATCGTGCTCGAGCTGAAGAGCGGCGCCTCGGCCGAGGCGGCCATGGCGTTTTTGTTCAAGCGCACGAACCTCGAGACCACCTGGCCCGTCAATCTCACCGCGCTCGTGCCGTCGGACGACCCCGCGGCAGGGCTCCAGCCCGAGCGGCTCGATCTCCAACAGATCCTGCGCCACTTCCTCGACTTCCGATTCGAGACGGTCCGGCGTCGCTTCGCCTTCGAGCTCGAGCGGCTGAAGTCGCGCATCCACCTGCTCGAGGGCTTCGAAGCCCTGTTCGCCGACCTCGACAAGGCGCTCGAGCTCATCCGGGCCTCCGAGTCGAAGCGCGACGCCGCCGACAAGCTCATCGCCCACTTCGAGCTCTCCGAGGAGCAGGCCGATGCGGTCCTCGAGCTGCAGCTGTATCGCCTCGCCCGCCTCGAGATGGCGGAGATCCAGAGCGAGCTCGCCGACAAGCGCAAGGAGGCCACCAAGAAGGAGCGCATCCTCAAGTCGCCGAAGAAGCTGTGGGGCGAGGTCCGCAAGGAGCTCCTGGAGCTCCGCAAGATCTACGGGGACGACCGGCGGACCGTGGTGGGCTTCCCCCAGCAGCGCCTCGAGTTCGACGAGGACGCGTACATCGTGCGCGAGGACGCGTACGTCGTGGTGACCCGCGACGGCCGCATCAAGCGCCAGTCTTCGTTCACCACGCTCGACAAGATCCGACTGCGCGACGGCGACGAGATCGGCTGGCTGTTTTTCGCCAACACCGCCACGACGCTCACGCTGTTCACCACCCACGGCAGCGCGTACGTCACCCGGGTGCACGACATCCCCTCGACCACCGGCTACGGCGACCCCCTGTCCGCCATGTTCTCCCTCGACGACGGGGAGAGGGTGGTCGGGGTGGTCTCCCACGACCCTCGACACGTCGCTCCAGACCAGGAAGACCCACGGCTCGCGAGCGACGATGATCCCGCGCCGCCGCACGGCGTGGCCACGACGCTGCAGGGGCGGGTGATTCGCTTCCCGATGAAGCCGCACGTCGAGGTGTCGACGCGAGCGGGGCGGCGGTTCGCCAGACTCAACGACGATGATCGGGTGATCGGCGTGGAGCTCGTCCGCGGAGCCGATCAGCGCGTCTGTCTCGGCACCCGGCGCGGTCGGGTCGCCGTCTACCCCGTGGTCGAGGTGCCGATCCTCAAGGCGGCGGGCAAGGGCTCGGCCGGGATCAAGCTCATCGGTGAGGACCACGTGATCGCGTTCGTACTCGCGGCCGCGCGCGACGAGGGCCCCACCATCGTCACCCCCCAGGGACGCGAAGTGCACGTCACGGAACGCGAACAGGGGCTACACACTCATGGCAGCCGGGGGCGTGTGGTCCTCAAGCGAGGCCAGATGCGGGACTGGGCGCCCGACCCGGTCATCGCCACCCACGACCCCGACGCCGAAGCCGAAGATCCCGAGGTGTCCTGATGGAAGCGCGCGAACTCCGGCCCAGCGAGTACACCGCCGACGACATCACGGTCCTCGAGGGCGTGGCTGCGGTGCGCAAGCGCCCGGGCATGTACATCGGGGGCACGGGGACCGACGGGTACCACCACCTGCTGTGGGAGATCGTCGACAACGCCTGTGACGAAGCCATGGCCGGCTACGCGACCACGGTCAGCGTGACGCTCGAGAGGGACGGCGAGACCGTCGTGGTGACCGACAACGGACGCGGCATCCCGGTGGGGGTCCACCCGAAGGTCGGCAAGAGCGCCCTCGAGGTCATCTTCACCACGCTGCACTCGGGTTCCAAGTTCGGCGGCGGCGGCTACGAGGTGGCAGGCGGTCTCCACGGGGTCGGGGCCTCGGCCGTGAACGCACTGTCGGTACACCTGCAGGCCAAGGTGAAGCGCGAGGGGCGCACCTGGCAGCTCGAGTTCCGTCGCGGCGAGCCGACCGGCGAGCTCGAGGACGTCGGCTCGGCCCGGGGCAGTGGCACCAGCATCCGCTTCACCCCCGATCCCGAGATCTTCGAAGAGACGGGCTTCGATCCCGAGCGCATCCGTAGCCACCTCGAGGTCAAGTCGTTCCTTCACCGCAACCTGCGCATCGTGTTCCGCGACGAGACCACCGACACGGTCACCGAGCTGCGTCACGAGGGCGGGGTCGTCGACTTCCTCGACGTGCTCGTCGAGCGTTCCGACGCCGAGCGCACCGTCGAGCTGACCTTCGCGGTCGACCGTCAGGTCGACGAGGTCGGGCTCGACCTCGCGCTCACCTGGACCGACCAGGCCCGGGAGTCGGCGCGGTCCTACGTCAACGGCATCCCCACTGCCGACGGGGGCACCCACGAGCAAGGGCTTCGCGACGCGCTCGTCAAGGCGGTGCGCGCGTTCATCGACACCCACCAGCTCGCGCCCCGCGGCGTCCAGCTGCAGGCCGAGGACCTCCGCGAGGGGGTGATGATGGTGCTGTCGGTGCGGGTGCGCGAGCCCCAGTTCCAGGGCCAGACCAAGGGCCGACTCAACAATCCCGAGGTTCGGGGCGTCATCGACTCGGCGGTCCGCCCGACCCTCGAGCAGTGGCTGCACGATCACAAGTCTGCCGGCGAGGCGATCGTCAATCGGGCCGTCCAGGCCGCCCGGGCCCGCATCGCCTCGCGTCAAGCGGCCACCCAGGTCCGCCGCAAGTCGCCGACCAGCGGGCGGCTCAACCTTCCCGGCAAGCTCGCCGACTGCTCGAGCTCCGATCCGACGGTCTCGGAGCTGTTCATCGTCGAGGGCGACTCCGCCGGCGGCTCAGCCAAGCAAGCCCGGGATCGCACCACCCAGGCCGTGCTTCCGCTGCGGGGCAAGGTGCTCAATGCCGAGCAGGCCAGCGACAAGAAGGTGCTCTCGAACGAAGAGCTGTCCAACGTGGTGACCGCGCTCGGCACCGGCCTCGGCGACGACTTGCGCGAGGACCGGCTGCGCTACCACCGCATCGTGCTGCTGATGGACGCCGACTCCGACGGTCACCACATCACTACGCTGCTGCTCACGTTCTTCTACCGCTACCTGCGGCCGCTCATCGACGGAGGCTACGTCTACCTCGCCAAGCCTCCGCTCTACCGGATCAACGTCGGCAAGCAGACCCACTGGGCCATCGACGACGCCGCGCGCGACGCGATCCTTGCCGACCTGCCTGCCCGGGCGAAGCCCGAGATCACGCGATTCAAGGGTCTCGGCGAGATGCCGCCCAAGACGCTGGCGCTGACGACGATGGACCCCGAGAATCGGCGGCTCGTGCAGGTGGAGATCGGCGACCCCGAGGCGACGGAGCGTCGGGTCGGGGAGTTGATGGGGAAGGACCCGGCGAAGCGGAAGGACCGGATCATGGAGGCGCGAATCGAGGCCGAGGCTCTGGACGACTAGCCCTCCGGCAGGAGCGCCGCGACGAGGCGGCCCCGCGTGAGCCGCCCACGGCAGCTACACCGGTCACCCCATCAGGGCCGCGACCTCCCGCGCCTGCAGGCCCTGCCCCATCGCCTTCCACAACATCCCCGCGCCCTGCAGCAGCTGAGAAGCCCCCGCCTGGTCGCCCTTCACCAGGCTCGCCTCGCCGGCCAGCTGCACCAACCAGGCAATGGCCCCCGCCGCCGCGGCGTCCTTCGTCGACGCCAGCTGCGGCATCGCGGCGACCGCCTCCGCGGTGCTCGCCCGTACCGCCTCCCGGTCCCCTTCGACCGCCTGCCGCACGAGCTGCAATCCGAGCGACGCCAGGTGGCGCTCCGTGTTGCCGAAGCGTGCGAGCCACGTCTCCACCCGCGACAGCGCCACCACGGCCTGCTCCGGATCTCGTCTCAGCAGGACCTTCACGAGCCGCATCCGGCAGGCGAACATCGACGGCGAGCCCAGCGTCTCGTACTGGGCAAGCGCGTTGCGCAGCTCGCGCTCGGCATCCTCCCACTCGCCAGCCGCGATCGCGAGACGGCCCATCCGATCGTGGCACTCGGCGACGCCCGCTCCCGACCCGAGCTCCTGGAACCGTCCCTGGGCCGAGGCATAGAGCTCCACGGCTTGCTCGGCGTGACCCAGCGCCTCTGCGGTGCGCCCGCGAAGCACCCGCGCTCTCGCCTCGTCGAGCTGCCACTGGGCCTCCGGGTCGTGCGTCGCGCGGCCGAACACCTGGTCTGCTTGCTCGAGCAGGCTCGCCGCGAGCAGGTACTTGCTCTTCTTGAAGGCGACCTGGGCGAGCCCCAGCAGCGCCGAACCGTGTCGTCCGTGATCCCGGAGCTCGAGCGCCTCCGTCCCCAGGCTGTCGAAGAGCTGCTCCGCCAGGTCGAGCTGGCGCAGCTCCAGCGCGAGCCGGGCCTGGGCCCAGCCGGCTTGCCGCCGGACCACCTGCCAGCCTGGTCGATCCGCCCGCGCGAGCACGGCGAGGATCGCCTCCATCGCCTCCTTCGGGTGCCCGCGGTCGGCCTGGAGACGCGCTTCCAGCACCGCGACCTCGCCTCTCCGCGGGTCGTCCTCGGGAACCGCTCCGGCATCGAGGCACGCGTGCAGCGTCGCGAGCAGGCCATCGGCCTGCCGTGCGCCGACGGTCACGAGCCGCTCCTCGATCCCGTCGATCAAGGGCCCGATCGCCTCGACGGCCCGGTTCGCCTCGCGAAGGTGCAGCCCCAGCCGCTCGGCCAGTCCGGGACGCCGTCCCATCGTCCGCAGCATCTGGGCGCAGGCGATGTGGTGCTCCGCGAGCCGGCCTGCCTCGGCCGCCATGCGCTGGAGGCTCTCGCGCAGCATGCCGTGGACGAACTCGATGCGCGACTGGTTGCCGAGGATGAGCCGCCGGTCGAGGAGCCGATCCGTGAGCGACACCCGCAGGGCCTCGTCGCCCTGGTATCGCCCGCCGAAGTGGTTCTCCGGATCGTCGCAGGCCCGGCGCCACTCCTCCCGGTCGACCTGCATTCCGAGGCACGCTGCGATCTCGAGGAACCGCTGGGCGGAGTCGGGGAACCCGTGGAGCACCTGCGCGATCTGGGCCGACCACACGGCGTGGACGTCGTCGGGTAGCGGGGCTTCGTGGCCCGGCGGGAGCCGGAACCCGTTCTCACCGAGCTCGAGGGTTCCGTCCTGGACCCAGGTGCCCACGAGCTGGACCGCGAACAGTGGATTGCCCTGGGTGCGGTCTGCAACCCGCTCGACGAGCCGATCGTCGAGCCGCAGCAGCCCCCCGATCAGGTGGCGGTGATGGACGGGATCGAGGGGGCCGAGCGGCATCACGCTCGAGCCGTCGACCTCGACGAGCCTCCGCAGGCGCGCCGCCTCCTTGCTGTCCTCGTCCAGCGCCTCGTTGCGCATGGTCATCACGATGAGGCACGGGAAGGGCTTCACGGACTGGGACTTGAGGGCCTCGATGGTGAGCCCGATGCCGTGGACCCCCCACTGCACGTCGTCGAGCCAGACCACGAGCGGTCGCTCGACCGACACGCGCGAGAACGTGTTGACGGTCGCGACATAGTACTCGCGGGGCGAGGTGAGCCGGACGGGCCGGATTCCGGCGGCCAGGTCCGCCGGCGTAGCCGGCTGGGCCAGCTCGGTGAGAATCGCCGCCTCGAGCTCGTCGTTCGACCCGTGGCGGCGCAGGAACCGTGCGACGCGCTTGGCGGACTCGGCCCGAGGGAGCCCGGCGATGCCGATGTAGTCGGAGGCGAGCTCGGCCATCGCCTGACCGGGTGGCTTCTCGGGACTGAACGTCGCCTTGCACCAGGTGAGCACCCCGAGCTCGTGACCTCGACGGCACAGCCACTCGGCGAGCCGCGACTTGCCGGTGCCCGCCGGACCGTGAATGAGCACCGCCCGGGCACGACCCTCCCGGGCCACGGCCTGGAGCTCGGTCCACAGGCGGTCGCGTTCGTCGTGTCGGCCGGTCAGCGGAATGGCGCGGAGTCCGTAGAGCGACAGGCCGGCTCCCACGAGCTGCATCGGCAAGGGGGCGACCTCGGGAGAGCGCCAGTCCGGCACCTCGCGAAGCCGGTGCCCGGTGGTCTCGCTCGTCGGGGTTCGCTCGCCAGGTCCCACGTCGGCGGCGGGCTCCGGCATCGCATCGGCCAACAGCGTCTCGGCGAGGTCCTCTTCGGTGACCTCGCCCAGCTGGACCTCGGCCTGGGGCTCACCGAGCTCGTCGAGCGCGACCTGGGCGTCGCGGGCGAACTGGTAGCGCCGGTCCATGGCCTTCGCGAGCAGTCGGTGCAGCCACGCCTCGAACCCCTGCGGAACCGGCATGCGCGGCTCGAAGGCGGGCAGACCGAGGCGCAGGTGGGCCGCCAGGATCTGGGGCACGCTGCGGCCACGCGTGAACGGAGCGAACCCCGTGCACAGCCACCATGCCAGGCAGCCGAGCGCGTAGAGGTCCGTCCACGGTCCGAAGTCGCGCGACAGGCTGCGGATCTGTTCGGGAGCCATGTAGGAAGGCGTGCCCGCGACCCGTTCCTCGGCGTGGCCGCGTGATGCGGTGGCCCAGGCGATGCCGAAGTCGGTGAGCTTGGTGCCCGGGCGGAGGTCCTCTTCGGTGGCCACGAGTACGTTGGCGGGCTTGAGATCTCGGTGGATCACCCCGTGAGCGTGCGCGTGGGCGAGTCCGTCGAGGAGTTCGTGCAGGATGGTGCGAATCTGTGGCCAGGAGCGCGTCCGTCGGGGATGCGCGAGCGTGCCGCCCGATGCGTACTCCATGGCCAGCCAGGGAGCACCGGCGCGGAGCCCCTCGATCGAGGCCCCGACCTCGTACGGCACCCGCCCGTGGTCGAGGACCATCACGATGTTGGGGTGGTCGAGGGCCGCGACCGCGCGGACCTCCTCGGAGAAACGTTTGTCGAGGTTGGCCCCCGGCGAGCTCTCCTGGGTGAGGACCTTGAGGGCCACCGGGGTCTCCTGGACGTGGTGATGCCCGAGCCACACCTCGGCCATCCCGCCCTTGCCCACGACCTTCGTGAGCTCGAACGGACCGAGCCGACGGGGGTGCACGGTCAGCTCGCTCATTGCCACGTCCACGTCGCCCACGCCGTCCACTGGCCCCCCCGCCACGCGAATCCACGGTCGGGATCCTCCACAGTCCGGCCCACTCCGATGGCGCCGCGGCCATCGGCCACCAGGAGCGCGAACGGGTCCGCGCCCACGGCGGTGCCTGTCCGGATGCCGACCAACGTCACCCCTCCCCCCGCGAGGCTGCCGCCGACGCGAGTGCGCGTCGCAAACGCACGAACTTGCCACGAACCCACGGAGATGTCGAGCCTGTCCAGGTGGGTCCCTCGCTGACGAAGCACGGGGAACGCCGGATCCACGACCCACAGGGCGGTCGGCGCGCCTGGCCACACCGACACGGGGGTTCCCCCCTGCGTCCACTGATCCAACACGGTCTCTCCCGAGGTCTGGCCGACCGTGTAGTCCACCCACAGGGACGCTCGGCGCCCGAGTCGACCGCTCGCCTGGCCCGAGATGGCCCGCCAAGGCTCGTCGGCGGTGCGGCCGAACTGGGCGCGAGCGGTGACGCGGGCGCCGACAGCGGAGCGACGCGGCTCGTCGACGGCCAAGCGGAGCTGAGCGTCGCCGGCGGTGCGGAAGCGTCCGCCGTCCCCGAGGTCGACGCGCTCGGCGAACCCTCCCACGGTCCCCGACAGCGCGGCCGCGCTGCCGAGACGCCAGCCCTGGCGGAACTCCACGGCTCCTCCGATCCGAGAGATGCCGAAGCGCTGGTCCTCGCCGCCGTACGCGATGACGCGCGAGTCGCTGGTCGCGCTCCGCCTCACGAGGGCCACCGACGCGCCCGTCACCCCGCGCCCTCGCGGAGCGGCACTGACCCACGCCCGCGCCGAGTAACGCCCCATCACGTCGCCTCCGGTGAGGGCGAGCTCCGCCTGGCCCTCCCCCTGTGTCGAGACCCCGAACCCCGCCAGAGGAATCCACGACCAGTGTCCCAGCCCGTAGGCGCGCCGCGAGGGCACCCCTCGCTCGGGCCGCGGTACGCCGACGTCGTCGCTCGCGCGCGCAAAGATCGGCCCCGGGGCAGATGCAGGGGCTGGGCCAGACGGTCCCTCGCCGTCTTGGGCGAGACGGTGCAGGGCGCTGCCGTCCGCGGTGGAGGTGAGCACCCAGGCCGCGCCGTCGGGTGCGAAGGCAGGAGCACGTGCTCCGGCGGGCAGCGACCAGGTCCGACCGTCGACGAGGGTGACGGGGCCTTCGGCCGGGTCGAGCTCCCGGACCACGAGCCGGCCCTGCCATGCGACCTCGGCGAACAGGTCGCCGTCGGGTCCGAACGCGAGACGCCGGAGCTGGGGGCCGGTCAGCTTGGCCGGGTGCCAGCTTCGCGTGCCGCCCTCCCGATCGTGGCGGACCCACCCGTAGCCTTCGCCGCGGTTCTCCAGCCAGACGAGCCATCGGCCGTCGGGCGAGACACGGGGGCCGTCGACCTGGACGTCGAGCGAGAGCTCGGTCACCTCGCTGATCGAGCCGTCGTCGAGCGCGACCTCCACGATCTGCGTGCGTCCCCATCGCTGTCGCACCGCGACCGCCCAGCGACCGTCGGGAGCGGGGTCGGGCTGGCGGAGATCCTCGCGTCGCGTGAGCCTCCGCTCGAAGCTGCCCTCCGTCTCCCACAGAAACAGATCCGGACGGACGCGTCCCCGTCCGTCGACGACCCAGGCATCGAACAAGACCGTGTCGTCGTCGACGAAGCGAGCGGTTCGGGCGATCCGGGAGAGGTGGATGCGCGTGGTGATCCGCTCGTGGGGAACCCAGCGCGGAGCGACGTCCGGCACGTCGTCCGGGTCCAGGCGCAGGAGCTGCTCGTTCCGTTCCCGGCGCTTCGCCTCGGCGTCCTCGGGCGGGGCGGCATCGTAGATCGCGAGCCGGGGCGGGCCGTTGCGTGGGAAGACCGGGATCACCACGCGCTCCCCGCTGGGGCTCACCGCCGGGTCGCCGAGGGAGCCCGCTACGGCCAGCACGCGGGTGGAGGGATCGGGAAGCTCGCTCGGCCAGGCCTCTGCCATGACCTCGGCGAGGAAGCGTCCGTAGGCCACCTGCGGCGTCTCGCCGAACCTGCCCACGAAAGCGGCCTCGAAGCTCCGCGGAGCCCGCGAGGACAGCCTGGCCCACAGATCGCGCAGCGCGCCCTCGCCGTGCTGTCGCTCGAGCCACGCGAGGAAGGCGGCGCCCACGAGGTAGACGAGCTCACCCCCGCGGTGACGTACTGGACTGTCGAGCTCGTCGATGGTCGGGAAGCGGCCAGTGCGGGCCAGCATGCGGAGGAACGCGATGCCCGCGTCGTCGTTGGGTCGTCCCGCACCGGTGAGCCGACCCTCGAGGACCGTGGCGTATCCTTCGTCCATCCACCCCGGGGTCTTGACGGGCACCGGACCGATGCCGCTCACGCGCTGGAGGAACCGGCCCACCGGATTGCGGGCCGGCTGGGTGAGGTGCACCAGATGGGCATCCTCGTGGACCACGAGCGACTCCACCCAGTCCCGCTGGTGGCCCACGATCGAACCCGCTCGAGGCGGGGAGGCGAACAGGCGCATGCGTGGCGAGCGGGAGTCGGCGATGGCCTGCCCGTTGGGCGAGCTGTAGGGGTCCACGATCACGACGTCCATCCGACGCTCAGGTACGAAGCCGATCTCGGCCGCCACCCGCGCACGGATCGCGTCGATCCGGCTCGCGACGTCGCGTGCGAAGGGCTCCGCCGCTCGCGGGTAGTGCACCCGGAAGTGTGTCGAGTGGAGGGTGGCGAACCGTCCCTGGGGAACGGACTGCGCCACGGACGGCGCGATCATCAGCGCAATCAGGACGGTCATGGGGCTCGGTGGCTCAGGTGGGACGGCGGCGCTGGACCATGAGGGCAAAGGAGCGCCCTGCCAGATCCTGGGCATCGAGGCCGGCCTGACCGAGCTCCCGGGGGTCGAGCGCCCCCACGTCCACGAAGCGTAGCACCGACGTGAGGAGCGCCTGCCCCTGCCACAAGCTGGCGGCTCCGGGCGACGGAGACCCGAGGCACCGCAGCAGCGTCTCGGCGAGCCGGTCGACGGTGCCCGCCCAGGTGGTCCGGGCCCACGTCATCGTGGCCGCCCAGCGGGCGGGCAGCTGCCGCGGATCCACGTCGGTGCCCCACACCACGCCCTGGCTGCACAGCTCCGCCGCCTGGTCAGCGGTGTGTCGCCAGGCCTCGTGGACCTCGGCAAAGCGCTCGGCCCGCTGGCTCGAGCTCCGGGCCTCGGGATCGGGCTCGGACAGGGGCTCGGAGCGACCGGCGGAGAGCTGCAGCGAGGTCTCGGCGAGCTGGGCGGCAGTCGTGGCGAGGACGAGGTCTGCGACCGACGATCCGTGGAGGTGGGCGAGCCGGTCCCAGTCGACGCGGACCGAGCGCATGCGCCCCCGACTCACCGCCGTCGACAGCGGGTAGCCCGAGCGACCCAGGATCTCCGCCGGGCGATCGATCAGCCACTCGAGCCCGACCGTCCCGAGCGACCAGCCGACCTGCCGCTCGAGCTGGTCGAGTAGCGGCGACAGCGCCCCGATCACGCGGTCGCTGGCGTCGTCGACGGTGATCTGGAGGTTGGGGGGAGGCTCCGGCCGGTTCTGGGCCCAGTCGTCGACGAACGCCACGAAGCGCTCCACCGTGGACCGCACCTCGCTGGGGGCGAACGAGCCGAGCTGAAGCGTGACCTGCTCGGGCAGGGCCTCGCGCTCGGCGTCGATCGCGAGCGCGCGGGCGACCTGAACGGCTTCGTCCATCCGCGCGCGGTGAGGTGCGGCGGTCGTGAAGTCGACGCGCAGGTCCTGGACGGACCGGTGGGCCAGCCGGCGGGTGACCCGGTGATACACGTCGTGAGCGAGCTTGGCCTCGGGCCAGTGGGCTTCCGTGGCTTGGTCCCGACGCTCCAGCCCCGAGAGGATCTCGTCCACCCGCTTGGGGTCGGTGGGGAGGATCTCCCAGCCCGGCAGCCGCATCGCGACCCACAGCTCCACGCAGTCTGGGGCGAAGGTCTGGATGGCCAGCGTGGCGGACCGATTCGTGCGGGCGAGCATGTCGGGCTGCACCTCGGCCGACGGCACCACCAGCGTCTGGACCCAGAGGGTGCGGGGGGCAGCAGGCGGATCACGCTGAGGCGGAGCGCCCTGGGTGAGCGCCTCGATCGCGTCGGAGAGCAGTCCCGGGTCCGCACGGAAGGGCATGCCGAAGAATCCCACAACGGTGGACGCTGTCAAGGAACGGGCAGGTTCACTTCACGGCGGCTACGTCCGGAAGCATGCGAACCCTCGCCCAGGACGCGTCGCTCGTCCTCGTCATGGTGGGCCTCCCGGCGCGGGGCAAGACCTTCATGGCGCGGAAGCTCGCCCGGTACCTCTCGTGGCTCGGCGTGACGTCGCGCGTCTTCAACGTGGGGAACTATCGCCGGCACTTCCTCGGGTCTGCCCAGCCGGCACGGTTCTTCGATCCCGCGAACCCCGAAGGAGCGACGAAGCGGCGCGAGATGGCGACCGCGGCCCTTCACGATCTCGTCGCGTGGCTTCACGAGCAGAAGGGCCGGGCCGTGGCCATCTACGACGCCACGAACGTCACGCGGGAGCGCCGCACCTGGCTCCGGGAGCAGCTCGCCCCCCACGGCGTCGAGCCTGTGTTCATCGAGTCCATCAGCTCGGACCACGACCTCGTCGAAGCGAACATCCGAGAGACCAAGCTGTCGATGCCCGACTACGCCCACGTCGACCGGGATCTGGCGGCTCGGGACTTCCGGGCGCGCATCGCCTATTACGCGGGCGCCTACGAGGCGATCGGGCTCGACGAGGGGCCTCACGTCAAGGTGATCGACGTGGGTGAGCAGGTCCACCTTCACCAGATCCGGGGAGCCCTGCTCTCCCGCATCGTCTTCTTCTTGATGAACCTCCACATCGTGCCTCGCGCCGTCTTCCTCACCCGGCACGGCGAGTCGGGGTTCAACATCCAGGGCCGACTGGGCGGGGATCCCGACCTCACGGCCCGCGGGCGGGCCTTCGCCGGACAGCTGGGCCGGTTTCTGGACGATCGCCTCGGGGAACCGCCCGTGGTCTTCACGAGCACCTTGAACCGCGCGCGGCAGACCGCGGAGGCCCTCCCATTCACCTTTCAGTCGGTCAAGAACCTCGACGAGATCGACGCTGGTGTCTGCGATGGATGGACCTATGCCGACATGCAGGAGCGGCTCCCCGAGGAGTACGCGGCCCGCCAGTCCGACAAGCTCCGCTACCGGTATCCTCGAGGCGAGTCGTACGAAGACGTCATTCAGCGCCTGGATCCCGTGATCATCGAGATCGAGCGTCAGCGCTCTCCGGTGGTGATCGTGGCCCACCAAGCGGTCATCCGCTGCCTCTACGGCTACTTCACCGACGAACCGCTCGAGCGGTCCCCCCACCTCGCGGTTCCGCTGCACACGCTGATCGAGCTGGTGCCCCGAGCCTACGGGGCTGGCGAGAGTCGGACCACGTTCATCGTGCCGGACACGCTCACCGGTTGAGTCGTGGCCCCACCTCGGTCCCTCCGCGCGGGCGCTACACGAAGAAGTCCGGGGTCAGCGGGGTCCCGGGCGACACGGCGTACTTGTCGAGGTCGGTGACGCCGGCCTGCGCGAGCGCGTCTTCGTCGATGAAGAAGTTGCCGGTCACGTCGACGGGCCGGGTGAGGATCCAGTGCGCCGCGTCGGCCATGATCTCCGGGGTTCGGCTGCTGTTCATCATGGGCTCTCCGCCCAGCATGTTCACCGCCGCCGTGGCGATGGTGGTCTTGGGCCACAGCGCGTTGACGCCGACCCTGCCCGCGAACTCCCCCGCCATGCCGAGCACGCACATGCTCATGCCGAACTTGCTCATGGTGTAGGCGACGTGAGGCTGGAACCAGCGCGTCTCCATGTTGAGCGGCGGCGAGAGGTTGAGGATGCGCGCGTGGTCGGACTTCAGCAGATGGGGCAGGCACGCCTGGGACGTCGCGAAGGTGCCGCGCACGTTCACCCCGAACATGAGGTCGAACCTCTTCATCGGTGTGTCCAGCGTGCTGGTGAGCTGAATGGCGGACGCGTTGTTCACGCAGATGTCGATCCCGCCGAACCGTTCCACTGCGGCGCTCACGGCCTCCGCGATGTTCTCGGGGTCGCGCACGTCGACCACGACGGCCAGTGCCTGGCCCCCAGCGGCTTCGATCTCCTCGGCGGCGGTGTGGATCGTGCCCGGGAGCTTGGGGTGTGGCGTGGCGGTCTTGGCCGCGACGACGACGTTGGCACCGTCCTGTGCGGCCCTCAGGGCGATCGCCTTGCCAATGCCGCGGCTCGCGCCGGTGATGAACAGGGTGCGCCCCTTCAGGCTGTCGGTCTCGGTGGTCACGTGGCCTCCCGTCGCTCTGGACTCTCCGCCCTACCACGGCAGCGGCCTCGCCAACGGGGTACGGTGCCGGGATGCCGGGTCCCGCCCGGGCGAAGGGAGCGAAAATGGCGAGTGAAACCCGCGTCCAGCACATCGAATCGTTCCATCGGCACCCCGATTCCTACGTGCACTGGTCGCTCGACGTCGACGGCAAGACCGCCACCCTCACCCTCGACGTGAAGGAGGATCGCGGTCTTCGGGCTGACGATTACGTGCTCAAGCAGAACAGCTACGACCTCGGCGTCGACATCGAGCTCGCCGATGCGATCGAGCGCCTCCGGTTCGAGCACCCCCAGGTGAGCACGCTCGTGATCACCTCCGCCCAGCCCAAGGTGTTCTGCGCCGGCGCGAACATCCGCATGCTGGCGACGTCGACCCACGGGTTCAAGGTCAACTTCTGCCGTTACACCAACGAGACCCGCTGTGGTCTCGAGGACGCCTCGGCCAACAGCGGGCTTCGCAGCATCGCCGCGCTCAACGGCACCGCCGCCGGCGGTGGCTACGAGCTGGCCCTCGCTTGTGACGAGATCTACCTGATCGACGATGGGTCTTCGGCGGTCAGCCTCCCCGAGGTGCCGCTCCTCGGCGTGCTCCCCGGCACCGGCGGGCTCACCCGACTGGTCGACAAGCGGCGCGTCCGGCGCGACGTCGCCGACCTGTTCTGTACCAAGGCCGAAGGCTTCCGGGCTCGCGATGCCGTGCGCTTCAAGCTCGTCGACGGCGCGTTCCCCCGGAGCAAGTGGGAAGCTGGCATCACGGAGGTCGTCGAGGCCGGCGAGAGCGCGCCCGGGCCCCAGGGGATTCGGCTGTCGGAGATCACGAGCGAGGTCTCCGCCGACGGCCAGGTCCGGACCTACGACTCGGTGACCCTGGCCCTCGACGAGGAGCACCGCACGGCCACCATCACCATCCGGGCCCCTTCTCGGCCGGCGCCCTCTCTCGAGGAGCTGCACGCGCTCGGCGACGGGACCTGGGCGTTCCGGGCATTTCGCGAGCTCGACGACGCACTTCTCCGGCTCCGGTTCAACCACGACACCGTGGGCACGATCCTGCTGCGCACCGAAGGGGATGCCGACTCGGTCCTCGCCCACGACGCCACCATCCTCGAGAACCCCGACGACTGGCTCGCCAGAGAGATCCGGCTGTTCCAGGCCCGGGTGTTTCGTCGGCTCGACAACACCGCTCGCTCGATGTTCGCTCTCGTCGACGAAGGCAGCTGCTTCGCGGGCTCCTTGTTCGAGCTCACCCTCGCCGCGGACCGCACCTACATGCTCGACGACGGCGACGGAGCGGTCACCGTACGCGTCACCGAGGCGTCGGCCGGCGCCTATCCCATGTCGACGGGTCTCTCGCGGCTTCAGGCGCGGTTCCTCGGCGATCCCGAGCAGGTGGGCGCCGCCCTCGCCACCACCGAGCCCCTCGACGCCGAGGCGGCTCTCGCGCTCGGCCTGGTGACCCTCGCCCCCGACGACATCGACTGGGAGGACGAGATCCGCATCGCCATCGAAGAGCGGGTCAGCCTCTCCCCCGACGCACTCACCGGCATGGAGCAGAACCTCCGCTTCGTGGGCGCCGAGACCTGCGACTCGAAGATCTTCGGGCGCCTGTCGGCTTGGCAGAACTGGATCTTCCAGCGGCCCAACGCGGTGGGTGACGAAGGCGCGCTCACCCTCTACGGGCACCCGACGCGCCCCTCCTTCGACTGGCGCCGCACCTGATCCTGCCCGTTTCCTGGGCGGTTGGACATGCCGGTGAGCATGTTACGCTCGCCAACTCGAAGGGAGCGGAAGATGGCCGGCATCGATTACAATGAACGGATTCCGAACAACGTCGGGCTGTCGGACAACCGGCGGCTCCAGCGCGCGCTCGAGAAGTGGCAGCCCGCCTACCTCGACTGGTGGCGTCAGATGGGCCCCGAGGGCTGGCAGGAGAACGACGTCTACCTCCGCACCGCGGTGAGCGTGGACAAGGGCGGCTGGGCGCACTTCGACTACGTCAAGATGCCGGACTACCGCTGGGGCATCTTCCTCGCCGACGCCGAGGAGGACCGGCGGATCGGGTTCGGTGACCACGCGGGCGAGCCGGTGTGGCAGGAGGTTCCCGGCGAGTACCGGAACATGCTCCAGCGCATCATCGTGACCCAGGGCGACACCGAGCCGGCGAGCGTCGAGCAGCAGCGCATCCTGGGCGCCACCGCGCCCTCGCTGTACGACCTGCGCAACTTGTTCCAGGTCAACGTCGAGGAGGGCCGGCACCTGTGGGCGATGGTCTACCTGCTGCACGGCTTCTTTGGTCGTGATGGGCGCGAGGAGGCCGAGGAGCTGCTGGCCCGTCGATCGGGAGATGCCGACAAGCCGCGCATCCTCGATGCCTTCAACCAGGAGTGTCCGGACTGGCTCACGTTCTTCTGCTTCACCACGTTCACCGACCGCGACGGCAAGTACCAGCTCGGTGCACTCGCCGAGTCGGCGTTCGACCCGCTCTCCCGCACCTGCCGGTTCATGCTCACCGAAGAAGCCCACCACCTCTTCGTCGGCCAGACCGGCGTGGAGCGTGTCCTGCGACGCGCGGTGGAGCTCGCCAAGGCCGACCCCACGCTGTCGGTGCGCGAGCAGGGTGGAATCCCCCTCGAGGTCGTCCAGAAGTTCGTGAACTTCTGGTTCAGCTACAGCCTCGACCTCTTTGGCTCCGAGGTCTCCTCGAACGCGGCCGACTTCTTCGCCTCGGGCCTCAAGGGCCGGTGGAAGGAAGACCAGTACGAGGACCACAACGCGATGGACAGCGTCTACGCCATGCCGCACCTGCAGGACGGCAGGCTCGTCGACGTCGACGTCCCCATGCGGAACGCGATGAACGAGGTCTTGCGCGACGCGTACGTCAAGGACTGCGAGAAGGTGGTCGAGAAGTGGAACCGCGCGCTTCGGGACGAGGGTGAGGAGGACTTCACGGTCACCCTCCCCTCGGTGCGCTTCCACCGTCGGCAGGGCATCTACGCCGACGCCCACTTCGACGTTCAGGGCAAACCGATCTCGGCCGAGGAGTTCGAGGCGCATCGAGGCGAGTGGCTCCCGAGCGATGCCGACCGCGACTATGTCCGCTCCCTGATGGTGCCGTGCCACGAGCCAGGCAAGATGGCCAACTGGATCGCAGCACCCCGGCGCGGCATCGACGGCAAGCCGATCGAGCACGAGTACGTCCGCCTCTGACCCGGTCAGTCTTCGGAGAGCTCGCCGCCGGCGAGCGTCTCCGAGAGCTCGCCGCCGACCTCGGGGGCGAGCGCGAGGTTCCCCGCCCCCCCGGCCCGCTGACGGATCATGTCTGCCGCAGTGCGGCACTGCTCGCGGACCAGTCCGTCCCCGAACCAGCCCGACGAGCGCTCCCGCAGGGCGGGCACGGCTCGCGGGGACCCCGCCGTCGCCAGCGCCGACACGGCGGCGAGCCGAACGGCTCGGGTGCCCCGGTCGAGCCAGTAGAGCAGGGTGTCGTCCACCACGGCTCCGCCCTCGCCGAGCCGGCGGATGAGCGCCACTGCATCCGGCTCCCCGTGGGGCCTTAGCTGAGCGAGCCACCAGGTGTGCTCGGGAGGCACCGTCTTGATGAGGGCCGCGACGAGCGCGCTGGAGTGACGCGCGGCCATGGCGATGGGGTGCGCCCGCCCCACGTGCTCTTGGTCGAGATCCTCGACGGCACGGGCGGCCAGTGCGAGGGCGGCGGCCCGACGAATTCCCGACCCGGGCAGCCGCAACCACTGCACCAGGCGCTCGTCGGACTCCGGATGGGCGAAGGCGCCGAGTACTTTGGCGAGACGTCGGGCCTCTGGCGACGAGCGAGGGTGGAGCTGTTGCAGGAGGGGTCGGGCGGCGGCCGGAGGAGCGTCGGGCAGCGTCCGCAGCAGGTCGCGCACGAAGTGGGGGTCTTCGACGAGCCCCGGGGTGGACCACAGGCGGTCGACGATCGCGAGCAAAGCAGGGTCGTCGGGCCGCCCCAGCAGGAAGCCGACGTACTGGGCGGCCGGACGCGCATCTCCGTTGCGCCAGGCCTCGAGCACGCGTTCCCCGATGCGCGAGTCGGAAGGGTCGCCGAGCGCGAACCACGTCGTGAGCACGACCGGGTACGGCGGCATCACGGCCAAGAGCGAGAGCGAGGGCTCACGGGTTCGCTCGACGAGGGCCTCGCAGGCGAGCTCTGCCTGCGGAGCGGTGAGGTCGGGGAGGAGCTCGAGCACCCGGCGCGACAGCGCGGCCTGAACCCCCGGCGCTTCGTCTTCGCGGAGCCAGCGCTGGAGCAGGGCCTCGATCGAGGGCTCCCGCCCGAGGCTCACCGCGACGCTCACGAGCTCCTGCACGGCCGAGGTGGCCGCCTGCGCGTCCGCGAAGTGGACGGTCACCGCGGGCTCGAGCGTGGCCTCCTCGGCGCCCACCGTGGCCGACAGGCGCCCCACCACCTCGGCGATGGCCTGACGCTGACGTTGGCCGAGCCGGTGGAGGACCACCCGGCCCCCGGCCAGGATCGCGACCTGATCGTCGAACGCGTCGTCACCGGTTCGCCACTGGGGGGCGGTGGGCACCTTGTCCCGCGGGACGAGCAGGAAGTGCTCTCCGACCGACTCGGGCCGCACCACGATGCGGACGGTGAGCGGTGTGCGCCACGCGCGATAGTGAGCTTCGAGCCGGTAGCCCGACGCAGCGTAAGCGTAGAGCAGGCCATCCTCGACCACGCCCACCGGGACGAGCCCCAGGCGGGCGAACACGGTCGGCCAGAGCACGTCGTTCATGTCTGGAAGCATAGCGCCCGGTGCCGACCACCGCCGAGGTGCGACCTCAGGGCGTGCCAGGGCATGTCCACCACGGCCAGGGAAACCACGTGAAAGCTCGAGTGCGGTCGGTCACGAAGAGGTTGCAGGGTGTCCGATTGATATGGTTCCTGCAAGGAAATCAGACATTCTTGAATCCGAGCGAATGTCAAGTTTTCACTCAGAGTGGGCATACACTGGCGCGACGCGGGTTGGTGTGATTGACTTGCGCACCCGTCGGCGGACCACTACCTGCACGGGTCGGTCGAACGACCGCCCTGGTCTGTTCGATTGCGTATCTATTCTGTGCCCTGGGAGTGATGATGGCGATCGAGTCTTTCGTTCCCCGCCAGAAGAAGTCGGAACGGCTTTCTGCGGAACAAGAGAAGGAGATGGCTCGGCGGATTCATTCGGCCGAGCGACGTGCTCGTGATGCCATCGACGGCATCAACTGCGCGTCCGAGATCTTGACGCGGAAGCCCAAGCGGGCCGAGCGGACTCGCGCGGGCATGGTCGATCGGCTCGAAGAGGCGGTCTACGAGGTGTGGCGACAGTTCCGGAACCACCCCAAGCACAAGACCTCGGCCCGAACGGCCAAGCAGGCCTGGGCGGAGGCCGAGGCGGTACGCTGGGAGCTCGCGATGAGCGGTCGGCGGATCGCCCACGGCGAAGCCCGCAAGCTGGCCGGCCCCTTCATGGACGAGGCTGACCTGGTCCAAGAAGGCTACATCGGGCTGCTCCGGGCGGCCAAGCGCTTCGACCCTGACCGCGGCATCCGCTTCTCGACCTATGCGAGGTGGTGGGTCCGTGCGCAGATGACCCGCGCCATCGACCACACCGGTCGGCCGGTGCGGCTGCCCGGCTGTGCCGTGGAGCAGACGCGGAACCTGCGCAAGGCCATCAAGCGCTTCGAGGACCTCGGTGCCGACTACACGGTCTCCGATCTGGCCGACGAGGTCGGTATCGACAAGAAGCGCGCCGAGTTCCTGCTGTCGCAGGGTCAGACGGTCTCTCTCGACCAGCCGGTCGACGATGGCCCTCGCGCGCGCTCCCTCGAGCACTTCCTCGCTGACGAGTCGGCGGCAGACCCCGACGACGAGGCGATTCACGCCCAGGAGATCCGCCGGATGCTCGAGGCATTCCACAGCGTGCTGTCGGAGCGTCATCGGTACGTGCTCTCTCGTCGCTACGGCCTCGAGGACAATCAGTTCCGCACCCTGTCTCAGGTGGGCAAGGGCATGAACCTGTCCCGCGAGCGGGTCCGGCAGATCGAGCGCGAGGCGCTGATGCGACTTCGTGAACAGGCCAACATCCGGGACGCGCATCGCTGATCCTCTCTGTGCACTCGGATATGCGGGTGCATGGAAGGAAGATGACGACGACCCGTCCGGAAGGGGCTGACCGACAAGCCATCGAGGCCCTCCTCGACCTTGCCGAGGAGGCGCTCGATACCGGAGACGCCGCCCAGGCCCTGCACCTCTGTGGCCAAGTGTTCCAGTACGACCCCCAACACGTGGGGGCGACATTCGTTTCGGCCGATGCCCACCGCGACCTCGGCGCTACGGAGGAGGCCGAGGAACGGTACCGGCGGGTGACGCAGCACCGACCCGACTATGCGCCGGCGTGGGCGGGGCTCGCGAGCACGCGGTTCGACCTTTTGGAGTTCGAGCCCGCACGGGTCGCCGCCTTGCGTGCGATTCGGCTCGACCCGGGACTCGGCGAGCCGTACTATCTGCGCGCCATGATTCGGGAGCGTCGAGGGGACTTCGACGGGGCTGCCCGCGACTTCCTCCGGGCGTTCCGCATCGACCCCGTGGCCTGGCCACGCCCGGTCGAGCTGACCGACGCGATGATCGAGTCCGTGGTTCACGAGGCCACCCACGCGCTGCACCCCGCGATTCGCAGCTACCTCACGCAGGTGCCGATCCTCGTCGAGGAGGTGCCCAGCGAAGAGGTCTGCATGCAGTTCGACCCGGTGGCGCCTCCGGGTGAGCTGCTCGGCTTGTTCAACGGGCACAGCCTCACCGACCGCTCGTCCGAGGACCCCTGGTCGGCGATGCCGGCCACGATCGTACTCTATCGGCGAAACCTCATGCGCTTCGCCTGGCACCGGGAGACGTTGCTGGAGCAGCTTCGCATCACGGTGCTGCACGAGGTGGGCCACTTTCTGGGCCTCGACGAGGACGAGGTCGAGGCAAGAGGGCTCGGATGAGCGTGGCGGGGTTCCACCAACACGTTATGGCTGTCCTCGCTGGGGGATTAGCTCAGTTGGGAGAGCGCAGCGTTCGCAATGCTGAGGTCAGGGGTTCGACTCCCCTATCCTCCACTGCCCAGCTTCCGTGACCGCCTTGATCCGCACGGGATTCGCCACGACGAACGAGGGCATCTCGCTGTACTGGCGCATGGCCGGGGGCGGGCCCCGACCCACGTTCGTCTGCTGCAACGGGCTCGGGGTCTCGACGTTCTTCTTCAAGTACATCGTCGAGCGCTTCGCCGAGGACCACGGCGTGCTCGTCTGGGACTACCGCGGCCACGGCCGCTCGACGCCGCCTCCGGAACCGATGGACGAGGCGGATCTCTCGATCGAGACCTGCGCCGAAGATCTGCACGGCGTGCTGAAGGTCGCCGGGGTCAGCGGTCCGATCGTGCTCCTCGGCCACTCCATGGGCTGTCAGGTCCTGCTCGAGTACGCGTACCGGCATCCCCACGACGTAGCCGGCATGGTGTTGCTCTTCGGGACGGCCGGGCGTCCCGTCGACACGTTCCTGAACACGTCGCTCGCGCGACCGGCGCTCGGGCTCCTGCGTCGGGCGGCGAGGATCGGGGGTCCCAAGGCCAACCGGTGGCTCCGTCCGCTCTACGAGTCACCGCTCATCGCTCCGCTCGCGGCCGTGGTGGGCTTCGTCGATCTCGAGAACATCCAGGACAAGGACCTCAAAGAGTACCTGGACCATCTCGCGTTCCTCGATCCCAGGATCTTCCTGCGCATGGCCGCGCTCGCTGGTGATCACGACGCGGGGCCCTACCTCCCCGGCATCGAGGCACCCGCGCTCGTCGTCGCTGGCGGACGCGACAGCTTCACGCCGCTGCACCTCTCGGAGCGCATGGCCAAGGCGCTGCCCCACTCGGAGCTCATGGTCCTTCCCGAGGCCACGCACGCGGCCATCGTCGAGCATCCCCACACCATCAACGACCGCATCGCGGCGTTCGTGGAGCGGGACGTGCTGCCGCGGGCGGCGGGGCTCCAGTCGGCGAGGGGGGCGGCCAAGTGAATGCGGTCATCCTCGGGGCGACGAAGGGCATGGGACGCTCACTCGCCCGTCAGATGGCGGAGCGCGGCGACCGGCTGTTCCTGCTCGCGAGAGATGCGGACGACGCCTCCCGATCGGCGGCGGACCTCCGGGCGCGGGGGGCAGAGGCCGTCGACCTCGCGCCGTGTGATCTCGAGGAGCCCGATGGCTTCGCGCCAGCGCTCGACGAGGCCTGGACCGTGCTCGGCCGGGTCGACGCCGTTGTCGTGACCGCGGGCCTGTTCGGTACCCAGGAGCAGCTCGAGGAGGACCTCGAGCTGGCTCGCCGGGTGCTCACCGTGAACCACGCCCACACGGTCTTGTTCTGCGAGCACGCCCGCCGTCGGCTGCTCGACCAGGGCGGAGGAACGCTCTGCGTGTTCTCTTCGGTGGCCGGCGACCGCGGGCGAAAGCCCGTGGCGCTCTATGGGTCCAGCAAGGCGGGGCTCTCGCACTATCTCGAGAGCCTCGACCACAAGTACCGGGCCCAGGGCCTCGTGACCCTCTGCGTGAAGCCGGGGTTCGTGAAGACGACCATGACCACGGGGCTGAAGCCACCCCCATTCGCTGGCGAGCCCGACCAAGTGGCCAAGCGGGTTCTCGGCGCGCTCGACCGGCGGGCGCCGCTCGTGTACGCGCCTTGGATCTGGGGCTGGATCATGCTGGTCATCCGGCACCTCCCACGGCTCGTGATGCGGCGCGTCGGCTTCTGAGCCGCACGGCGCGGATCAGCCTCGAGGGGCCACCATCACCGTGTATGGCGCCTGCCCACGGACCTCGACGGTGACCGGCGGTCCGGGGTCGAGCAGTGCGGCACTGCGTCGTCCGCGATGGTCGAACAGCAATTGTTCGCCGCGTCGAACCCGGACGGACAGCGGGCCTCTTCCGCCCTCTACGCGCTCCACGACGATCCGGTGCGGGGACCGCAGGGCTGGGACCACGAGATGATCGACGCCGCCGGCGAGCCCGCCGGTCACGAGCTGACCGATGGGCAGCGGGCTCGCGTCGGCGGCCTGGTCGTTGGGTTCCTGGAGCGCGGGGGCCGGGGCCTCGTCGACGCGCAGCCGGTAGTCGGGCTCCCCGAAGAGCGGACGCAGCAACACCGTCACGGGCTCGTCCGGCACGGCGCCGACGGTGGCGCGATGGCGTTCCTGCACGATGCGCGGTTCGAACAACTCCCCCCCGCGCCAGGCGAGGGCGAGCCAGGCCGCCCCGTCGTCGATGTCGAGCGTGAACGTGAGCTCCCCGGTCCCGGGGCCGGGGTGGACGACGAAGCGATCGTCGTCGTGGAGGTGCCCGTGCAGGGGAAGTCCGGCCGGGAGGAGGTTGACGGCGTCATCCCCGTGGTTCGGCTCGATCTCCCAGGCCTCCTCGCCGAAGGACACCGACAGCCGGTAGGAGACCGGGTGGTTCACCGAGGTCAGCACGAAGCCGAACCGCCGTCCGGGCACCACCCCGAGTGTCCGGGGCTCCCCGAGGGCTTCGGCTCGGGCTTCGTCGACGAGCACGCCCCGATGCCACACCTGGCTGACCACCGAGGCGGCTTCGGGGTCGAGGGCCACGCGGTAGGTGAGGCTCCGGGTGTCCGGCGGGGGCACGACGACGTGTCGATGCACATCGCCTGCGGCTCGCAGCACGTCGGCGATCGGGGCATCGGGGGTCACGGCTCGTGGGGGCCTTCGAGACGGAGCAGCCGGAAGGAGCTCCCCGGGTGGATCGGCGCACGCGGAGAGCCCGCAGAGCAGGAGCGGCCAGAGCGGAGACACGCCGTCAGCGTAGTCACTTCTTGGGTAGCTTCAGCCCTCCGAGCAGATCTCCGAGCGTTCCGAAGCCACTGGAGGGGCTCTCGGCCTGGTGCTGCCTCCACCCCCGCTCCGACTCCGACGGATCCTCGCGGAGCGACAGGGTCACCCGCGAGCCCTCCTCGGAGAGGACCCGGGCCGTCACCTCTCGGCCCTTCCGGAACCGTTGTGCGAGAACCGTCCCCGGAGGGAGCTCGACCTCCGCACCAGGGAGGAACCCGGACCGTCCGTCGGCAAGCTGCAGCACGACGCCGTTGTGAAGCACCTCGACCACGCTCCCCGTGACCTCTTGGCCCGAGCTCGCGGCCTGGGCTCCGTCGAGCACCGGAGCCAGCGAGAGGCGCCGGCGCTCGTGGTCGACCTCGAGGAGCCGCACGTCGAGTGCATCGCCCTTCGCGGGGCGGGCGGCGCCGAGTCGCGAGACGTGGACCAGTCCCTCGAGACCGGGAGTCAGCTGAACGAACACCCCGAACTCGGTGGTGTTGACGACCGTGCCCGCGTAGACGCCGCCGCCCACGAACTCGGTGCCCACCGCGCTCCACGGATCGTCCTCGAGCGCCTTCGCGGACAGGGTGAGCTTGCGCGCCACCCGATCGACCTGGAGCACCACGACCTCCACGGCCTGGCCCGCCTTGACGGCCTGGCGGGGGTCGTCGATGCGCCCCCAGCCGATCTCCGAGCGGGGGACGAGCCCGTCGACTCCGCCGATGTCGACGAAGAAGCCGAACGGCTGAACCGACGTGACGAGCCCGCGGTGAGGCTGGCCTTCCTCGAGCGTGGGCCACAGGGCGTCCGCCTTGGCCTCGGCCTCTCGTTCCTGGAGGGCTCGTCGGGACAGCACCACCCGGTCTCCCGTCTCGACCACCTCGAACTGGAAGGTCTGGCCTACGAAGCTGTCGGGGTCGACTCCCTGCTGCCGGGACATCTGCGAGGCGGGGACGAACGCCCGCACGGGCCCCACCCGCACCGTGAAGCCGCCCTTGTTCCTCGACTCCACCCTTCCTTCGACCGGAAGACCTGCGGCCTGGGCATCGGCCAGGTGCTCCGCGGCGGCGGCCCCGGTGAGCTTGGTGGTCAGCAGGACCGCGCCGTCGTCGGCTCGGACGACGAAGGCGGTGACCTCGTCGCCCGGCGTGACCTCGGGGTTCTCGAGGTCGCCGCGCTCCAGCTGCCCCTCGGACTTGCCGCCGAGGTCGACGAACACGGTATCGCTGCCGACACGCGTGATCGTGCCCGTCACCTTGGTCCCGGGCTCCAGCGCCACCCCCCGGCTCGAGCCCTCCATGAAGGCTGCGAGCTCGTCCGGGTTCATCGACGCCAGGAGCTCGAGGTCGGCCAGGTCGAGCTTGCCGGCTCCGACCTCACCCACGGCGGGGTCGACCGGCGCGTCGGGCTCGGCCGCCTCGGCGGACGCCTCCGCGGGCTCGGGACGTGGGGGACGTCGGGGCTCGCCGGCAGGGACGCGGCGCGGCGGACGGTTCTTGGCCATGGGGTCCTCGGGGGGCGTCAGTTGCCCGCGGCGGCCGATGCGACCGCAGCTTCCTCGCGCAACGCGCCGCACCGGGCGGCGTCTCCCGCGAGGATGGCCTCCCGGAATCGCGCGAGCAGACGGAGATAATACGCGAGATTGTGGTAGGTGAGCAGCCGCTTGCCCAGGATCTCGTCGGCCCGCACCAGGTGGCCGAGGTAACCCCGGGAGAAGCGTGCGCAGGTGCTGCACGGGCACCCGGGATCCAGCGGCTCGGGGTCGACCTTGTAGCGCCCATTCTTCAGGTTGCGGCGGCCCTCGCTCGTGTACGCGAGCCCATGGCGTCCCGCCCGCGTGGGGAGCACGCAGTCGAACAGGTCGACGCCGGCGAGGATCGCTTCGGCCAGGTCGATAGGGTGGCCCACCCCCATGAGGTACCGGACGCGGTCCTCGGGAAGTCGAGCGGCGGAGAACGTGGCAAACGCCACGAGCTGCTCGCGATCCTCGCCAACCGAGAGGCCCCCGATCGCGTAGCCGTCGAGATCGAGCTCGCAGAGCGCCTCGGCGTGTTCGGTGCGCAGGTCCTCGTACAAGCCTCCCTGGAGGATCCCGAACAGGGCGGTGCGATCGGGATGCTGCCGGGCCGCGAGGCAGCGAAGCAGCCAGCGCTGGGTCCGAGCGAGGCTCTCGGCCGCTCGCTCGTGGGTCGCGGGGTGCTCGAGGCACTCGTCGAACGCCATCGCGACGTCCACGCCGAGGGCCTCCTGGACCTCGACGGCGACCTCGGGGGTCAGGGTACGATATTGGCCGTCTTCGGGGGATCGAAAGCGGACCCCCTCCTCGGTGACCTTGGTGTGATCGCGAAGCGAGAACACCTGGTAGCCCCCCGAGTCGGTGAGGATGGGCCCGCTCCAGCCCATGAACGCGTGCAGGCCCCCCAGCTCGGCGATGACGTCGGGTCCGGGTCGCACCCACAGGTGGTAGGTGTTCGACAGCACGATGTTCGCCCCGACCGCCACGAGATCCGAGGGGTCGAGGCCGCGAACCGTCGCCCGCGTGCCCACGGGCATGAAGGCAGGGGTCGGCACCTCTCCGTGAGGGAGCCGCAGCGTCCCCGCGCGGGCCGTGCCCGCGCGGGCGAGCAGTTCAAAGGAGGAGCATCGCGTCGCCATAGGAGTAGAACCGATAGCCCGCCCCGATGGCTTCGGCGTAGGCCGCGAGCAGGCGCTGTCGCGTCACGAGCGAGGCGACGATCATCAGCAGCGACGAGCGCGGGAGGTGGAAGTTGGTGATCATCCCGTCGATCGCCTTGAAGTCGTAGGGCGGACGGACGAACAGCTCCGTGGTCCCGGCGCCGGCCACGGGCAGGCGCTCGCCGTCCGGGGTTGCGGACTCGAGGGTCCGCGCGCTGGTGGTGCCGATCGCGACGACGCGACTGCCTCGGGCGCGGGCAGCCGCGAGAGTCGCCACCGTAGCGTCCGGCACGACGTAAGCTTCTTCGTGGAGCTTGCCGCGGTTCAGATCCTCGTCCCGCAGCGGTCGGAAGGTGCCGAGTCCGACGTGCAGCGTCACCGTCGCGATCTCGACGCCGCGTTCGGCGAGGGCCGAGAGCACGCGCTCGTCGAAGTGGAGACCCGCCGTGGGAGCGGCTGCCGAGCCGAGCGGGCCGGCGAACACCGTCTGGTAGCGGTCGGCATCCTCGGGCTCCGCGCGGCGCCCCATGTAGGGCGGAAGGGGAATTTCGCCGTGCTCCGCCATCAGCGTCACCGCGTCGACCGACGGGGCCACGCGAACGATGCCCTCGCCGCGGTGCTCGATGACCTCGACGGTGTGGGCCCCCACGTCGAGCACGTCGCCGGGAACAAGCTTCTTTGCGGGTCGCGCGAGGGCGTCGACCATCCCGTCGCCGAGCGCGAGGATCAACAGCTCGACCCGGCCACCGGTGGCGCGATGGCCGAACAGGCGCGCGGCCATCACGCGAGTGTCGTTGGCCACCAGCACGTCTCCGGGCTCGAGGAGATCGGGCAGGTCCACGAAGTCGTGGTGGCGAGCGGGCCCGCCGGCACGCGGGAGCACGAGCAGGCGCGAGGCGCTGCGTGGGGTAGCGGGTTCGCGGGCAATCAGGGCGTCGGGGAGATCGAAGTCCCACGCCTCGAGGCGGTCTTCCATTGGCATGGTCTTCTGCAGGTTGGTTAAGGCGGCCACCTGACTGGGTGCGGGGGTTCGCGGGGCGTGAAATTCTCGTCCACGCCTTGACCCCGAGGCGTGGGTGCTTCCCCTTACCCGAACCCTGGACACCGTGACGACTGCGAGGCGAGGGTGGAAGACTTCCTCACCAGCCCCCTTTTCATCCCGATGCTCATCACCCTCGGGATTTTCTACTTTCTGGTCATTCGACCGGCCAACCAGGAGCGTGAGGCCAAGGACAAGCTCCTGACCTCGCTCGCGAAAGACGACAAGATCGTGACCCTCTCGGGTCTGTGGGGCACCGTGGTGAGCGTGTCCGACCAGACCCTGGAGCTTCAGATCGCGGAAAAGACCCGGGTCACCATCGACAAGAGCAGCGTGGCCCGACGCCAGGGCGACCCCGAGAAGCCGGCGTCGTAGGAGTTCCAATTGGAAAGCATGAACTGGCTTCGGCTGGGCGCCATCGCGGCCCTGGTCCTGGGTTCCATCTACGTCCTGCTGCCCACGGCTCTGCAGGACGAGGCGAGCCAGATCGCGGCCTTCGAAGAGCACGCGGGTCTGCAGGAGGATGCGGGTCGGGTTCCCCTGACGGTGGCCCGCGGAGACCGTGACGCGGTGCTCGATGCCCTCGTCGAGCGGCTGTCCGTGGCCGGAGTCACCGTCGACGGCATCGAGGCCGAGGGTGAGGCCGACATCGTGGTACGCCCCGGCGAGACCGCGACCGACGCCATCACCTCGCTCATTGGCCCGCGCAGCCAGGCGGTGCTCGTGGACCTCGGCGCGTTCGAGGTCGAGGCCGTCGACGGCGACGCGCTCCCGGAGAATGTCGCGACCGTACTGACCGAAGCGAAGGTCTCCCCTGATGCCCAGACGGAGCTCGCGGCGGTCCGACGTGCCGTTTCCCTCGACGATGCCGGTCTCGCGGCGCTTCCGACCCGACCGGTCACCGGACTCGAGGTCGAGACCACCGAAGAGGGCACCACGCTGACGGCGGTGCTCGGCCTCACCGACGAGGCGTCGACGGCTCTGGTCCGCGTCCTCCTCGTGGAGGGGGTCCCGGTGGCTGCCGTGCTGAAGGACGACGTGACCATCGCTCTCGACGAAGAGGCGCGACCCGCCCTCGCGAAGCTCGTGAGCCTCGAGGGCGTCGTCGAGACCAAGCGCGGGCGCGCGAGCGACAGTGAAGGCGACGAGTTGGTCGCGGCTCCGGCCGAGTCCAACGTGCCGGCCTGGCTCCTGAACATCCTTCCCGACACCAAGCTCAACCTCGGGCTCGACCTGCAGGGCGGGATCGACCTCACGCTGCAGGTCGAGCTCGACACCGCGATCCTGAACCAGGCCAAGCGCGACACGCAGGGACTGGTCGACCGAGCGCGAGAGGACGACCTGACCATCGCGTCGGTGACCCGCCAGTTCAGCGAGCCGGTGCTCGAGTTCGTCACCGACGAACCGCTCGGCGACCTCACCGCGTTCGTGCGCAAGCAGCTCGGCATCGACTACCAGTACATCGAGTCCGACGGGAACACGCATCGCTTCGAGATGACCGACGAGCGACGGGCCGAGGTGGCCGACCAGTCCATGTCTCAGGTGCTCGAGACGCTCCGAAAGCGGATCGACGCGACCGGGGTGAAGGAGCCGTCGATCGTCCAGAAGGGAAGTGGGCGCATCAACGTGCAGCTTCCCGGCCTGGAAGACCCGCGGGTCGCCATCGACGTCATCCAGCAGGCGGCGGTGCTCGAATTCCACATGGTCGACATGGAGTTCGACGACTCAGTGCTCGAGGAGATGGTCGACGCGGCTCAGGACGAGCTCCCGGAGAGCCAGTTCTTCGACGACGAGCTCCTCAACCGGTGGCTTCACGACACGGGACGGCTCGACCCCGAGCTGATCGTGCTCTGGAGCGAGCCCGGGAACGAGGAGCAGTGGTCGGGTGCCGTCGACATCTGGCCGCGCAAGCGCACCACCGAGGGGACGGTGCTCGAGGCCGCACCAATGGTGCTGTTCGACCGCGTCGACCTCACCGGCAACGACATCAACAACGCCGCGGTCGGCTTCGATCAGAACAACCAGGCTGGCGTCAGCATCGACTTCAAGCCGCGTGGCGGCCAGGTCTTCTGCGACCTGACGAAGGAGGCGGTCGGCAAGCGCTTCGCGATCGTGCTCGACGACATCATCATGAGCGCCCCGAGCATCCGGGAGCGCATCTGCGGCGGCTCGGCGCGCATCGACATGAACGCGTCGATCGACCCCCTGGCGGAGTCGAAGGCCCTGGCGCTGGTCCTCCGGACCGGTGCGCTGGATGCGCCCGTGGTCGTGGCCAGCGTCAACAAGGTGGGCTCGTCGCTCGGCGCCGATGCCATCGCCCAGGGCACCGAAGGTGCAGTCGTGGGGGCGCTGATCGTGCTCGTGCTGATGGCCCTGTGGTACCGGACCTCCGGGCTCATCGCCGACTTCGCGCTGGCCGTGAACATCCTCATGGTGCTCGCGGGGCTCGCCAGCTTCGGAGCGACGTTGACCTTGCCTGGCATCGCGGGCATCGCGCTCACGGTCGGGATGGCGGTGGACGCGAACATCATCATCTACGAGCGCATCCGCGAGGAGCTCCGGCTCGGCGTCCAGCCCCGCAAGGCGGTCGACGTCGGGTTCGAGAAGGCCGTCGTCGCGGTGCTCGACGCCAACATCACCACCGCGATCGCGGGCGTCGTCCTCTACTCCTACGGCACGGGGCCCATCAAGGGCTTCGCGGTCACCCTGCTCATCGGCATCGGCACCACGCTCGTGAGCGCGCTCTTCGTCACCCGCACCATCATGGAGCTCGTCACGCGCAGCTCCTCGGCGCGACTCCGGATCTGAGGCGACACCATGTTCGAAGACATCAAGCGGCGCCTCGACGCCTTCGAGTTCGACTTCGTTTCCCTGGGCCGACGGCTGGGGACGTTCAGTGCGGTTCTCGTCGCCCTGTCGTGGATCGCCTTTGTCGGATGGGGTCCCAACTGGGGCATCGACTTCACGGGGGGCACCCAGATCCACGTCGACTTTGCCGACCCCGCTGCGGTCGAGATCCGAGACCTGCGCAGGGCGCTCCGGGACATGGGGCTCTCCGACGACTCCGTGCAGTCGGTCAACGGTGAGGACAGCGGCGAGTACATCATCCGCATCCAGGACCCCCGATTCGGGATGCAGGGCCTGGAGGGCGAGGTCCGAGAGGCGCTCGACGAGACGTTCGGCGACGACTTCGTCGACGGGGACATCCAGTCGAGCATCGAGGTCTCGGCGCGGTTCGTCGTCAACTACACCGGCGCACCCCGACCGTTCCAGGAGCTCGGTGAAGAGCTCGAGGGCAAGATCGAGTCTCTGTCCTCGGTCGGACCGGGCACCGAGGACAACCAGATCGTCATCACCGTGGGCGGCATCGACGAGCGCATCAAGGGGGCCCTCGCCGACGCAGTCAACGAGCCCTTCGAGGTCATCGAGCTCTCGGCGGTGGGCCCCAAGGTCGGCGGGGAGCTGCGTCGCCAGGGATTCATCTCGATCGCAGCGACGCTCGCGCTCGTGCTCCTCTACGTCGCCTTCCGATTCGACGTCGGCTTCGCACCGGGCGCGGTGGTCGCGTTGTTCCACGACGTCTCGCTCACCATCGGCTTCTTCGTGCTGCTGGGGCTCGAGGTCAACCTGCCGATGATCGGCGCGCTGCTCAC
>CAZZLC010000010.1:0-170421 GCA_964655065.1 uncultured Enterobacteriaceae bacterium | reverse complement strand
CGACGACCGCCCGCTCTTGTTCAGACCAACGAAATCGGGGGCCGTTACGGCCACGTGGGAACGCCACCCGCGACGACGACCCACCCTGGATCCCACGATCCTGTCCTGTCCCTCGAAGTTCTCCCAGTGGCGGCCTACGCGACCTTCCCGCTAGCGAACGCGGGACCACGGCCAGCGTGTCGCCCGTGGCGGGAGCGGTAGACGGCGCCGTTGTCGTAGTTCTGTTGTCAGTGCGCGGTTGTGGCCAGCCGCCGCCGGAGCCCTGTTCCAGCGCCTCCACACTGGCCCGACCAATCGATTGATGGGTCGCCACACCCATGGCGGCCTACCAGACTCTGACGTGGCGGTGGGCGGTGCTCGGGGGTGAAGCGCTTCTGGGCGGGCAGAGCTACCTCTACGCGGGGTCGAACGAGGCGACGTCGGCGGGCCGGATCGCGGACAACTCGGGCAAGAAGACCCAAGCGTCGTGCAGCAAGGCGGAGAACGGGTACGGACTGTGCGACATGACGGGAACGTGTGGGAGTGGGTGTGGGACTGGTACGACAGCAGCTACTACGTCAGCAGCCCTCAGCAGAATCCCAGTGGCCCTACCAGCGGCCCGTACCGCGTCTACCGCGGCGGCTCCTGGAGCAACTCGTCGCTGTTCGCCCGCGTGGCGTACCGCTACTCCTACTCTCCTGGCTACCGCATCGGCGTTCTCGGCTTTCGTCTGGCGAGACCGGCGCCGTAGGCGCGGCCCTCGGACCGTTGGCCCTCGGCCGTTGGAAGAGATCTGGACGAGCCCGCGGGAGCGAAGGCCCGAGCGTGCGAAGCCGCGGGGCCGAGTGGAGCGGGCGACGCCTGGTCGTGGGCTCCGAATCACCCCGCGCTCCGGCCGAAGGCCGGATCGCGACCGAGGACGCAGGATGCAGCTGCCCTCCGTGACCGTTCGGCTCGACGAAGAGACGGGCCAGTTCCCCACCCAGCCGCTCGCCATCTGGACGGCGAGCTGATCGCCGTCGGCGAGTACTTCTTCTTCCACGACGGGAGCCCCCATCTGCTGCTCACGGCCCAGCTCCGCCCTCCCCGGCACCCCTTCTACGCCCCGATCCGACGGTCCGCGCCGGGACCCCCGAGAGGACCTCACGAACGAGCAGCGCGACCTTCGAGCGGGCGCGCGCGTGGCGCAAGGCGAGAGCCGACGCCGACGCTGTTCGACCTGGGAGGCGCTGCAGGCTGCGCTCGCCCGTGCCGCGCGGGTCCGACGTGGGCGGCCCGACGTCGCCCGACTCCGGTCTGGCGGCCTGCGCTGGGGAGGGTCCGGCGGTCGTCCAGTGGTCGCGATTGCGGCCCGGAACAACCCCGAGGGTGGCGCGGGGGCGTCGTGCGCGACGCTCTGGCGCCATCCCCCCTCGGTGAGTGAGCGCCGGGTGTCGCCCCTATGATCGCAGAACTGAACACTTTGTGCTAAGTTCCGTGATTGAAAGGTCATGCGCGCACCCCAGCTTCTTCCCCATCTTGCCGCCGCCGGGAGGGCGACCTTCACCACCGCAGAGGCCAGCGAGCTCCTCGGAGGGTCGCCCATCGCCGTAACGGCTGCGCTCGGGCGTCTTCGCCGCAAGGGGCACATCGTGACCCCCCGCCGCGGCTTCCACGTGACCGTCCCGCCCGAGTACCGCGTCCTCGGCTCCCGACCCGCCAACCAGTTCGTGCCCGACCTGATGCGCTGGATGGAGCGTCCCTACTACGTGGCGCTCCTCTCCGCGGCAGCCCTTCACGGCGCGTCCCATCAGGCTCCACAGGTCTACCAGGTGATGACCGATCGCGTGCTCTCCGACGTCGAGCTCGGCCGGGTGCGGGTCGAGTTCGTCGGTCGCGCCAACGTCGCCGACATCCCGATCGTCGAGCGGAACACGCCGACGGGCGTGCTGCGAGCCTCCACGCCCGAGGCCACCGCCTTCGATCTGGTCGGCTACGTCGATCGCGTCGGCAGCCTGGACCACGTCGCCACTGTCCTTGGCGAGCTCGCCGAGAGCATCGACGCGGAAGCGCTCGCCGACGTCGCCCGGCACTCACCGCTCGCCTGGGCTCGGCGCCTCGGGTTCCTGCTCGAGCGGGTGGGCCACGGTGACCGCGCGCGAGGGCTTCGGCCTCTCGTCGACACGAGCACCAAGCCGACCGAGCTCGATCCCAGTGCGCCCACGACCGGTGCCGCGAGGTCCAAGTCGTGGCGACTCGTCATCAACGCCAACGTGGAGCCAGACGAGTGATCCCACGCACCTCGATCGATGCCTGGCGCGCCCACGCGCCATGGGCCGAGGACAACCAGGTCGAGCAGGACCTCGTCCTGTCCCGGGCGCTGGTGGACCTCTTCAGCGACGAACGTGTCGCCGGAGCCTACGCGCTCCGCGGCGGAACGGCGCTGCACAAGCTCGTCCTCGGCGGGACTCTCCGCTACTCCGAGGACATCGACCTCGTGCAGTGCGTTGCCGGCCCCACCCGACCCCTGTTCGACGCCCTGCACGACCGGCTGGATCCCTGGCTGGGCACTCACAGCTACAGCCATCGCGACAACGGCGTTCGCGTCGTGTATCGCTTCGAGTCGGAGTTCGAGCCCGTTCAGACCATGAAGCTGAAGATCGAGGCCAACACCCGGGAGCACTTCGCAATCTTCGGGATCTCCAGCCGCCCCTCCGAGGTGGTCAACCCCTGGTACCGGGGCGCGGTCGACGTGCCTACGTTCGAGCTCGACGAGCTCCTCGGTACCAAGCTGCGGGCGCTCTACCAGCGGAAGAAGGGCCGCGACCTCTTCGACGTGCACGTCGGCGGTGATGTCGCCACCGTCGATCTCGACCGGGTCGTGTCGCGTTCGGTGAGTACGTCGGCCGCCAGGGGCTCCACGTCGGCCGGGGCGACTTCGTGTCCAACCTCGCGGCGAAGCGGCGGGACCGAGGCTTTCGAGGCGACATCTCGCGATTGCTCGCGCCCGGCGTCTCGCACGATGTGGATGTCGCGGCGGACTGGGTTGCCGCCGAGATTCTGAGTCGACTCCCGTGACCCCGACGGGACGCAGCGCACCTTCCAGGCCTCGGATGCGCTTCATCGGCCAGGTAGAGGCTGTGAAGCCTGGCGACCTCCTCCTTGAGGTCGCTCGCCGCGCCTACCGCTGGAGGGTCAACGTGACCGCGTCCTCGATGGGGCGGGCACCTCCTGCGGCGACGAGCGGGTCGACCCGGCAGAGGTGGTCGACATCGTGTGGGACGCCTCCACCCGGAGGAACGGCTGGAAGGTGATCCTGCAGCGCTGCGCTCCGCCTCGGCCGAGTCGCACCCGAGGAGCGTCGTGACGCGGACTCCACTAGCTCGACCCCTCAGTCATGGAAATCGGCACATTGTGTCGAATCACCATCCGATACCCGGTCAGGGCTTCCGGAACGTAGGTGGTCCCTCGCGGTTGTCACCACTGACGCCTGACGCGGGTTCCACCGTCTACGCGCGGATTCCCGTCACTGTTGGCAACGGTGGAGAAGGCCGAGCTGGTGCCGCTGCCGAGCCGCCCCTACGCGTACGTTCAGACCTTCGTGCACCAACGCCGCACGCGATGTATGATTCGGGCATGCGGCAGATCTTCATTAGCTACAGGCGAGACGACACTCGGGCTTTCGCTGGTCGAATCTATGATTTTCTCGAGTCCCACTATGGGTCGGCCAATGTGTTCATGGACTCAGACAAGCTGCGTGGTGGGTCGAAGTCCTGGGAGGAACAGCTCGAACAGGCACTCATCAACTGCTCGGCATTGATCGTTGTGATTGGATCGTCGTGGCTCACGCTGAAGCGCCACGGCAATCGTCGTATCGACACGCCGGACGACTGGGTTGCTCGTGAGATCGCCTTCGGGCTGCGGCACGGTAAGCCCATCCACGTGGTGCTCGAGGACCACACGCCTGAACTCCGAGCTGACGACCTTCCAGATGGCATCCGCGAGCTGGCGTCGCGACAGCAACTCTCGCTGCGACACGACCACTTCCGATGGGATCGGGCCAGGCTGCTCGATTGGCTTGAGCAGGAGGGTGCTCCCGATCGCTCTGAGACCGGCCCGATGGACCTCGACCGAGCGCGTCGAACTCTGGGCGTCTCTTTGTCTCAGCAGGCCTGCACCGACCGCTGGCTGTCCAACCGCGTCGTCCCATTAGAGGTCGACAGTACGGACGGCGTAAGAGGATCGCTCACGGATGTACTCACGACACAATCGGCTCCGATTACCCTCATTGAGGGTGAGCCAGGGTCTGGGAAGAGTCTGTTTCTGCGAAGACTAGCCGCCACCCAACTCAAAGAAGGAGTGCTCCCGGTCCCGATCTACTGCGATTTGAAGGGGCTGCGTTCGCATGATGGTGCCAGCGACTTGTCGCGCTTCGTCGGAGCGAGGTTGGGACCGGGATCTGAGTCACATACTCAGTTCATGGACGGTCATAGGGCAGGGATATGGCGGATTCTACTAGACGGATTCGACGAGATCCCTGCTGTTCTCGGGGCTCGACACACGGAGAAAGCTGTTGCCCGCTACGCTAGTGAAATCGAAGAGCTCGCCAAGCAAGGCAAATCGAGCATCGTGGTTGCATCCAGACCATACCGCAGTCCGGTAGAAAGGGGGTGGCCTACCCTCCGCATCATTGGACTCGACCGGCCCCAGCGGCGTGCAGTGATTGCACACTGGCTAGGTGATAACAAACTCGCACACGATGTCGAAGCCGAGCTTCTTGTGACTACCTCGCTCGAGGATGCTCGCGACAACCCGATGCTGCTGACACTGGTATGTGGCTACTTCGCGGACCGCGGCATGCTTCCTCCAACGCTCCACCATGCAATCGACGCCTTCGTGCGGCGCCGCTTGAGAGAGCACACCGCAAGCCTGCAACACCACGAACTGGGGGCACAGGACGTCCTCGAGGCAGCCGAGAACATCGCCTTTCAAATGGCGAGTCAACCGGGCCTTGGACTTCGGGCATCGGTCACTCTGCTCGCGGAGCGTCTCAGAGACAGCACGCCATCCTTCTCGGGTGCTGTTGATGTGCTGCGAGCTGCGATGCTCGCCCGTGGGGCCACCGGTTCAGGCTCCTTCGAGTTCGTACATCGGAGGCTGCAGGAGTACTTCGCGACTCGCGTCGTGATGGACTCAGAAGCCGTGAGCCCGATCGCGCTTGTCACAGAGGCGCGTTGGAGGGAGACAGCAATCACGTTGCTTCAGACCACGCCGGAACGCGCACCAGTTCTTCTCGACGCGGCCCTGGAAGCAATTCGTGAGACCTTTGACGACGGACCGCTACCCTCTTCCGTGGCGGAAATCCGTTCGATGAGGTTAGCAGCTATGCCTGATCGATTTGACTGGCCAGGCGATTCCTACCAAGTGTTAGGGACGGTGTCCCATGCTCCGGCTGCGACCGCGATGCATGCAGTTCGACACTGGGCAGACTACATCCTGGTAGGTGCAATCGTCCACGGTCTTCGAGCTGACCAGATCGATGCTCTGCATCGGGTTGGAGCTGCCAGTGTCGAGTTGCGGGAGCTTCTTTTGGCCTGGGCTTTCGCTTCGGAGTCGCGCGTGCTCCGGGAACTCGCGTTTCAGCAAACATCCAAAGCGGATTTGCAGCCGCTTCCACCTTCGGTTCGCCGTGAGGTCGTTGTGGCGATGATCGCCGCCCACGCCACTGGCCAACTGCACCAAGACCGCCCGCGATGGGCTGCGCATATGAAAGCCGTGGGGGGAGACCTTCCTAGGGTGCTGCTAGCGCTGTGTTGGGCCCGTTGGACATACCCGATCTTGGACACTTCAACGGTCTTCTGTATTTGCGTGTTGACGGGCATTGCCGCAATGAAGAGTATCGGCGCTGGACTCATCCTCGCCGTAACGGGATTGGTGCTCGTCCGAGGTCAGTGTTGGTGGCCGTCGGTCCGGCGTCTCCTGGCTGGCCTGTTCTTGGGCGTTGCCAGCATGGGAACCCTCCTGGGCCCCCTCGGTCTCGTCGAGCGGTCCCTCGGTGTCGTCGCTATCGGCGCCGGGCTCTTGCTACCTGGGAGCGTCGCTGTGATACTGGGGAGTCACAGCCTTCTGGTTCGAATCCTTGCACCTGACCATCCCCTGCCAAAGTGGCCCGTTGCTCTGCTTCCAATTCCGCTGGTCTTGATCTGCTTAAGGACCGCGTTGTCTGAGGCATTCTTGGGGGCTAGCGCTCTTGGACTGGCCCTACTTCTTCTGGTTGCGTGGGACATCGCTGCACCGAGCATCGCGGCGACGGTAACAAATGTAGTGGCTGCCCCTGCGGTTCTCGTTTGCGTGTTCTTCTTGCCCTTCGTGCTCACAATGAGCGTCGTAGGCGCAATTGTTAAGACCTGGCAGTGGGGCTCGGATATCCGCCATTCGAAGCGACTGAAGCGTTCAACAGCGGCATCGGTCGATTTGCGCGTCGTCATTGACAATGCTCTTGGCTTCTACGACGACGATAAACGTTCAGCGTACTTGCGAGACATTAGGACATCTGGAGTGATGACTCCAAGTTCTCACGGATTGGTACTCCTTTCTGATCTCGAACGTGCAATCGAGCGGGACGCCCGCGCGTATCTGTCTGCGCCCGTTCGGGTTGTGGTTCGCTATATCAATGAGGACTTAGGGTTTGTCCTTCTCTGGCTGTCGGCCCAGATTGGGAAGCGTCAGGTCTCCGACCCTTCATGGTCCGTGACATTTGCTCGCTGGTACGACGGCCGTCCCTGGGCTCGTACTTTGAGTTTGGTGAATTGTGGGGACTTGACGGTCGACGAGCTTAGTCTCCTGCGACAGCAGATGGCCAGTCGATTGGCTGCCTCACCCGCGTAGCGTAGGGCCGCCCCAGCGACTCACCCGAACGCCCACCGACGGCACGCACCCGGCGCCCGTCAGAACTGGAAATAGATGAAGTCGCTCCGGCCGACCCGGTAGAACACGAATAGCGCCACCGCGAAGACCGCCCACGCCGTCGTCTGCAGCGGCGCTGCCCACCGCGACCCCCGCAGCCCCGGTGCGACGTACCGGGTCACGAAGTGCCCCAGCGAGAACGGCACCGCCACCGCCGCCGTCATCCCCAACACCACCGACGCCGCGACGAAGTCGTCCAGCGTCCCCGACCACGGCGACGTCTGCAGGTGGCTCACGATCCGGTCGAGCCTCGACTCCCGGAAGATCATCGCCCCCACGACGCCCACCGCGACGAAGTGCACGGCGATCGCGAGTGGCCGCGCCCACCACCACCGACGCAGCTGCGGGAACGCCTGATCGCCCAGCGTGTACACCGAGATCGCCACCGCGTGGAACAGCCCGAACAGCACGAAGTTCCACCGCGCCCCGTGCCACAGCCCCACCAGCACGAAGGTGAGCGTGACCGCCGCGATCATCCGCCCCCGCGTCACCCGCCGCGCCCCGGCCACCAGCGGCACCAGCACGTAGTCGCGAATCCAGCGCGACAGCGTGATGTGCCACCGCTGCCAGAACTCCGGCGTGGTCGCGGCCAGGTAGGGACTCCGGAAGTTCTCCGAGAGCTCGAACCCCAGCATTCGCGCGGTGCCGCGCGCGATGTCGGTGTACCCCGAGAAGTCGGCGTACAGCTGCACCGTGAAGCCGAGCGCCGCCGCCCACAACAGCGGCCCCGGTGGTTCCTCGAGCAGGAACACCTTGTCGATGTAGGGCGCGAGCGTGTCCGCGATGCACAGCTTCTGCACCGCCCCCCACAGCGCGAGCGTGAGCCCGTCGAGCACCCGCGAGAGGTCGAACCCTCGGGGCCGCTCCACCTGGGGGAGGAGGTCCGCCGCCCGCTCGATGGGACCCGCCACGAGCTGCGGGAAGAACCCGACGAACACCAGCACGTCCAGCAGGCTCTCCCGGGCCTCGATGTCCCCGCGGTAGACGTCGATCGTGTAGGAGAGCGTCTGGAACGTGTAGAACGAGATGCCGACGGGCAGGATGATGTCGAGCAACGTCAGGTCGGCGTCGACCCCGGTGGCGGCGAACACCGCGGCCACGTTGCCCACGAAGAAGTTGAAGTACTTGAAGTACCCGAGCACGAGCAGGTTGCCGCCGATCGACGCGACCAGCGCGGCATCCCGCCAGCCCGGCCACCTGGCGATGACCCGCGCCGCGGTGTAGTCGAGCAGCGCGGAGCCGAGCAGCAAGACGCAGAACCACGGGTGGATCCACCCGTAGAAGACGGCCGACGCCACCACCAGCAGCAAGTTCTGCCCGCGCCGGGCGCGCTCGGAGTCCCGGAGGCTCGACAGCGTCCAGTACGCCACGAACACGGCGGCGAAGAAGGCGACGAACTCGACCTGGACGAACGACATGGCAAGAGCTTAATGGCCGCCGCGGTCAGGGGTTCTCGGCGAGCAGCTCGTGACAGCGAGCGAGCCCGTCGCTGGCAAACCCGCTCTCGGGACGCAGCTCGAGCGCGTGCTCCCAGTGGGGCAGCGCCTCGCGAGGCTGGCCGAGCTCGGAGAGCGCGGCGGCGAGGCCCTGGACCGCGAACAGATGATCGGGCGACTGCTTGAGCACCGCCCTGAACGGCGCCAGGCTCTCGCGAAGACGCCCCACCATGCGCAGCGCCTCGGCCTTGCCGGCCAGGGCGGGCACGTAGTCGCCGTCGCGCTCGAGGGCGTGGTTGTAGGCGTCGAGCGCGAGATCCCACTGGCTCAGCTTGCGGCGGACCTCCCCGAGGTTCGTCCACCCGCGCGGCCGGTGCGGCTCGACCTTGACCACCTCGCGGTAGAACTCGGCCGCGAGGTCGAAGCGACCCTCCTCTTCGAGCCGCTTTGCGGTGTCGATGAGCGCCGAGGGGTCGAACGACGACGTCTTGAACGCGAGCTCCGCCAGATCCAGAGCGGCGAGGGCGGGGTGCTTCGGGTCGAGAGCGGCGAGCCGCTCCCGCTGCTGCTCGAGGGTGGCGCGGATCGCCTTGATGCGCTCGTCGCTCGGTGCCGTCATGGGGGTCCCCTGTCGTTCGCCTTCGCATATGGCCTACTCGTCGGCGCTTCGCCAGGGCCCACCCGAGATCCTCGGCAGACGGTCGAAAACGAGCGTTCGGACAGGATCGACAGAACCCTGACGTCACGTTGGCTCGCACATCCGTACATGGCAGCTTGGAGGTAGCACGTGCGTTGGACGTTGATCGGCGGAGCCCTGCTCGCGGCCTGCAGCTCGGAGAGGCCGGAGTACGGCGACTATGCGCGTGGCGCAACGGTCTTTCGCGTGGGCATCATGCAGGGCGTCGACAACGTCATCTATCGGCAGGGGCAGGACGTGCGCCGAAAGGTGCCCGTGCTCGCCGGGCGCGACGGCCTGCTCCGCTTCTACGTCAACGTCATCGACGAGTTCGAGGCCCGGGACCTCACCGGCGTCCTCGAGCTGCGCGACCTCGAAGGCACGGTGGTGGAGACGCTGACCGAGACGGCGTTCATCGACGGCATCTCGCAGACCGAGTCCCTGCCCTCCAGCATCAACTTCCGCCTCAGCGGCGACCAGATCACGCAGGGCACGGAGTTCCGCTTCGAGCTGCGCGAGGCCGACCGTCGGCGTCGCGGCGGGCTCGAGGAGGACGCCGTCTTCGACTCGCGGATCGACATCACGAGCCTCAACGCGCGCCCCACGTCGCCGCTCACCCTGGTGATCGTGCCCATCCGCTACCAGGCCGATGGCTCGGGCCGCGTGCCCGACCTGACCCCCCGGCGCGTCAACGAGATCCGCGACGCGATGTACGCGCTGTACCCCACGAGCGACGTCACGGTCCGGGTCGAGGACCCGCTCGACTGGTTCGAGCAGATCAGTCCCGGGGGCGCCGGGTGGGGCTCCATCCTCGGCACGATCGGCAATCGGGCTGCCACCTCGGGCGATCCGGTCAACACCTACTACTATGGCGTGTTCGACCCCGCGCCCTCCATTCAGCAGTTTTGCCGCCGTGGGTGCATCCTGGGGCTGGCTACGCTCGCGACCCTGGCCGAAGACTTCCCGCGCGGGTCGGTGGGGTTGGGCTTTCCGGAGACGGTGGTGGGCACGTTGGTCCACGAGGTCGGCCACTCCCACGGCCTCCGCCACGCCCCCTGCGGCAGCGCCTCCAACGTGGACCGCGAGTACCCCTACGAGGACGCGGAGCTCGGCGTGTGGGGCTACAGCCTCGTCAGCGACGAGCTCCGGCCGCCCGAGCGCCACGACATGATGAGCTACTGCGACCCCATCTGGATCTCGGACTACAACTTCGGACTGCTCCACGACCGCATCCTGGAGCTCCGCGAGTTCGAGCGGAGCCAGCCGTTCGAGGTCACCCGCCTCTACGTCGACGGTTCGGGCACGGTGCTCACCTCGGGCACCGTCCGCATCCGCCAGCCCGCGCTGGGCACGGAGCGCGTCGAGGTCGACGTCTTCGACGCGACTGGGGAGCTGGTCCGCACCGTCGAGGCCGCCTTCGACCCCTTCGACCACATCGACGGCGGAGTCGTGGTCCTCGACGAGGTGCTCGAGGACGGCCTGACCGCTCGGGTGCGTCGATGATCCGGCGGACGTGAGGCGAGCTCGGGCGCCCGCGGTCCCGTCCAGAAACGGTTTTGCGGTCGCCGATTCCGGGAGTACGCTCAGACAATGCTCTGGTTGCTAGCGGCCTTGATCGTCGTCCAGCCTTCCCTTGCCGGCAAGAAGAAGCGCCGTGCGAAGGAGGGGCCGCCGGAAGGCTTTTCGGAGATGGTCGTCAAGGGCGTCTTTCCGCTGCCCACGGGCGCGGTGGTCGTCCTCACGGACGAGGCTGAGGAGCACGTCCTGCACATGGTGGTCGGCCCGTCCGAGGGCCGAACGATCTTCCTGCGCCACGAACGCCAGAAGTTCGAGCGGCCGCTCACCCACGACCTCTTCGACGAGATCATCGGATTCTCGCAGACCTCGGTGGTGGAGGTCCGGGTCGACGACGTCCGCTCCGACGTCTACGTGGCCCGCGTGACGGTGGAGACCCGACGCAAGAAGCAGCACACGCTCGACGCGCGCGCCTCGGACTCCATCGCGATCGCACTCGGACGCGGCCTACCGATCTACTTCGCCGACCACGTCATCGAGCAGATGGCCCTGAAAGCTGGCGAAGAGCCCTTCCACGCGCCGACCGAGGAAGCCCCCGACGCCGACGACCCGCACCAGGCGCTCTAGCTTCAGAGCTCGAGTGCGATCTTGCCGAAGTGGCGGCCGCTCGCCATCCGCGCGAAGGCCGCCGGCAGGTCCTCGAACGCCATGGTCGAATCGAGCGCCGGACGGAGCTCGTGCTCGCCGATGCACGCTAGCGTGGCCTCGGTGCTCGCCCGTGAACCCACGAACACGCCCTGGGCCCGAATCTCCTTCATGAGAATCGGCAGCACCGAGAGCTCGGAGGTCCCCCCCGCCACGACGCCGATCACGGCCACCGTGCCGCCGGGCCGCGTGGCGTCGAGCGACTGGGCCAAGGTGCCTGCCCCCCCGACCTCGATGACGAGGTCGACGCCTTCGGGTCCCGCCCACCTGCGAGCCGCCCGACCCCACCGCGGCTCCTCGTCGTAGCGCACGACCACGTCGGCCCCGAGCGCCTCGAGCCGCGACGCCTTCGCGGACGACGACGTGGTGGCCATGACGTCGGCCCCGAGCGCCTTCGCGAGCACGAGCGCCCACGACGCCACGCCTCCCGAGCCGAGCACGAGCACCCGCTGGCCCGCCTGCAGCCCGCCGAGCTCCACGAGCGCCCGGAAGGCGGTGACCGCGGCGCAAGGTACCGTGGCGGCCTCGGTGAGCGTGAGGTGGTCGGGAATCCGCACGAGCTCGGATTCGGGCAGGGTCAGGTGCGTCGCGGCGACCCCGGGCACGGGACCCCCGCGGGTCTTGCGCACCGCGTCGAGGTCGGGCGGACCGGCCTGCCAGGTGGGGCTGAAGATGGGGACCACCCGATCTCCTGGCGACAGCGCGACGTCGGTCGCGACCTCGACCACGGTGCCCGCCGCGTCCGACAGCGGCACGAAGGGAAAGGCGAGCCGCGGGTCGTACTGGCCTTCGACCATCAGGTGGTCCCGGTAGTTGATGGACCAGGCCGCCACGTCGACCGTCGCGTGACCCGGCGGCGGGGGGGCTGGGGGGTCGAAGTCGACGAGGTTCAGGTTCGAGCTTCCGAATGCGGGGTTGACCTGCCACTGTCGGGGCATCGGGACTCCAGGGTCGAGTGGCCACTTTACGGCGTCGCGCCACCTGGGCGGATACAACGCTGAACGTCAGCAGCTGGGGGACCCATGGCGTGGCGAAAGTTCTCGGATCACGATGCCCCCGCTCACGACTGGGCGCCGTTCTTCTCCGCCGCCGAGCTGGAGCACTTCCAGCTCGCCGTAGAGGCCGACCTCACGCGTCGCGGCCTCAACTACCGGCTGCACGACGGGCTCGTGTGGGTCGAGTCCGACGAGGACGACGGTGAGGAGCGCTTCGGGCTCAAGAATCTGGCCCAGCTCTGCCACCAGAGCCACGTCACCGAGTTCGCCGACATCATCGCCGGCCACTTCGACGCCCTGTTCGCCGGCCGCTCGGACCGCGAGCTCATGGACCTGTGGAACGCCGACCTCCAGGCCGCGCTGCCTCACCTCAAGCTCCGGCTCTACCCGGCGAGCACGCTCGCCGATGCCCGCGACAACTTGATCGTGCGCGAGGTCGCCCCGGAGCTCCTCGCGGTGCTCTGCTTCGACCTGCCGCGCATCGTCGCCACGGTCCCCGCGTCGTCGCTCGACTCCTGGGGGGTGACCCTCGACGAGCTCTGGGCGCCGGCCGTGGCCAACGTCCGCGACGACCCCGATCTCGAGCGTACCGACCAGGTCCTGCCCGACGACATCATCGTGTCGGCGCTCATCGGCGACAGCCTGTTCACGGCGTCCCAGCTCTTGTGCCTCGACGGCTGGGTCGAGCCGGTGACACTGTTCGGCGCCATCGTCGCGGTCCCCCATCGCCACGCCCTGCTCTACCACCCAATCGTTGGCCCCGAGGTCGTCGACGCGGTCGCCCGCATGGCTCCGATGGCCATCGAGATGCACGCCCAGGGTCCCGGGTCCATCACGCCCGAGCTGTTCTGGTGGCGGCCTGGCCAGATCGACGCGCTGCCTGCCGACTACGATGACGGGCAGCTCCAGTTCATGCCGCCCTCGGCGTTCCTCTCGGTCCTCGAGCAGCTCATCCGGCCCAACTGACCGCGATCAGCAGATTACGGCACTCCGGTGGAGGTCGCTTGCTGCTGATGATCCCCGGTCCGATCGAGCTGTCGCCCGCCGTCAAGGCCACGCTCACCGCGCCACCGCCGTCGCACACCGATCCGGCGTTGATCGAACGGTTCGGCCACGCCCTCGGCGCGATGCGTCGGGTGTGGCGAGCCGACGCCGACCATCAGCCCTTCGTGATCGCGGGCAGCGGCACGCTCGCGATGGAGATGGCGGTCACCAACCTCCTCGACCCGGGACACACCGCGGTCGTCGTCGACCTCGGCGTCTTCGGCGAGCGCATGGCCCGCATCTGCGAGATCCGCGGGGTCAACGTCACGCGCGTCACGGCGGAGGTCGGCCAGACGGTCTCCCTCGACGACGTGGCGCACGCGCTGGAACGGCGCCGACCCAACGCCCTGTTCGTCACCCACGTCGACACGTCGAGCGGCGTGCGGTCCGACGTCCGGGGCATCGCCGAGCTCGGTCGAGCGCACGGCGCCCTCGTGGTGGTCGACGGGGTGTGCGCGACCGCCGCGGAGCGGCTCGACCAGGCGGACTGGGGCATCGACCTGGCCCTCACGGGGTCGCAGAAGGCCGTGGGCGCGCCGCCGGGCCTCGCCCTGCTCGTGGCGGGCCCCCGCGCTCTCGAGGCGAGAGAGCGGCTCGTGACGCCCCCGCCGATGTACATGGACTTCGAGCGCTGGATTCCGATCATGGCGGCCTACGAGGCGGGGCGGCCGAGCTACTTCGCGACACCAGCCACCGGGCTGATCCCCGGCCTGGCGGCGTCGCTCGACGAGCTGCTGGCCGAGGGGCTCGACGAGGTGTTCGCCCGCCACGCGTCCGCGGCGCGCGCCTTGCGCCGGGCCTGGTCGCACCTGGGGCTCACGCTGGTTCCGCCGGACGATGTCGCGGCGAACACCCTGTCCGCCCTCCACCTGCCGGTAGGTGTCGGCGCGGACCTGCCCGCTCGGGTCGCGGCTCGCGGCATCGCGATCGCGGGGGCGCTGCACCCCGAGCTCAAGGGCACGTCGATCCGCGTCGGCCACATGGGCTACGTCACCCGGCAGCCCGACCTTCTCCGCAAGACGGTCGAAGCGGTGGGCGCCGCGCTATCGGACGCCGGACGTCCCGGGGACGTGCCCGCCGCGCTGCAGGCGCTCCGCGACGTTCACGTCACGACGGCCTGAAGCGAGGCCTCCGGTCGCGCTGCTCCGCCATCTCGAGCGCAAACCGCGCGGCTTCGTCGCGGAGCTGACGCAGCTGACGAACGATCCAGGTGAGCTGCCGCCCGGGAGCGGGAGCGGGCATCCGGACGCGCTGACCGCCCCACAAGAGCACCTCGAGCTCGCGGTCGAAGACCTCGACGTCCCGGATCTCGCGCATGGCCACCGCCCAGCGACGGCCGAGTGGCGTCTCGCACGCGAGCCGGTCGTGGGTCAAGGTCAAGGTCGCGAGGTGCTCGTGCTGGGTGCCCCACCACAGCCCGACGGCAGGCCCGAGCAGCGCCACCGCGAGCAGCGGGTCGGCCACGAGGAACGCTCCGACGGTCGACATGGCGCCGCACAGCAGGGTCAGCTCGGGCCTCACCCGGACGCCCAGCGCCCGGACGGGGAACTCGATGGCGAAGCCGTCGGCCAGGTAGGTCACGTTGTCGTCGCTCATGCGACCAGCGTACCGGACTCCGGCCCCGGGATGCGAGGGACTTCGTCTCTGCTGCGACTCCCGGAACGCCTGCCCGTCAGGGCGAGGCGTCCTCGAGGTACTGGAGCATCTCGGCATCGGTACCGAGCAACAGCACGGTCTCGCTGTCGATGGTGTCCTGCAGCGTCTCCATCGACTTCATGAACCGGTAGAACCGGGGGTTCGCGTTGTAGGCCTCGGCGTAGATGTCGGCGGCCTTGGCGTCGGCCTCGCCTCGGATCTGCTTGGCCTCGCGCTCGGCCTCGGAGGTGATGCGCTTGAGCTCGCGCTCCTTCTCACCGTTGATGCGCGCGGCCTCGCCCTTGCCCTCGGACCGGAACTGCTCGGCGATGCGCTTGCGCTCCGAGATCATGCGCTGGAACACCTCGGCTTGAACCGTCTGGACGTAGTTGATGCGCTTGAACTGGAAGTCGAGGATCTCGACGCCGAGCTCGGCCGTGCGCTGCTGGCTCGCCTCGAGCACCATCTGGGCCAGCTGCTGACGCCCCACGTCGACCTGGAAGTCCCGCTCCTCGAGGTTGCTCTCGGTCTCGATGCCGGCCGAAAGGCCCCCGGAGTCCTCGTCGTCGATGGCGAACTCGCGGCCCGACGTGCGTACGACCTCGATGAGGTTGTGCCGGGCGATGACGTTGCGGGTCTCGCCGTCGAGGATGTCGTCGAGTCGACCCTGGGCTCCGGTCTCGTCGCCGAGGCGCTCGAAGAACCGCAGGGGGTCGGAGATGCGCCACCGCGCATAGGTGTCGACGAACACGAAGCGCTTGTCGCTGGTGGGCAGCTGGTTGCGCTCACCGTCCCACTCGAGGAAGCGCTTCTCGAACCGGTTCACGCGCTGCACGAAGGGCACGCGCAGGTGGAGACCGGGCTCGCTGATGGCTTGGCCGACCGGCTTACCGAACTGGGTGACCACGACCTGGTCGGTCTCGGTCACCACGAAGGTGGCCTGGGTGAAGAGGAAGATTCCGACGCCCAGGAGCACCAGGATTCCAATGATCGAGGCGCGCATCACTTGCCTCCGTCGAGCTGGAGCAACGGGAGCACGCCCTTGGCGCTGTCGCTCAACACGATCTTCTGTTTCGCCTTGGGGTAGATGTCGGCCATGGTCTCGAGGTAGATGCGCTGCCGCGTCACCTCGGGGGCCCGCTCGTAGGCCTCCCGCAGCTTGGTGAAGGCGGCGGCCTCACCTTCGGCCACGTTCACGCGCTCCGTCGCGTACCCATTGGCCTGCGCGAGAACCTCCTCGGCCTGGCCTCGCGCGGCCGGGATGATCTTGTTGAACTCGGTCTTGGCCTCGTTGATGAGCCGCTCACGCTCCTGTTGGGCCTGGTTGACCTCGTCGAAGCTGGACTTCACCGCGTCGGGCGGGTTGACGTTCTGGAGCACGACCTGATCGATTCTCACGCCCATCTCGTACTCGTCGACCTTCTGCTGGAGCATCTGCTCGGCGAGGTCCTCGATCTCCTCCCGGCCGATGGTGAGCACCTCGGTGACGCTGCGGTCACCGATGATCTCGCGCATTACGGCCTCGTTGAGGTCACGGAACGTGGACTGCACGTTGCGCACCTTGAAGAGGTACTTGTAGGGGTCGTTCACGAGGTACTGCGTGATCCACTCGACGCTCGCGACGTTGAGATCGCCGGTGAGCATGAGCTTCTCGTCTTCGTAGGAACCTCTCGTGTCATATTCGGTCCGGCGGTCGGCCCGGACGGTCCGGAAGCCGAACTCCTCCTTGAGCTGACGCCGCGTGGGCACCTTGTAGACCGACTCGACCGGGTAGGGAAGCTTGAAGTTGAGCCCGGGCTCCGCCACGCGCACCATCTTGCCGAAGCGGAGGATGACGCCCTGCTCCTCCGGCTCGATGGTGAACGCTGCCGAGCTCGCGACTCCGACCAGGAGGAGCGCCACGATCGCGAGGATCAAGGTGCTCACCGCACCGGCGCTCGGTCGTCGCGGGTCGAAGTTGATGACGTTTCTGGCCACGTCGCCGTCCTTTTCGTGAGCTGGTTCGGGGTCTGGTACGTAACTGCGCACTCGCCATTGCACGACCACTGCCCGATCGGGTGGGAAACCGGAGGACAGTCGGTCGACCAAGAAGTACAGTGCGCCCATGCGCATTGGCTGGATCCTGATCGTGGCGTCCTGCGTGACCGAGGACTTCGACGGCGATGGCTTCGTCGAGCCGGAGGACTGCAACGACAACGACGCCGATGCCTTTCCCGGCTCCGAGGAGCTCCCCTACGACGGCATCGATCAGGACTGCGACGGTGAGGACCTCTCGGATGTCGACGGCGACGGCTTCGACAGCGAGCTGGCCGGAGGGGCCGACTGCAACGACCTACGAGCCGACGTGAACCCTGGCGCAGTCGAGGTCCCCTACGACGGGTTCGACCAGAACTGTGACGGGTGGAGCGACTTCGATGCCGACTTCGACGGCTTCGAGGCGCAAGGCTACGGCGGCGACGACTGTGACGACACGAGCGCGGCCGTGGTGCCCCTCGACTTCGACGGCGACGGCTTCACCCCCTGCACCGGCGACTGCGACGACAACGACCCCTTCCGCTCCCCCGGCCTGGAGCCGGTGTGCGGCAACGGCGTCGAAGACGACTGTGACGGAGTGAGCGACTGCGCCCCCATCGGGATCGACGATGTCGCCGACGCTCCAGTGCGTGTCGAGGCGCCCAAGGGGTACACTGAGTTCGGTGCAGGACTCGCCCTGCCTGGCGACGTCACCGGTGATCTCAGGGACGACCTCGTGGTCACGGCCATCGACGATCAGGGCTTGGGCGAGCTCTTGATCTACGACGGCCCCATCGACGGTGTGAGGGCCCCCCGAACCGCCATCCGGCTGCCCGGCCTCCCCCGGGGACTGGTGGAGACCCCGGACCTCGATGGCGACGGTCTGGGAGAGGTCGTTGTCACTCTTCGTGACGGAACGGTAGACCTGGCGGCCCTGATCCCCGGTGGCGTCGCGGCCGGCATCGTGGAGCTCGCCGACGTCGTGTCCTTGACCGTCCAGGCGCCAGCCTCGTCGCGGCTCGATCCGCAGGTCGGCGCGCTCCGGGACGGCACGCTCGTGCTCGGGACCGCGCTCGCGGCCAACCGCAGCGGGCGCGTACACCTGATCCCCTCGGACCCCGCACCGGACGCCATCTCCATCGGCGAGCGGGGGGCCGTCATCGAGGGCCGACCCGGAGAGGCTCTCGGGTACATGGTCGAGGCCCTCGACGTCAACGGCGACGGCGACCTGGACCTCGTCATCGGCGGACTGCCCGACGTGTTCGATCAGAACGCGGTGTGGATCGTCGAAGATCCCCCCCGCACCGGCACCCACGCCATCGAAGACGTGGCTACGGCGCGCATCGCGCTGCCGGCGACCTGGCGCATCGTGGAGTCGGCGCTGATGTCGGACGTCGACGCGGATGGCCGTGCGGACCTGGTCCTCGGGATTCCCGCCTACGAGCGCCGCACTGGCGCGGTGGTCGCGCTCACCTCCCGCATCGTCGACGAGATCTCCGTCGAGACCGCCCCCGTGCTCATCGTGGGGCTCGGTGACCAGGGGCTGGGCGAGCGCATGGCGTCCGCCGACCACGATGGTGACGGTTTTGTCGACCTGGCCATCGGAGCGCCGAGCATCTTCAACGAAGGGGGCGACGGCACGGCCCCGGGCGCGGTCCACTTCTTCTACGGCCCGCTCGCCAGGGAGAATCTGGTGTCGCTCGAGGACGACTGGCGGTTCATATCGGACCCCGTCGAGGGCGTGCGTCAGCGTCTCGGCTTCGAGGTCGGGTTCGGCCGCCTCGACGCCGACCTGCACCTCGACCTGGTGTTCACCGCACCGCGGCTGCGTGGGGGGGTGGTCTTCGTGTGGCCCGGCGGTGCGTCGGCGCGCAGCGGCATCTGATGCCCGCCGCGCCGGGGGGGATCGGCAGTCCTCTCGACGGCGGGGCGATGAGCGAAAAGTTCACGTGATCGCGCGATGACACGAACTATGCCTCGCAGCCGGCGTCCTTGCCCAACCGGGGAGGTTCGGCGGCGACTCGTGACATTCGGCGACGTCGGGGCTGGACTCGGACGGTGTTTCGGTGGCTAGTCTTGGCAAGGGAGTTGGTGCCAATGGTTGTCGACCACGACGCGATGTTCATCCGCCTGGTGACGGGATTGGTGCTGCAGCTACTGCTGGTGCTCGGCGCGGCCGGGCTCGGCTACGCGGCAGCACTCGGCCAGCTCGTACCCAGCCTGCTTCTCGGCGCCTTCGTCGGCTTCGGGGTCGTAGTGGGCAGCGCCAGTCTGTTCGGCCTCGTCCTGGCGGCGCGGCAGCACCGGGGCCCCTCCTATTGGTGAACGTAAAGACCCCACGGTGTGGCACCGAGGGGTCTTTGGTCAGGGTCTCGATTCCGTCTGGCTCGATTTCGGTCAGGGCGTGGTGACCAGGGGATGGAAGAGCACACGGGCATGCTCGACCGACGGGTCGTCGAGGTCCGTGATCTTCACGCCGTAGTCGCTGATCGAGAACAGGTTGTCCTCGATGACGACGCTGCGCCGCATCGACGCGTACCACCAGTCGCTCGGGCACGAGCCATCACTGTACTCCCAGGTGTACAGGCACTCGCTGTCCGCGACGAGGTCGGCGTGCCCCACCCGACCGAGCTCGGTGAGCGTGTTCTCGCTGACGGCGACGGAGAGCATACCCGAGAAGCCCTTGTTGTTGGTCCAGGTGTAGACGGGAAGGCTCAGGACGTCGCGGTGCATCGTGAACGCCAGGTGGTTCCACAGCGACTCGGACCACGTCCAGTCGTCGGAGTTGACCACCACCTGGTCGATGCGCAGGGGATTCGTGAGGTCGGAGACGTCGAACAGGTTGATCGACAGCCCGAACACGCGCCCCTCTTCGTCGCCGTCCATCCCGACGCCGATGAGGCGGTCCTCACCGTAGGGGTGAAGGTACGACGAGAACCCAGGCATCTCGAGCTCGCCCATCAGCAGCGGGTTGGTGGGGTCGGAGAGGTCGAAGGTGAACAGGGGATCGATCTGCCGGAAGGTGACCACGTAGCCCTCGTCGCCCATGAAGCGAGCGGCGTAGATCGACTCGCCGCGGGCGAAGCCGGTGACCTGCCCGACCACCTCGAGGTCGCCGTCGAGCACGAAGAGGTTGTTGCCGGGCTCCCGAGTCTCGTTCCACCCGTCGGTGGTGGCGACGCGCAGGTGGCCGTCGTGCTCGCTCATCGCGAACTGGTCCCAAAGCCAGCCGTCGACCTGACCCGAGCCGCGGTAGGTCGAGTCCCCGCCTTCGAGCGAGAAGCGGTGCAGGTGCGTGGTGGCGTCGATGGGGCCCCAGCCCCACCACCACCAGTTCGAGGTCTGGGCGACGTAGAGGTTGCTCTGGCTCGCGTAGACCGTCCACCCATTCGCCATCAGGCCGGTCGCCGTCAGCAGTCCCTCGTCGGCCGACAGGTCCAGGTGCGACATCGTGAGCACCGACGGCTCGGACAGTCCCTCGGGCCGGTACACGTCGGCGCAGCCGAGCAGCGAGGCGGGTGTGATGTCCTGGCCGGGCAACGTCTGGTACTGGCGCGGCAGGATCTGGTCGATCGGGGTCTCGTCGACGAAGCGCTCGACCACGGGGCGGAGCCGGGCACGAGCCAGCTGGCGCCACGCCGCCTGCTCGGCCTGGCCGCCGTTCCACGGATAGGGCGGCAGTCCCTCCTGGACCCGCCAGGCCTCGTCCCACAGCTCGTAGGGGAGCCAGGCGCTGGTCTGCATCACCAAGTAGAGGTCGTCGCCGAGGAGGCGGGCCGAGGTCATCCAGCCATCGACGTCGAGAGTGCGCTCGACGACGGGGTTGGCACGATCGGTGATGTCGACGAGGGTGACGCGGGTGGCGAAGCCGTCCCGGTAGGGCGAACCCTCCCGCTGGCCGGTCCGTTCGTCGTACTCGGCCCAGATCTGCGAGAACACCGCGATGCGGTCACCGTCCAGGAACATCGACATCGGGTAGCCGTCGATGGCGACGCGCCCGAGAACCGCGGACTCCTCGATGGGCCAGCTCTTCACGATCGTGAGCTCGGGTCGAGCTTGCTGAAGCACGTAGACGTGGTTGCCGTCGGTCTTGACGATGTCGGGCTCGTCGACCCCTTCTTCCTGGGTGTTCGTCTGGCTGTAGTCGGAGGGCCCGGTTCCCCGTTCCGTGGCGCTGTCGTCGGCCTCGGCGCCGAAGTCGACGGCGGGGTACGCGTAGCCCCCGTGGCCGATCAGGGTCTCGAGCCACGCGTCTGCTACGTAGGCTCCCAGGTCCTCGCAGTCGTCGAAGCGCGTCAGGGCCGCGGACAGCGTCTCCACGGCGGGCGGTGGGTCGTCGTGTGGATCCTCTTCGGTGGAACAGGCCAGCAGGCCAGCCAGCACGGGCAGCATTGTCCAAGGACGCATCGGGTTGCTCCTTCTCGCGGGTCACCCAGGTCGTAAGCGAATGTCGTGCCAGCCCGAGAACCCGCTTGTCGTGAAGGTCGGAGATCGGGCCGGCGGGCGAACCGCGACATCGGGGTCAGCGCCGTGGCGATACGGGGCTCGACGCCAGGAGGCCGCGTGTTGATTCGAGCCGACTTCCGCGAGTCCGTGGTGCTCGCGACCGACGAGCTGCCGTGGGTCGACTCACCAATGCCCGGGGTGGTGCGGCGGCGCCTCGACCGGATCGGCGACGAGGTTGCGCGGGCCACGTCGATTGTTCGCTACGAGCCCGGCAGCGCGTTCTCGGCGCACACCCACGGTGGCGGCGAGGAGTTCTACGTCCTCGAGGGGACCTTCGCCGACGAGCACGGCGAGTACCCGGTCGGCACCTACGTGCGGAATCCCCCGGGAAGCCGCCACACCCCGCGCGCCCCCGATGGCTGCGTACTGTTCGTGAAGCTGTGGCAGATGGACCTCGACGATCAGGAAACCGTGAGGATCCGTGACGCATCGGGACGGGTGGTCGATCGGCCTGGCGAGCGCGTCCGGATCGACCGGTGGGCGCCGTCCGACACCGTACCGGCGCTGGCTCCGCCCGGCGGCCTCGAGCTCCTGGTGCTCGAGGGGTCGCTGCGCTGGGACGGGCCCTCGGGGGCGGTGCTGGGTCGGGGCGGATGGATCCGCGTCCCCGGCGGGACGCCCACGCCGATCGCCGTCGGCGAGAGTGGCGCTCGCGTCTACCTCAAGACGGGTCGCGTCGACGATGCGAGGGACCACTTCCGCCGGCTGGCCGGTCGGGTCGCCAGACCCGCCGGCGCCACTTCCGATCGCGGCCCCGGGTGAGCTCGGGGGCTCGTTACGGCGCCGAATGACGAGGGACTTCGAATATTCCACAATCGTCGACGTCCCAGGATCGGGAGGCCCTCATGCCGTGGACCATAATCTTTGCGGTGTTGTTCGGCGGGGTCGTCGTCGACACCGCCGATGCCGCACCGGACCGAACGTCGCAGAGCGCCCGCCAGGCGTCGACGAGCGCGTACAGCATCGCGTTGGCCCCGTCGAGTCGCAGTCGGTCGAGCGCGAGCCGATCGCGCTCCTCGTCGAGCCGCTCCAGTGCCAGCCGCTCGCGTCCGTCGTCGAGCCGTTCGAGCGCGAGCCGCTCTCGATCGTCGTCGAGCCGCTCGAGCGCGAGCCGCTCCCGATCGTCGTCGAGCCGCTCGAGCACGAGCCGGTCGCGGTCGTATTCGTCGAGCCGGTCACGGGCCACGAGCCCGTCGAGTCGCTCGAGGACCACGAGGTCGTCGAAGCCGTCGTCGAGCCGCTCCCGGACCACGAGTTCGCCGAGTCGGTCCTCGTCGAGTCGCTCTCGGGCCACGACGTCGCCGAAGCCATCGTCCAGCCGCTCTCGGGCCACCAGCCCGTCGACCCGGAGCTCCCAGCCCACGCGGACCCGGCAGCCAGACTCGCGGCCGAACGAACGTCCATCGACCTCCAGCCGGTCTTCGTCGAGTCGGTCCACCGCGGCACCGGATCGTCGGTCGACGACTCGGAGCTCCTCGACTCGAACGCGCTCCTCGACCGCGCGCCCGTCCAGCAGTTCCCGCAACAACCGGGCGCCCAGCTCCCGCATCGAACCGACACGTTCCAGTCGGACCACGACGGCGCCACGGAACCCCGGAAATCGGCCGCCCTCGTCCCGCCAGGGCTCCCGGCAGCGCACCTCCGGCGCGACCCGGACGAACCGCGCAGGTCGCGGGGGCCAGCCGTCGATCAATCGATCCCGGTCCGGGGGCACCGTCACGAGGGCCCGGGTGAGTGGCCGTCAGTACCGTCGACGTGACGTGGGTACGCGACCGCACTCGACACTCCGGCCCTACAACCGCAACGTTCGATCGTCGGCGGGACGCGTCTACCGTCCGCCGCACCGCAGCTACCGTGACGTGCGCTACGCGCGTCCGAACTACCGGGTGGTTCGCCGCGTGGGGGCGCGTCCGCTGCCTCGTCGATGGAGCTATCGTCCCTACTACACGCGCTGGTACTGCCACCCGTGGTACCGCTATCGGTACAGCACCGTGGCGGTGGTGGGCTTCGGCTTTGCCGTCGACCCGTGGGGGGTGGCCTGGGTGCCGCCGGTCCGGGCGGGGTGGACCTGGGTCCCCGGCTTCTACTCGTGGGGCTACTGGCACCCCGGTTTCTGGCGCCCCGTCCGCACCGCGCCGGTTGGCTACACGTACGTGCCCGGCTGGTGGGAAGACGACGTCTACGTCGAGGGCTACTACCGCACCGAGGCCCGAGCCGAGTGGCAGTGGGTCGAGGGCTACTACCTCGATGACGGCAGCTACGTTCGCGGCCACTGGATCCCCACCGGTGACGCGCCGGAGGGGTACGTCTGGGAGCCCGGGTTCTGGGACGGCGAGACCTACGTCGACGGCTTCTGGCGACCCGAGTACCGGGTCGGCTACGTCTGGGTCAGCGCCTTCTACGATCAGGACGGCATCTTCCACGGCGGATACTGGCTGCCCACCGAGGAGCGTTCCGGCCAGGAGTGGATTCCCGGTTGGTTCGACGGCAGTGACTGGGTCGAGGGCTACTGGCTTCCAACGTCCGAGATGACCGAGTCTGCGCTCGGGCGCTACACCCCGCCGGAGGGCTTCGACGACGGCTGGGACGACGACGAGGAGTACTCGCGGCAGGCCCCGCCCCCGCGCGCGACCATCGCGCCCCGGGAGAGCGACGTTGGTCCGCCCGACCAACCCCTGGCATTGCCCATCGACCCCTGATCGACCTAACGAGCAGAACCACGAGGGGCGGCCACTGGCCGCCCCTTTTCTGCTTCTGTCTCCGAGCGATCAGCCGGTGATGCGATCGATCAGATTCTTCCAGAATCCACGCTCCTGGACGCCGTGTCCGCGAGCCTGGGCGAGCTGGCGCAGGAGCTCCTCTTCTTCGTCGTTCAGATCCTGCGGGACCTCCACGACGAGCCGCACGTGTTGGTCTCCCCGGGTTCCCCGCCGCCGGATCTGGTCGACGCCCTTGCCCCGCATCACGACGACGTGGCCGCTCTCGGTGCCGCGCTTGACGTGCAGCTCCTCCTCACCGTGAACGGTCGGCACCACGATGTCACCGCCGAGCGCCATGATGGGGTAGGGCACGGGAACCGTCACGTACACGTCGGCACCGTCCCGCTTGAACAGCGGGTGGGGCTCGACGTCGAGGGTGACGTAGAGATCGCCCGGAGGCGCCCCCGGGTCACCGGCCTCGCCCGCCCCGCCGTGGCGAATCTGCAGGCCCCGGTAGGCCCCGGGCGGCACGTTGATCTCCATGGAGGTGACCTCGCGCTGCTTCCCGGAGCCGCCGCAGCTCTCGCAGCGATCCGACGCCGCCACCTGCTGGCCCACCCCCTGGCACGTCGGGCAGGTGGTGCGGATGCGCAGGAACCCCTGGGCGGAGATGACCTGTCCCCGTCCCCCGCAGGTGCTGCACACCGAAGGCGAAGCTCCGGGCTTCAGGCCATCACCCTCGCAGGTCTCGCAGCGGACCCGCCGGGGGACCTCGATGGTCTTCGTGACCCCGTGCGCGGCTTCCATGAAGGACAGTCGCAGCGGGTATTCGAGGTCGGCGCCGCGCCGCGGGCCCCCTCGACCCATCCCCCCACCGAAGAAGTCCCCGAACGCGCCACCGAACAGGCTCTCGAGGATGTCCTGCATGTTGGAGAAGTTGACCTCGGGCCCCATGCCCTGGCCCCGCAGGCCCTCGTGGCCGAACTGATCGTAGATTCGACGTTTCTCGTCGTTCGACAGCACGTCGTACGCCTCGGAGGCCTCCTTGAACAGCTCTGCGGCGCCCTCTTCCTTGTTCAGGTCGGGGTGGTACTTCCGCGCTGCGGTCTTGAACGCCTTCTTGATCTCGGCCGTGGACGCCGAGCGGTCCACTCCCAACACTTCGTAGTAGTCGCGTGCCACCATTCCTCCGTCCCCTCGGCACCGCCCGCTGTCGCGGACGCTCGGCCCTCGCTCGGATGGGCGAACGCCCGCTCCTCACAAGCGAAGAGCGGGCGTTCGTATCGATCCGCGGGCGACTCGATCAGGCGTCCTCGTACTCCGCGTCGATGACGTCGTCGCCGCCGCCCTTGTTGTCGCCGTCCCCTCCCGGGGTTCCGCCCGCGGCACCACCGGCCGGGTTGCCCCCCGTCGCCTCGTACATGACCTGGGCGAGCTTGTGCGACGCCTGGGTCAGGCTCTCGAGAGCGGCCTTGACGGCGGCGAGATCGTCGCTGTCCTTGGCCTCCTTGGCCTTGGCGAGCTCGGCGTCGAGCGTCGACTTCTCGCCCTCGGGCAGCTTGTCGCCGTGCTCACCGAGGGTCTTCTCCACCTCGTAGATGCGGGAGTCGAGCTGGTTGCGGGCCTCGATGAGCTCGCGCCGGGCCTTGTCCTCGCTCTCGTGGGACTTGGCCTCGTCGACCATGCGATCGATCTCGTCCTTGGACAGGCCGCCAGAGGCCTCGATGGTGATCTTCTGCTCACGATTCGTGGCCTTGTCCTTCGCGGACACGGACAGGATACCGTTCGCATCGATGTCGAAGGTCACCTCGATCTGCGGCATGCCACGCGGAGCGGGCGGGATGTCGGTCAGCCGGAAGTTGCCGAGCATCTTGTTGTCGCGCGCCATCTCCCGCTCGCCCTGGAAGACGTAGACGTCCACTGCGGTCTGGTTGTCGGCCGCAGTCGAGAACACCTCGGTCTTGCTGTGCGGGATGGTGGTGTTGCGGCTGATCATCCGCGTCATCACCCCGCCGAGGGTCTCGATGCCGAGCGACAGCGGGGTCACGTCGAGGAGCAGCATGCTGGTGACGTCACCGTCGAGCACGCCGGCCTGGACTGCGGCGCCCACCGCGACGACCTCGTCGGGGTTCACGGAGCGGTTCGGCTCCTTGCCGAAGAGCTCGGTCACGCGACGCTGGACGAGCGGGATGCGCGTGGAACCACCGACCAGGATGACCTGGTCGATCTCGCTGGCGGACAGCCCGGAGTCCTTGAGCGCCTTGCGGCTCGGCTCGAGGGTCCGCTGCACGATGGGGTCGATCATGCGCTCGAAGTCAGCGCGGGACAGCGACTTCTGAAGGTGCTTCGGGCCTGCGGCGTCGGCGGTGAGGAACGGCAGGTTGATCTCGGTGCTCTGCGCGGTGGAGAGCTCGATCTTGGCCTTCTCGGCGGCGTCCTTGAGCCGCTGGACCACGATGGTCTGGCTCGACAGGTCGATGCCGTTCTCCTTCTTGAACTCGTCGATCAGCCACTGGATGATGACATCGTCGACGTCGTCGCCACCGAGGTGGGTGTCACCGTTCGTGGCCTTGACCTCGACGACGTCGTCGCCCACCTCGAGGATCGAGATGTCGAAGGTCCCGCCACCGAAGTCGTAGACCGCGATGATCTCGTCCTGCTTCTTGTTCAAGCCGTAGGCGAGCGCGGCCGCGGTCGGCTCGTTGATGATGCGCTTGACCTCGAGGCCCGCGATCTTTCCGGCGTCCTTGGTGGCCTGACGCTGGCTGTCGTTGAAGTAGGCCGGCACGGTGATGACGGCCTGGGTGACCGGCTGGCCGAGATAGCGCTCCGCCTGCTGCTTCAGCTTCTGGAGCACCATCGCGCTGATCTCGGGCGGGGAGTACTCCTTGCCCTGCACCCGGATGCGGCAGTCGCCGTTGCTCGCGCGCACGACCTCGTACGGAAGGCGCTTGACCTCCTTCTCTGTCTCGTCGAACTTGCGACCGATGAGCCGCTTGGCCGAGTAGACCGTATTCTCGGCGTTCGTGATGGCCTGACGTCGCGCGACGATGCCGACCATGCGCTCACCGTCAGCGCCGAAGCCGACGACCGACGGCGTGGTGCGGGCACCTTCCTCGTTGACGATGACGGTCGGGGTGTCGCCCTCCATCACCGCCACGACCGAGTTGGTCGTGCCCAGGTCGATTCCAATGGTCTTGCCCATGATGTCTACCCCCGGAGCGCCCCGGGACGGACGCGAAGAGTATGAATGAATGCTCGTGACGCAGCCTTCCGGCTGGGTGCCGGAGTCATGACCGGAAGCTAAACGCGCCTCTTGGACCGTCAAGGGATCGCCAGTCTCGCGAGGACGAGCGCTTCGACAGCGCACCTGTGGTACACCCGGAGGGCCACCAGGTGTACCCGGAATCCCCATGGCGCCGCCGGATCCGTCCGAGTCCCGATCCTCACCAACCACGACCGACGCCGACGACGAGACCACCTCGCCTGCATCGGACATCGTGCCGCGTGGCGCGATCACGTTGCACCCCGAAGTGACCGAGCGGTTCGAGTTGAGTCCGACCCGAAAGACCGGTCGCCGGACGGGGTCGCTCCTCGTGATCGACGGCTCCCCCGCCGACGTCGGTGTCCACGCCACGGTGAGCGACTCCCTCGTGATCGGCCGGGACGGACAGCTCCTGCTGCGCGACGGTCGGATCTCGCGCCACCACGCCCGCATCCTCCGCGAGGACGGCCAGTGGCAGGTCGAGGACCTGCAGTCGACCAACGGCACCTCGCTCAACGGGATTCCGCTGGCGGGTCGGGCCGTTCTCCACGACGGAGACAAGATCGTGCTCGGGAGCACGGTGGTCAAGTTCTCGATCGTCGACGAGACCGAGGCGGCCTACCTCGACCGCATCTCCAAGCTGGCCGGGACCGATCCCCTGACCGGCCTGCACGCCAAGCACCGCTTCGACGACATGCTCGTCGAGGCGCTGCGGGTCGCCCAGCTCACCGGCACCCCGCTGGTCGTGATGATGATGGACATGGACGGCCTCAAGCCGATCAACGACACCCACGGCCACACGATGGGGGCCCACACCATCTCCCGGGTCGGCAAGCTCATCGCCCACGCCCTCGGCACGAAAGGGGAGGCCTGTCGATTCGGGGGCGACGAGTTCTGCGCCTATGCCCCGGTGACGATGGAGCGCGGGCGGGCGCTCGCGGAGTCCATCCGCGAGGCCGTGGAGTCCGAGGTCTACTCGCTCGGGGAGATCTCGGTGCGGGCCACCATCAGCATCGGGCTCGCCGCGCTCGACCCCGAGGATGGACCGCGCAGGCTCCCGACCTCTTCCCAGGAGCTCGTGAAGGCCGCCGACGACGCCCTGTACCGCGCGAAGAGGGGGGGCCGGAACCGCGTTGCGGTGTAGTTCGTTCCCTTCGTCTTCCGACGAGCCCGAGTGAAGGCTCGCCCCGCGCGGCCGATGGGGGCGGGGGGGATCTTCCATGTCCACACGGGCTCCCGGCGTCCGCGCTCCCGAAACCGAAGACGAGCTCTCGCTCCGTCACTCCCAGAAGATGGAGGCGGTCGGTCAGCTCGCCTCGGGCGTGGCTCACGAGATCAACACGCCGATCCAGTTCGTCGGGGACAGCGTCTACTTCCTCGAGGGCGCCTTCGACGACCTCGTGAACGTGGTGCGGGTCGCTCGCGAGGCTCTCGGACCCCACGACCAGGTGGATGCGATGTGCGAGGAGCTCGACCTGGACTTCCTGCTCGAGGAGGTGCCCCGCGCCTTCGAGCGGACGCGAGGCGGGCTGTCCCGGGTGTCGACCATCGTGCAGGCGATGCGCCAGTTCGCCTCCCCGGACGATGGCACCCCCGAGGCAGCGGACCTGGTACCCGCGCTGCAGAGCACGCTGGTGGTGGCGGGGAACACGCTCGAGCGACACGCGGAGGTGCACACGGACCTCCAGCCCCTGCCCCTGGTGGTGTGCTGGATCGGGGACGTGAACCAGGTCTTCCTCAACCTGCTCGTCAACGCAGCCCACGCGATCGAGGACGCCAAACGGGGCCGTGGCCGCATCGACGTGGCGACCCGGGTCGTCGGTGAGTGGGCCGAGATCCGCATCGCGGACACCGGCTGCGGCATTCCCGACGCCATCGCGTCGAGGGTCTTCGAGCCGTTCTTCACGACCAAGGACGTCGGGCGAGGTACCGGCCAGGGCCTCGCGATCTCGCACGCGGTGATCGTCGAGCGGCACCGCGGAACGCTCTCGTTCGAGACGACCGAGCGCGGCACGACCTTCACGGTTCGGCTACCGATCGCGGGCCCGCCGGGGGCGGGCACGTCTTGAAGGTCATTTTCGTCAACAACGACCCCTCGGTGCTGGCCGGGCTCAAGGCAGCCTTGCGTCGGTACCGGTCGCAGTGGCGAATGGCCTTCGTGCGAGGACCCGACGCGGTCCGGGCGCTCCGGCACGAGCCCATCGACGTGGTGGTGGCCGAGCTCGACGTCGACGTGCCGCTGGGGGGCTCGCTCCTCGAGATGGTGGCCGAGGAGCACCCGTCGACCATCCGAGTCGTGCTGTCGGCTTCCGCCGACGTTCGCGAGGTCATGCGGATCGTGCCCCACGCCCACCAGTACGTCTCGATGCCGGTGGACGCGGGCGAGCTCATCCAGCGCATCGAGCGCTCGGAGGCGCTGCGCAGCCTCATGCGCGAGGATCGGGTGCGGGCGCTCGGCGCTCTCAATCGGCTGCCGACCCACCATCGCATCGTCGACGAGCTGCGCAGCACGCTGCGCGATCCCGAGGTGCCCATCGAGGACGTGAGCCGCATCATCGAGCGGGATCCGGCCATGTCGGCGAAGATCCTGCAGCTGGTGAACTCGGCGTTCTTCACCCGCACGCGCCGGGTCACTGCGATCCGCGAAGCGGTCTCCTACCTGGGCCTCAACCTCATCGAGGGCCTGGTGCTGCAGATCGGGCTCGTGTCGAGCTTCGAGCAGATCAACGGCGTCTCGTTGCGCGCGTTTCAGCTCCACGGGCTCCAGGTGGCCAACGTGGCCCGGAAGATCGCCCCGGCGGAGATCGCCGAGGTCGCGTTCACGGCCGGGCTGGTCCACGATGTTGGCAAGCTCGTGCTCTCGCTGGCCTTCGGGTCCCGGTACGCGCCGATTGCGGCCGCCGCCGAGCAGGGGCTGTCGCAGTCGTGGCGGATGGAGCACGAGCAGCTCGGAGTCACGCACTCGGAGGCCGGCGCCTACGTGCTCGGGGTCTGGGGGCTGCCCCTCGCCGTCGTCGAGGGGGTGGCCTGGCACCACCATCCCGGCGAGGTCACGCGCAAGGACATCGACGTCATCGCGGCGGTCCATCTCGCCGACGCCGTGGTTCGCGGCGGGCACCCCGACCGGGAGCTCGTGGAGCAGCTCGGGCTCGAGGAGAGGCTGCTGAAGTGGCGACGTCGCTTCCAGCAGGAGGTCGCGTAGCCAATGGGCAAGACGAACAAGCCACTCGTGCTCTGCGTCGACGACGAACCGCACGTACTGGAGGGCCTCGTCGCGATTCTGCGGCGCCGGTTCCGCGTGAAGACCGCGACCGGTGGTGGGTCGGGACTGGAGGCGATCGAGGCCGCCGACGAGCCGTTTGCCGCCGTGGTGAGCGACATGCGCATGCCGGGCATGGACGGCGCGACGTTCCTGGCCGAGGTTCGGAAGCGAGTGCCCGACACCACCCGGCTCCTCCTCACCGGCCACGCCAACCTCGGCTCGGCGGTGGCCGCGGTCAACGACGGTGGGATCTTCAGGTTCCTGACCAAACCCTGCCCCCCCGAGTCCCTGCTCGTCGCGGTCGACGACGCCTGCCGGCAGTACCAGCTCCGGCGCGCGGAGCGCGAGCTGCTCGAGGAGACCCTCAAGGGAACCGTCGCCGTGTTGTCCGAGGTGATCTCGCTCGTCTCACCGGTCGCCTACGGAAGGACGAATCGAATCCGCCGGACCGTGCGCTGGACGGTGGAGATGCTGGGGCTGTCCGACCCGTGGTCCTACGAGGTCGCCGCCATGCTCTCGCAGATCGGCATCGTCGGTGTGGACGCCACGCTCGTGGGCAAGGTCGTCCGCAACGAGCCCACGTCGGTGCCCGAGCGCCAGGCGTACTCGGCGCACGCCGAGGTGGCGCGGCGGATGCTCCAGCGCATCCCGCGACTCGAGACCGTCGCGGCCATGGTCGGCGGTCAGTGTCGCGACGCCTCGCTGCAGCAGTCGGTCCGCGCCGTCGAGCAGGAAGACGCCGCGACGCTCGGGGCCCACATCCTCAGGGTGGCCCTCGATCTGGACGCCCGTTTCCAGCTCGGCGAGTCCCCTGACGCGGTGCTCCGCCACCTGCGCGGCCTGCGGGACGTCTACAACCCCACCGTCGTCGAGGCGATGCGGCAGGCGATCGAGCTGCACGGGCACCCCGACCTGCGGGTTCGCATCGACCAGCTCGAGGACGGGATGATCTTGCTCGAGTCCGTGTGCACGCTCGGCGGCTCGGTGGTGGTTCCTCGAGGCTACGAGGTCACGGCCACCGTGCGGGCGAGCCTGATGCGCTTCGCCGCGGGCCGGGGACTGAAGGAACCCGTGCTGGTGCAGATGCCCACCGACGCGCTCGGGTTCCGGCTGTCGGCGACCGACGACGGCTTGCCGGTCTGAGGTTACCCGCCGGAGATGACCACCGCGTTCGTGACCGGCGCGGGCAGCGGCATCGGGTTCGCCATCTCGCGCCGCCTGCTCGACCAAGGCTGGAACGTCGTGGCGACCGACCTGACGACGGAGCGCTGGCCCGCCGAGCTCGGTGCGCCGCGGCCGCGGCTTCGCGTCCTCCCCATGGACGTGCGAAGCGACGCCCAGGTCCGTGCCGCGGCTCTCGCGGCCGGAAGCGTGGACCTTCTCGTCAACAATGCCGGCATCGCGGTCTTCGGCACCCAGGAGGAGTCGGATCTGGAGGCGGTGCGCAGCCTGTTCGAGGTCAACGTCCTCGGTCCGGCGCGGGTGACCCAGGCCCTCCTTCCCGTGCTTCGCGAGCGCCACGGCGCAGTCGTGCAGATCTCCTCGCTCGCCGGCAAGTCGGTGTTCCCCGAGTCGGGCTTCTACGCGGCCACCAAGCACGCGCTCGAGGCGATGTCCGAGGCGCTCGTCCAGGAGACGGCACCCTTCGGACTGCGGGTTCGCGTGGTGGAGCCCGGCAACTACGCGACCCAGCTGCAGGCCACCGCGGCCGGTGCGTCTGGACCCCCACCGGGAGACAGTCCCTACACCGACCTGCGACCCATCTGGGACGCCCGGCGGGAAGCCGTGCTCACCACCCCGGGAGGCGACCCGGACGAGGTGGCTGCGGCGGTCGTGGCCTCGTTGGACGACCCCGCGCCGTTCGGTCGGGTCGCGGTCGGTCGGGACGCGGCACACATCCTCGACCTGCGGCGCGCCATCGGCGACGATGCCTTCGTCCAGCTATCGATCGAGCGCAATGGCGGTCCTCCCTCGCGGTCTCGCGCCGGGAGGGTCCTGACGCCCGAAGAGGTGCTCGACGGCGCGGCCGATGTGTTGGGGGCGACCCGCGAAGCCTTGGCCCACGGGCACCTCGAGCACTGGCAAGAGTCCGAGGTGGGGCGGCGAGCGCTCAGACGGCTCGAGGGCTGAGCACGCGCGGAACGTGGCCGCGAGCGTCCTGGATGGCGGCCCGGAAGCGCAGCGGGGCTTGCGAGTCGGGGAACTCGATACCCCCGGCGCCGGTCCCCGAGACCGAGATGCGCCCGAAGCTGAAGAGCTGGCCCCAGAAGCTGCGGCGAACGTTGACCTCCTCGACGGAGTCGAGGGGGAGCTCCTCGGTCCGAATGTCGAACAGCCCCCGCTTGAGGACGAGCCGCTTCGAGGTCACCGCCATCTCGGTCGTCCAGGCCACGATCTCGCGCTGAAAGAACACGATGATGCCGATCACGAACACACCGAGCAGCAACAGCCAGAGCCAGCTCACGAGGTGGTAGACGAACGGGAAGCGTGCGCGGTAGACGACCACTTCGTCGCGGCTCGAGCTTCGAACGACGTAAGACATTTCGGTTGGCCTCTCGCCTCTCCGTATCTCGCGGCGAGACGCTGGAGGTCGACCACCCCCCGAACGGGGGGTTCACTCGTCTGCGCGTTCAGGCGATCCGCTCGATTTCCATCTCGCGGCCCTGAAAGTCGAAGCTGTCTCCGACCTCGAGCCCCTCCATGGCCTTCACGATGGGCGCGTGCGGGGAGACCCCCAGGTACTCCACGCCCTCGCACTCGAAGGCCGCCGTGGGCGCGGCCACGACGAGGCAGCGGGCCGACTGGGTGATCTTCACGATGGCGCCGGGTTCCACGGCGGTGCGAGGCTCGAAGGACGTCGCCTCGATCATCGTCCGGTGCTCGCGGTGGTCGTGAGCTTGCTGCTCGTACTGCTCTGCGATGTTCGTGTTCGTCGCGGACTGCGCGAGATCGTCCTCCTCGATGGTCATGTCGCGGTCGATCCGGACCTCGCCCAGCCATTCCTGGTAGCTCCGCTCGGCGGCCAGGATGACCTCTTCTTCGAGCGCCAGCATCTTTCGCTTCAGTGCAGCCTTGTCGATCGCCATGACCTCAACTCCTCGGATCGAGACCCTATCCCGAGCGGCGGAGTCGGAGTCGGATGGGCCCGCGAGCCGTCGACGGGTCGACCACCCGTCCCTTCTGGGTGATCTCCAGATCGCCGCGGGCCACGAGGCGACGGGCGGCTCGACGGGTTCGCTCCATCCAGCCTCGCCAGTCGTCGTGGCCGGCTCGTCGTGCGACCTCGCGCGCGACCTCGCTGGGGCAGATGGTCGCGCCGCCCGCTCGTGCCTCGAGGAGCTCCACGATGCCGGCCTCGAGTTCCTCGTCGAGGGGGTCGAGGCCCGCCTTGCGGCACGCCTTGGAGCAATAGCGAACCTGTTCCCAGTCCCGCGCCCACTTGGCGCGCCACTCGATGGTTCGCCCACACACGACGCAGTTCTTCGGGGTCGTCATCCCGCCTCCAGGTCGGAGAGGGTATGCCTCCCGGACGCCGACTGGTGGCTACGCCGCCCGGAGGTCCTCGAGCGACATCGCGACCAGGGGATGGTTGGGGAACTGCCCGTCGATCTCGTCGAGCACCGCGACCCCCTCGTCGATGCGATCGAGCCGCTGCAGGGCCTCGACGTAGGCGAGCGCGGCGCCCAGCGGGTCGGGCCGGAGCTTCACGCTCACCTCGTCGGTGATCGGCAAGTCCATCGCGAGGTCGCGTTCGCACAGGGCGAACACCTGGCCCACGGATGCCCGGTCGAGCCAGGCGCTCCGGAGCAGCGACGCCGCAGTGGTGACGGCGTCCTCGCTGCGCAGCCGGAGCAGGCCGGCCAGGAAGGCGGCATCCGCGAGGTGGGTGAGCCCCTGGAGCTGCTCGAGAGCCCCTGCCTCGTCGCCCTCCGCGACGGCGTCACACGCGGCCACGAACTGTTCGCGCTCGACCTCCGACAGCTCGACCCAGGGGACCTCGACGGCCGGGGCCGTCTCGGGGGCGAGCTCCGGGGCCGCCTCGGGCGCTTCGTCGGCGGCCTTGGCGGCCGCTCCGCTCCCGAACTTGTGGGTGTAGTGGAGCCCGGTGCCGGGAAGCCCGACCGTCATGCGGCTGCCCGAGGTGCCGATGGTGTACCGGGCTCCCCTGGGGCCAATGGAGACCGAGAAACCCGTCTTGCTGATGTTCAAGGTCACGCCGGGAGCAATCTTGAATCGCCGCCAGAATCGAACCGAGCCCATGCCTCGTCCCCCCGGGGGCCGATGCCCCGCAGATCCACCCCCGAGCCTATGCGCCGAGTCGCGACGAGGCCAGCCTCGGGATCGGGATGCGGTCAGGGAGTGGCTGGTCCCCCGGAGAGGCAAGCGATACGTCCCCGACATGCTGCGTCCCGATCTACGAGTTCCGGCCAATCTTCGCCGCCTGTTCGCCGTCGTGGGGGTCACGGGGGCATTCGTCCTGACGTTGGGGTGTGCGGGGCTCCTGCCCGCCGAGACGCCCACGCTGCCGGAGCCCGGCCCGGTCCCCGACGACGACATGCTCTACTTCTACGTTCCCGGCGAGCACGACGTCGAAGACGCCAAGTTCGCCGAGTGGAAGCGCGGAGACGAGCTGTTCATCGGAGTGCACGACGTGAACCTGCGGAGCGAACCCGACACCTCCTCGGTCGTGCTCCGCACGCTGCCGCTCGGCATGAAGGTCTCGATCCTCGATGGCGGACGGACCGAGGTGCTCACCCAGCGTCGGAACAAGTGGTACCGCGTCCGCACGCCGGTCCAGGTCGAGGGCTGGGTGTTCGGGGCGGTGCTGTCGCCGGTCCGGGTGATGCTGCAGGGCGCGCAGGGCGGCGAGGCGCCGGCCGTGGTCACGTTCAGCCCCGAGTTCGCACCTCGCGTGCGCGTCCGCGACCCCTACCGCGGCGAGTCGGGCAAGGAGTGGTCGCTCGACGTCAAGCCCACCGACGAGTTCGTCGGCGGCGTGCTCACGGCGTCGGCGGAGCCTGTCGGCAACGACAAGCAGCTGGTGGTGGAGCAGTGCGACGCCGCGAGTGGGCGCTGCGGCACGGCCCGGGTCCGGATCGTCGACGACGAGCTCGTCTCCGTCGACTGACCTACCCCTCGGCTTCGGCGGCCCCGGCCACGAAGCGAACGAAGTCGGCTTCGGTGAGGATGCCCACCAGGTGCCGACCTTCGCAGACCGGCAGCGATCCGATCTTGTTCTCGAGCATGAGCTGAGCTGCGGCTTCGATCGCCGCGTCGGGCTCGATGGTGGCGAGGCCGCGCGTCATCGCCTCGGCGGCCGTCGTGGTCGCGAGGGCCTCGATCTGCTCCTCGAAGGCCTCGCTACGGAGCTTGCCCAGCAGGCCGACGATGTCCCGGTTGGAGATCAGTCCGGCCAGCTCGTCGTCGTCGTCGACCACTGGGACGTGCCGGACCCCGAGCGACAACATGAGATCGTGCACCTGGTCGAGGGTCGCGTCGCGGTGCACGGTGGTCACGTCCTCTGTCATCAGGTCTCGGACGGTGGGCACGCATACCTCCAGATCTTCCCCGTATGCTGCCGATCTGGGCGTGTCATGCGTCTCAGACGGAGGCGGGCTCCGTGGCCTGGTCCTCCTCGGTCCCGAACCGAGACGTGAACAGCTCGGAACCGGCCACGAGGAGATCGAGCATCCGCGAGAACACCGGCGCCGTCTGTTCGGGATTCTCGATGAGCATTTCGACGGTAGCCCAGACCTTGTCCTCGACGGCGAAGACCTTGATCACCTTGATCTCCGCGGTGACCTGGCTGGCGATCGCGTCGACGCGGTCGCGCTGGAGGCTGCCACCGATCGTGACGAAGTTGGGGAGGATCAACCTGAAGTAGTTCGGGTCATCCTCCGACAGCGCGATGACGAACTTTCGATCGCGAGCCTCGAAGGTCACGAAGTTCGAGGTCGTCTCGACGATGGGGTAGCCCTCGCGGGCCAGGAACGATGTGAAGTGCGTGATGATCGAAGCGTTGTCCATGCCTTCCCCTGACCAGAGGACCGCTCCCGCAATCGGCCCGCCTGGGCTTCACGGGGTCACGGTTGGGTTCCCCTTCGACTTCGGCTGCCCGAAGCGAAACTTTGGGGCCCGAAGTCATCTGACGGAAGTGCACCGCTACGCTCGTCAACCGCGTCGGGAAGGCCGATCCTCGGCCCGAACACCTCGAGGCCGATCGCGTAGCCGACCACCACGAACAACACACCCACCACGAACGCGAGTCCGTGTGTGATCAGGGGATGGGGGCCCCGGCGCCGGCGCGGGGCGGGTACGAGGGCGGTGGTCTCGGCCGCGACGGGGGGCGGGGCGGAGCTGCTCGCGAGCTCGGCGATCCGCTCGACCGAGGGGCCCGACACCAGCCGCCCGATCGGGACGTCGTGGCCGAGATCGAGCAGCTCGTTCTTGAGCTGCACCGCGAGCAACGAGTCGAGCCCCTGCTCGGCGAGGGGGCGCCTCCGGTCGACCGCATCGCGTCCGAGCAGCGACGCGGCGATCCTCGCGACCGTGTCGTCCAGCGCTTCGGCCACGGGCGCCAGGGGCTCCTCGATGGGCACGGTCTGACCCGGGGTCGCCGCCACGGGAGCGGGACGGCGCTCGGGGACGTCCCGGGGAACCAGGGCATCGAGCACCGATGGGACGCGCCCGTCGAACAGGGTCGAGACCAGGGTGGACCAGTCGACGTCGAAGTACGCGAGGTGCGCTGGCGAACTGGAGCCCAGGCGCTCGAGCGCGCCGAGTCCCTCGTCCAGGGCGAGGGGGCGGATGCCTTGCGCCGCCTGGCGCGCAGCGTGCGCTTCGCCGAGTCGGGCGGCCATCCCGGTCTCCGCCCACGGACCCCAGTCCACGACCACGGCTGGCCATCCCTTGGCGCGGGCGAGGTGGGCGAAGCCAGAGAGCCACGCGTTCGCAGCCGCGTAGTTCGCTTGCCCGGGGGACCCGAGCAGCGACGCTCCGGCGCCGAGGAGCACGAGGCGAGTGGGCCCGGGATCGTCGATCGCGGCAAAGATGTGGCGCGTGCCCGCGACCTTTGGTCCGAAGGCCACCGCGAAGCTCTCGGCGTCGTGGGCGGCGAGGGCCCGGTCGGCGAGCGCCCCGGCCGCGTGCACCACGGTGTCCACGCCGCGAGGACCGAGCACGCTGCGGATGGCGTCCACCGACTCGGGCTGGGCGAGGTCGGCGCGAACCACGTCGACGGCACAGCCCAAAGCGGTCATGGCACCGATCGCAGCCCGTGCCTCGTCACTGGGGGTGCTCCGACCCACCAGCACCAACCGGCGCGTCCCCGCGCCGGCCCAGCGCTGGGCGAGCGCGAGGCCGATGCCGCGCAGGCCACCCGTGATCAGCGCGCTGGCAGGCGGAGTCGGAGCTGGGCGCGGCGAGGGGGCGGGTCGAAGCCGACGGACGAACCGTCGCTGGCCGGTGAACGCGTGCTCGGGCTCGCGGGCGTCGGCCCACGCCGCGAGCCAGGCTTCGGGGATCAGTGCGTCGGGAGCGCGATCCACGGCAACCGTGCGGACGTGCGGAGCCTCGAGGGCGATGGTGCGGAGCAAGCCGTACAGCGCACTGGCCCCCGGGGTGGTGACCGCCCGACCGGCGGCCACGGCGCCGGTCGTGAGCACGAAGAGCGGGGGAGGCTCCGCTCTCCCGGCCAGATCCTGGACGAGCGGAAGCAGGGCGATTGCCTCGAGATCGGACGCTCCCGCCACCCACACCACGGCGTCGGCGGCGTCGAGGTTCTCGACGATCACGGCCCCTCGGTCGTTCAGGGCGCTCCGCAGCGCCTCCGCCGCGGGACCGTCGCCGTGCACGACCCACGAGCCAGCGGCGATCCACGTCCGCAGGGCAGCGGGGTCGCTCGTCAGCGGGGACTCGACGAACGTGGGAACGTACCAGCGATCGCTGGTCTCCGGACCGGGGCGGTCGGGAACGTCCCGAGGTTCCGGGTCGGGGAACTCGGGAGCGTCGAGCCAGCAGCGCACACGCTCGAAGGGATAGGTCGGGAGGGCGCGCCGCTGCACGTCCAGTCCCTCGCTGGTCGCCGCCCAGTCGATGGCGAGGCCGCTCGTCCACAGCGCTGCGTGCGCGGCAGCCAGCGAAGGCCCGTCGTCGTGGTCGCGGGACAGGGACGCCACGAAGGTCCCGTCGCGCTGCCGACGAGCGAGCCCCGTGAGCTGCCGGTGCGGACCGATCTCGAGGAACCGGTGGTGGTCCGCCAGGGTGGCGAGGTTGTCCGCGAACCGAACGGGAGCCCGCACGAGCTCGCGCCAATAGCGCGGACTGGTCACGTCCTCGGTGGAGACGAAGCCTCCGTCGCGGTTGCACAGCAGCGGGAGCTCCGGGGGGTGCCAGCTCACCGAGGCGGCGATCGCCTCGAACTCGTCGAGGATCGGTTCCACGAGCGCACTGTGGAAGGCGTGGCTCACGGTGAGTGGGCGGGATTCGATGGCTCGGGCCGTGAGCTCGGCCGCGAGGAGCTCCAGGGCGGATGTCGGGCCCGAGAGGACCACCTCGTCGGCGTGGTTGACGGCGGCCACCCCGACCGACGGGTGGCCCGCGAGCAGGGGCGCGACCTTGCCTTCGGGGGCGAAGACCGCGAGCATGCCGCCACCTGCGGGCAGGCCACCGAGCAGGCGGCCGCGAGCAGCACACAGGCGCACACCATCCTCGAACGACAGCACCCCGGCTGCCCACGCGGCGGCCACCTGGCCGATCGAGTGACCCGCCACCGCCCGGGGCATCACCCCGTGCGCGCGCCACCGCTCGGCGAGGGCGACCTGGAGGACGAACAGCGCGGGCTGGGTGTACGTCGTGTCGTGGATTCGCGGGTCGCCGGGCTCGGCGAACCAGGCGTCGCCGAGCGATCCCGGGAGATGAGGGTCCGCGAGCGCGATCCCACGGTCGACGACGTCGCGGAAGCGTGGATCCTGCTCGTAGAGCCCTCGGCCCATCCCGGGATACTGGCTCCCCTGGCCGGTAAAGAGCCAGACCAGGTCGTCGTCCCCTTCGGCCGAGCCCCGGAGCGGGACTCCCGCCGCGGCAGGACCGCGACGGGGCGACGGCGCGTCACCGATCACCGCCTCGAGCCCCGTGCGGGCCGACACCGGGTCCACCGCGACGAAGGCGGCGCGCTCCCGGAGGCTGCGTCGGGTGATGGCAGCCGAGGTCGCCAGGTCGGCCCACGCGGTCGGCTCGGCCTCGAGCGCCTCGAGGTGCGCCCGGGCGAGGCTGCGCAGCGCCGACGGCGTGGCGGCGGAGAGGGGCCACACCACGGCGCCCGGAGCCCGTCCCTCGCGGACGGACGGCCGGGAGGGCGCTTCCTCGACCACGATGTGGGCGTTGGTCCCCGCGAGGCCGAAGCTCGAGATGCCGGCGCGTCGCGGGGCCTCGCCCTCCCACGGCACGGCGGTGGTGGGCACCACGAAGTGGCGCTCCTCCAGCCTCAGCGCGGGATTGGGAGTTTCGAGGTGGAGGTTGGGGGGCAGCGTGCGGTGCTGCATCGCGAGCACCACCTTGAGGAGGCTCGCCGCCCCGGCCGCCACCTCGAGGTGCCCCACGTTGGACTTGACCGCGCCGAGCCGAAGCGGCGCGTCGGCGGTGCGATTCCCTCCATAGACCTGGGCGATCGCACCCACCTCGATCGGGTCCCCGAGACGGGTCCCCGTGCCGTGGGTCTCGATGTAGTCCACCTCGGAGGGAGCGAGGTGAGCCCGATCCAGCGCCGCGCGCAGCACCTGCTCCTGGGCGGGGCCGTTCGGCACCGTGAGTCCGGCGCTCGCACCGTCGTGACCCACCGCGGAGCCGCGGATCACCGCGAGCACCGGGAGGTCACGCGCCTCGGCCACCGAGAGGGGGGCGAGCACGAACATCGCGCAGCCTTCCGCGCGGCCGTAGCCGCTGGCCTCCGCGTCGAAGGTGTGGCAGCGACCGTCGGGGGACAGCGCCGTGAGCTGACTCACGTAGACGAAGTGCTCGGGATGGAGCATCAGGTGGACGCCGCCCGCCACGGCGAGGGTGCACTCTCGGTTGTCGAGCGCCTGGACCGCGAGGTGGATCGCGACGAGCGACGAGCTGCAGGCGGTGTTGAGGGCCAGGTTGGGCCCGTGCAGTCCGAGCGCGTAGGCGATGCGCCCGGACACGAAGGCCCCGAGGCTCCCCGTGCCCGACCACGCGTCGCGGTACAGCGGCTCGCCAGGGGCGGCGAAGCGCTGGAGGTACCCCGAGTCGCCGACCCCCACGAACACGCCGGTCGGGCTTCCGGCGAGGTCGTCGGTGGCCACGCGCGCGCGCTCGAGGGCCTCCCACGACACCTCGAGGAGCATGCGCTGCTGGGGATCGAGGCTCGCCGCCTCCCGGGCTGGAATGCCGAAGAAGCCGTGGTCGAAGCTCTCCACGACGTCGTCGTCGACGAACCCGGCCTCGCGCGCATAGGTCTTGCCGGGGGTGGCGGGTCGGGGATCGTAGAGCGCCTCGTGGTCCCAGCGAGCAGCGGGCACGGGCCCCACGGGGTCTCGGGCCTCCACGAGCAGCCGCCAGAAGGCCTCGGGGTCGTTCGCCGAGCCGGGCATTCGGCACGCGACACCCACGATCGCGATGGGCTCGCGTTCGCGGACGGGGCTTGGCGCCGACGGTGGCTCGGGCTCGACCGGCTCTTCGACGGGGGCGAGGGCCTCGGCGAGCCGCTCGATCGAAGGGTGGTCGAAGGCGACGGTCAGCGAGATCTCGGGGTCGAGGTCGCGCCGCAGCTGCTGGGCGAGCTCCACCGCCATGAGGCTGTCGAAGCCGAGGTCGAAGAACCCGGTGCGGCGACCGATCGCATCGGGGGAGGCCCGGAGGATCCGTGCCGCGGTCTCGGTGAGGGCCTGCACGAGCGCCTCGCGACGGTCGACGGCGGGCATCGCGTCGAGCCGGTCCCGCAGAGCTCGCGAGGCGGTCTGCACGCGCGAGGCGGGCACTCGCCCGGCGAGGAGAGCGGGGAGGGCCCGTCCCTCGGGGCCAAACGACGCCCAGTCGACGTCGAGCACCCCGAAGCTCGAGACCTCGGCCGCGAGCGCGGGGAGGACGAACCGCCGTGCCACCTCGGGCCGCAGCGGCGCGATTCCCTCGTCCTGCCAGGAGACGCTGCTCGCGAGGCCTTCTTCGGCCCACGGCCCCCACTGGATCGCCACCGCTGCCTGGCCGCGGGCGCGCCTCGCGGCGGCGAGGCGATCGAGCACGGCGTTCGCCGCGGCATAGGTCGCTTGACCGGCCCGCCCGGTCAGCGAGGCGGCCGAAGAGTAGAGCACGAAGGCGTCGAGGTCGGGAAGCGCCGCGTCGAGGTTCACGGCGCCGCGGACCTTGCCGTGGAACACGGGCTCGATGTCGTCGGGAGTCCAGGTGGCGAGCGCCCGATCCGCGAGAACACCGGCTGCGTGGACGACGACGCGCACGGGCGGGATCTGGTCCTCGGCCAGCCCCGCGAGCAGGGCATCGACGGCGGCGCGGTCAGCCACGTCGCAGGCCCGGACGTGCACCTGGCCTGGGAACGCCTCGCGAAGCGCCGTGGCGTCGACCTCCCTCGCGGTGCGCCCCGTGAGCACGACCGCCTCGGCCCCGGCCTCGAGCAGCGCGTGCGCGGTGTGCTGGCCGAGCGCTCCGAGCCCGCCCGTGATCCAGGCGGTGCCCCGGAGAGACGGCCCCGTGTGCTCGACGGTGAACGGAACGAGCTCCTGGCGATGCAGGGCGCCGTCGCGGACCGCGTACTGGCCCTCGGGGCAGCCGCCGGCCACGAGCAGGGCCAGAGCGGGAAGCGCGGCCATCTCGTCGCCGATCGGGACGTCCACTCGGGCGAGCGGGGGACGTCCGAGCTCGAGCGCGGCGACGTGGCCGACGCCGACCAGGCTCGCGGCCAGCACCGCGTCGAGGTGGTCGTCGTCGGTGAGCGCGCCGCGGGTCACCCAGAGGGTGGGCACGTTTCCGTGCCGGACGGTCGCGCTGAGGGTGGCGATGGCGGTGGCGAGGGGACCGCGTACCGCGGCGACCGGATCGTCGCCCGCAATGCGCGAGAGCACCACTACCGTCGCGGCTCCATCGGCCTCGACGAGCGACGCTGGCAGCGCCGCGGGGTCCTCGACGAGGGTCGCGCGGGCGCCGAGCTGGGCGGCCAGTCGCTCTCCGAGGTCCGTGCCATCGGCGACGATCCAGACCGGTCCGTCGGCGCGCCCGGGCACGGGCGGGCGGAAGGGCACCAGCTCGCTGCGATAGCCCCAGGCCGGCAGGGGCGGAGCCTCGGTCTCGAGCGGGGCGTCCACCCAGTAGCGCTGACGAGCCAGCGGCGTGGGCGGCAGGGCGATGCGTCGGCTTCCCTCCGGGGCGAGCGGTCCGAGGTCGACGGGGACGCCTCGGGTCCACAGCCGGCCGGCCGCCTCGAGGAAGGTCTCGACGTCGTCGTGATCGCGTCGCTGGGAGCCCACGAAGGTCAGGTCGGCGCGGTCGGGGAAGATTCGGGCTCCCGCTGCGGCGAGCACCGGGTGGTTGCCGAGCTCGAGGAACGTGTGATGCCCGGCCTCCACGAGGGTGCGCATTCCGTCGGCGAAACGGACGGGCTCGCGGAGGTGGCGGCGCCAGTGCACGGGCTCCAGCAGGCGCGTGGTCTCGAAGTCCCCCGTGACGTTGTCGACGATGGGAATGCGCGGCAGTTGCAGCGGTACGTCCGCGGTCAGGGCCTCGAAGTCGGCGAGGATCGGGTCGACGAGCGCCGAGTGGGCAGCGTGGCTGATCGCGAGCCTCCGGACCTCGAAGCCGGCTGCCTCCGCGCTCCGCGCCGTGGCCTCGACCACGTCCCGGGGACCGCTGACCACGACCTCGGAGGGTCCGTTGAGCGCCGCGATCCAGGTGCCCGGGGCGAGCCAGCTCTGGACGGCATCGATCGGAGCGAGCAGGGCAGCCATTGCGCCCTCGCGGGGCTGTGCGCTCATGAGCCGCGCCCTACGCACCAGCCAGCGCATGCCGTCGCCGAGGTCGACCATCCCCGCGAGGTGGGCGGCTACGAATTGCCCGGTGCTGTGGCCGATCACGGCCGTGGGCACCACGCCGAGCGACGCCCACAGACGCGCCGTCGCGACCTGCAGGGCGAACATCGCGGGCTGTGTGTAGGCGAGGTCGTGCAGAGCCGGGTCGTCGCCGAAGATCACGTCGAGCAGGGGACGGTCGAGCTCGGCATGGCTGGCCGCCTCGTCGAGCGCCTCGCGGAACACGGGGAATCGCCTATAGAGGCCGTGTCCCATCGCCGCCCGTTGGGGGCCTGCCCCGGTGCACAGGAACACGACGCCAGGGTCGTCGGCTGCTTCGCCCTCGATCCAGCTGCCCGGCGCAGCGAGCGCCGACGCGTCGCTCGTGACGACGGCTGCGCGATGCTGGAGCCCGGATCGGCCCTCGGCGAGGGTCCGCGCCACGTCGGGGAGCGTCCCCCCGTGGTCGAGCAGCCGAGCCGCCGTGGCGGTCACCGTCTCCCCGGTGCGCCCCGACCAGGCGAGGAGCACGGGAGGCGCAGGGGTCGCCGCTGCTTCGATCGGAGGGGCCCGTTCGACGACCACGTGCGCGTTGGTGCCCGACAGACCGAAGGCGCTGACGCCGGCCCGGCGGGCTTCGTCTCTCCACGGACGTGCGTCGCGGGGGATCGTGATGGCGGGAAAGCGCTCGAGCCCGAGCGCCGGGTTGGGGCGCTCGAAGTGGAGCTGAGGCGGTACGGTCCCGCGCTCGACCACGAGCATGGCCTCGAGCAGGCCCACCACCCCGGCGGCGGACTCGGAGTGACCGAGGTTCGCCTTGATCGAGCGCAGGTGGAGCGGGGCGTCGACCGGTCGGTCGGCGGCGAGCACCGCCCCCAACGCCCCGACCTCGATGGGGTCCCCGAGCTTGGTGCCCGTGCCGTGGCACTGCACGAAGCCGATGGCGCCTGGCTCGAGGTCGGCGTCGTCGAGCGCTCGACGCAGCACGTCCTGCTGGGCCCGCGCGCTCGGCACGGTCAGTCCGGCGCTGGCCCCGTCGTGGTTGATGGCGGAACCGCGGATCACCCCCCGGATGGGGTCGCCGTCGGCAATGGCGTCGCGCAGGCGCTTGAGCACCACGACCGCGCATCCCTCGGCGCGGACGTAGCCGTCGGCCCGGTGGTCGAAGGGACGACAGCGCCCCTCGGGCGACAGCGCGGAGAGGCCCTCGATCCAGCGGGTGCTGCGGGGGCCCGGCATCGCGTGCACCCCGCCGGCCAGGGCCACGTCGACGTGCCCGGCGCGCAGGGCCTGCGCCGCGAGGTGGACCGCCACGAGCGACGAGCTGCACGCCGTGTTCACCGCGAGCGCCGGACCCCGCAGCCCCAGGGCGTGGGCGATGCGTCCCGACGCGAAGCTGGACTCGTTGCCGGTCCCTGCCCACGGCTCGTCGCGCTCGGGCGAGAAGCGCACCCCGTAGTCGCTCTGGCCGATGCCCACGTAGGTCCCCACGGGACCATCCCGGAGCCCGCGCGGCGCGATGGCCGCGTCCTCGAGCGCGGCCCACGCGACCTCGAGGAGCACGCGCTGCTGCGGGTCCAGGGTCTCGGCTTCCCTGGGCGAGATGCCAAAGTGCAGCGGATCGAACTGGTCGAGGTCCTCGAGCCAGCCCGCAGGTTGCTCCGCGCCGAGCTCCGAGCGGCGCCACTCGGGGGGCCTCCCGACGAGGTCGCGCCCCTCGATCAGGGCCTCCCAGAGCTGCTCGAGGCTGTCGATGCCTCCGGGTAGCCGCAAGCCGGCCCCGACGATCGCGATCGCCCGGTCGTCCGGCGGCCCGAGCCGCTCGGGCTCGGGAGACTCCGGAAGGGCTTCGTCGTCGACCTCGGTCGGGATCTCGGGGGTGACGCGGTCGAGAACCGCCTCCGCGAGCAGCTCGAGCGTGGGGTGATCGAAGGCCCAGGTGGGCGGGACCTCCCCCCCGAGATCGCTGGCGAGCCGTCGCGTGAGCTGTACGGCCATCAGGCTGTCGAGCCCTCGGTCCACGAAGCCGGTGGTGCGGTCGAGGGGGGCCGCGGCGTCCGCGCCGAGCACGGCGTTGACGTGCCGTCTCACGGCGTCCTCGACCTGTCGGAGCTGCGCGTCGGCCGGAAGGTCTCCGAGGGACCGGACCCAGTCCGCGCGGCCGTCGACGACCGGGCGGGCCTCCACGATCCGTGGCGGGGCGAGCGCGCGCCCGTCACCCGCGACCACGATCGGGTCGGGCACCGGGCCGGCCGCGATCCGAAGGAGCACCGCGAACGCGTCGTCCGCGGGGAGCGGGTCCACGCCAAGGGCGGCCCAGCGGGCCTCGATTGCGGGGTCGACCGCGGCCATTCCGAGCTTCTCGAGAGGACCCAGCCCGATGGCGGTCACGGGCTGGCCGTCGGCGCGTCGCCGGGCCGCGAAGGCTCGCAGGAACGCGTTGCCGGCTGCGTAGACGCCCTGTCCGGGGTTCGGGATGGCGGTGGACGCCGATCCGAAGAGCACCAGCCGGAGGCCTCGCTCGCGGAGGGCATCCGCCACGATCCGGGCGCCCTCGACCTTGGGGGCGAGGCGCGGGACGGCGGCGGCGGGATCGAAGGTCGCGAGCGGTCCGTCACCGACGAGCCCGGCCAGGTGGAACACCACCGCGCCGTCGGGGAGATCGGCGACGATCGCGGCCACCGCGTCGGTGTCGGTGATGTCGGCGGGCTTGACCTCGATCGTCGCCCCGGTGGCCTGCAGGGCCGCCATCCGCTCCCGATCCGGGGCGCCGACCCCGCGCGAGGTGAGGATGATGCGAGCGGTGCCGCGAGCGGCGAGCCAGCGGGCGAGGGTGAGGCCCACCGCACCGAGCCCCCCGGTGATCCAGACGGCGGGGATCGCCTCGGGATCGAGCGGCTCGCCCGACCAGGCAGCGGCCGCGGGCCGGAACCCGAGCTCCCGGCGCACGACCTCGGTGCCGTGCCCGTCGAACCGCACCATCGCGGGAGCCGAGCCACCAAGCTCTCCGAGGAGGGCTTCGGGATCGGTCGGGCCGTCGAAGACCGACCCCGCGCGCTCGGGGTGCTCGGCGGTGAGCGTGCGTGCGAACCCCTGCAGCAGCGCGGTGACCGGGAGGCGGCGCTCGTCGGTGAGCCAGTGGATGCGGCCGGGCAGGTCGAGAGCGGCGCGGACGCGAGCGAGGGTGGTCTCGACGTCGGAGTCCGCCACGACCAGCAGCTGCTCGGCCAGCTCGGGGGCCACGACCTCCGCACCGGCCCTGGTGAGGGCGCTGGCCAGATCGGAATCGCCGAGGACCGCGATGGGTCCGGTATCCGACGGGGTCGACGGCACGACCCGCCACACGGGCTCCCACACGAATCCCGCGTGGCTCGCGGGGGCCGAGGTGGCCGGCGCGTCGCGCCAGTGACGGACAGGGGTGCGGGCGGTGGGCGGAAACGCGGCGCGGCGTCCCGGGTTGTCGCCCCAGTCGACGTCGATCCCCGCGACCCACAGGGCCCCGAGCGCGCGCTGCACCGCTTCGACGCCGTCGCGGTCGGGATGCAGCGTCGACACGAACCGCGCGTCGTCCGGGGTGCCGCTGCGGGTGGCCATTCCGGTGAGGACCGGCCGCGGACCCAGCTCCACGAACAACCGCCAGTCATCGTCGAGAGCCGATTGCAGGGCGGGGCCGAAGCAGACGGGAGCGCGCACGGTCTGCCGCCAGTACGCGGGCTCGCGCCAGCGCTCGTCCATGGGGCGACCATCGAGCGTCGACCACGCGTCGACCGAGGTCGCTGGGGTCTCGCGCCAGTTGGACCGTCGGAGGATCCCCTCGAACTCGGTGAGCATGGGGTCCATGCGGTGGCTGTGGAACGCGTGGCTCACGGTGAGCTCGCGGACCCTCACGCCGTCGGCCTCGAGGGCCCGGGAGAGCTCCAGCACCGACGCGCGCTCCCCCGAGACGACCGTCTCCGCCGGTCCGTTGAGGGCGGCGAGGTCGACGCCCGTGATCTCGAGGTCCTCGATGCGCTGCACGACGACCGCCGCGGGCAGGAACACCGCGGCCATCGCGCCCCCTCCGGGCAGGGCCGACATCAACGCCCCGCGGGCGGTCACGATGCGAGCCGCTTCTTCGCGGGACCAGATGCCGGCCACCGTCGCGGCGGTGATCTCCCCCACCGAGTGACCGATCACGCCGCCAGGAACGACGCCGTGGGCGGCCAGCCAGTCCACCAGGGCAATCTGGAGGGCGAACAACGCCGGCTGGGTGAACGCGGTGTCGTCGAGGGGGGCGGTTCCCGTGGGGTCGAACATCACGGGACGGAGCGGCTCGGGAAGCCAGGGGTCCACGAGGGCGCAGACCGCGTCGAGCGCCTCGCGGAAGGTGGGGTCGGACCCGTAGAGGCGACGACCCATCCCTGGCCACTGCGCGCCCTGACCGGTGAACAGGAAGATCGGTTCGGCGTCGGCTTCGGCCCGGCCGAGCATCGGACCGTCATCGGTGCCCGGCTCGGCGAGCAGCGCCTCTCGAACGGCCTCCTTCGCCGAGCCCACGACCACGAGCCGGGTGTGGTGGCCGGTGCGGCTGTGCTGCGCCGTCGCCGCGGCATCGACGAGCCGGGCCGACGGGTCGGCGAGCCGCTCGGCCCAGCTGCGCGCGGTGGCGAGCAGTCGGGCCTCGTCGGGGGCAGAGAGCGGCAGCACGACGGCCCCTCCCGCCGCCAGGGGCTCCCGGACCGCAGCTTCGGGTGACCGACCGACAACGACGTGGGCGTTGGTGCCCGACAGCCCGAAGGCGCTCACCCCCCCGAAGCGCGCATCGGGCCAGGCCGCACCCGCGGTGGGCACGGCCAGGCTGCCATCCGGGAGACCGAGGCGAGGGTTCAGGGCGTCCGCGTGCAGGTGACGGGGCACGGTGCGGTGCTCGAGGGCGAGCAGCAGCTTCAGCAGGCCCGTGACGCCCGCGGCGGTCTCGAGGTGCCCGAGGTTGGTCTTCACGCTGCCCACGGGGAGCGGGGTCTCGCGCTCGCCGAACACCGCCCGCAGCGCGTCGATCTCGATGGGATCGCCGAGCGGGGTGCCCGTGCCGTGGGCCTCGACGTAGCCGACGTCACCAGGCTCGATTCCCGCGTCCGCCAGCGCCTGGCGAATCACGGCCTGCTGGGCGTGGCCCGAGGGGGCGGTCAGCCCGTTGCTGCGTCCGTCCTGGTTGATGGCGGTGCCGTGGATCACCCCGAGGATGGGATCGCCGTCCCGGACGGCCTCGCGAAGGCGCTTGAGCGCGACGATCGCCGCGCCTTCGCCCCGACCGTAGCCGTCGGCGTCGGCGGAGAACGTCTTGCAGCGCCCGTCGGCAGCGAGCGCCCCGAGCTCCTCGAAGTACGCGGTAGGGATCGACGACAGCACCACGTTGGCCCCGCCGGCGAGGGCCAGGTCGACGGTGCCGTCGCGCAGCGCCTGGACGGCGAGGTGCACCGCGACGAGGGACGACGAACAGGCGGTGTCCACCGTCATGGCCGGTCCCTGCAGGCCGAGCGCGTAGCTGATCCGACCCGCGGCGACGGACAGCATCGCGCCGGTGCCCGACCACGGGGTCAGGCGGCTCGGATCGGAGCCCAGGAAGTGACGGCGGCCGTAGTCGGAGAGCCCGAGCCCCACGTAGACCCCGGTGGCCGAGCGGTCGAGCCTCCGGATGGACTGTGCTCCGTGCTCCAGGGCGTCGTGAGCGGCGTCGAGGAGGAGGCGCTGGGCCGGGTCCATCTCCTCGGCCTCTCGCGGCGCGATTCCGAAGAACGCGGCGTCGAAGCGGGTGATGTCGTCGAGGTAGGCGCCCGGGCGGAGCGCGGGATCGCCACGGTCGGTGGGGGCAGGACCCACCAGATCCCGTCCCTCGGACAAGGCCTGCCAGAATCCGGCCAGGTCCCGGATCTGGCCGGGCAGCCGGAGACCCGCCCCGATGATGGCGATGGACCGTGCGTCGGCTCGTCGATCGTGCATGGTGCAGTGTGTCCCGTTTGGGACCCATTACCCGGATCCGCCAATTCAGAACCTGCACCAGGCCCCGCACTTCTCAGGGACGGCGAAGCGCCTGCAGCAGCGAAGTGGCGCGGGTGGTGAGTCCACGGCCCGAGACCTCCAGCCGCGCGAGCTCGGACAACGTCGGGGAGGTCAGCAGGGCACGGACTCCGTCGTCGCCGATGGCGTTGCCCTCCAGATCGAGGTGCTGGAGGGCGCCGAGGAAGTGTGAGTTGGCGAGCAGGTGCGCGGCCTCCGTCGTGAGGGCCGCATTCACCAGCCGAAGCTCCCTCACGCGCGCGCACGCCGGCGAGTCCGCGAGGGCGCGTACGCCCTCGTCACCGATCGGGTCGTCGTCGAGGCAGAGCGCGGTGAGGCTCGTGAGCCAGGCCGTCCGGGCCAGGCTCTTTGCTCCGAGGGGTCCGATCCCGTTGGCCGACAGATCGAGGACCTCGACTCCCGGCAGGGTGCGCGACTCGGCGATGGCGGCCGCTCCCCGGTTCCCGAGGTGGTTCTGGGCCAGGGAGAGCACGCGTGGGCGCAGGGTTCGCGCTCCCGCGAGCATCGCCGCGCCGGCCGGTCCGATCTGGTCCCGGTCCAGCCGGAGCACCTCCAGGCGACCGAGTCGGCGCGAGCGGGCGAGGGTTCGAGCGCCCCGATCTCCGAGTCGCGTGCCGGAGAGGTCCAGCTCGCGCAGCTCGCCGAGCTGTCGAGAGCGGGCGAGGTGCCAGGCACCGTGCGCAGTCAGCGGATTGTCGGACAGATCCAGGGACCGGAGGGCGCCGAGGTGCAGGGTGCTGGCCAGCGCCTCCGCCGCGTCGACGTCGAGCCGGTTCCCGGAGAGATCGAGGTGGGTCAGGCGCCCCAGGTGGGCAGAGCAGCCGAGGGCCAGCGCTCCTCGCGACCCGATGCCGTTCCGACCCAGATCGAGCTCGACCAGATCCTCGAGAACCGGCACCTCGCCGAGCAGGATCGCGCCGGCCTCCCCGAGTCCCGTCCCCATGAGGCGCAGCGCGCGCAGGCGACACCCTGGAGGGGCACGAAGGAGCGACTCCACGAGCTCCTCGCCGAGCGGATTGAAGCTGACGTCGAGTCGCCGCAGGTTGGTGAGGTTCGGAGAGTTGAGGATCGCCGCGAGGCCATCCGGGCCGATCGCGTTGTGGGAGAGGTCGAGCTCCACGAGGTTGCGGGCGTGTGGGCTCGCGGCGATGGTCATCGCGGCCCTGGCGTCGAGGTGGTTGCCGACGAGGTCCAGCGAGCGCAGTGCGGCGAGGTGGGGGCCACAGAGCGTCTCGATCCCGGCGCGGCCTGCGATCTTGTAGCGAAGGGAGAAGCTGGTCAGCAGACGGCCCACCGGGTGTCCGACGAGCCACGGCAGCGCCTCGGGTCTCCGAGCCACCGCGTGCAGCACGAAGCCCGAGCGCCAGGTCGACATGCGCGTGTCGATCTTCTGTGCTTCGACGAGAGAGAGCGCGTAGGGGTTCAGCGGTGCGGTTCGGGGGTCGAGCCTCCGTGCCTCGTCGCGCAGGGCCCGTCGCACGTCGTCGTCGAGGTGGGGACTCGCCAGCGCCTGGTCGATGGCGACGAGTCGACCTCGGGGGTCTCCCATGGCCGACAACGCCCCCCCGTACGCGAGCCAGGCCTCCCGGTCCGCCGGGTCCTCGCGAAGGATCTGTTCGAGGGGGCTCCGCGGGTCCGCGGCGGGCTCGCTGCAGGTCGCAGGGTTCACCAGGGCCTCTCCACGCTCGACCACCCGTCGGTGCACCGTTGCTGCCCGTTCACTCGGGTCCCGGGGACGCCATCGATAGGGAACTCTTGCGGCTGGCCCTGACCGATCGGTATGATGGGCGCCATGGCCGGACGACCAATGATGCAGGGTCTCGTCCTGGCACTCGCCAGTGGCCTCCTCGGCTGCTCGAGCGACGCCAGCTTCGCCCCGCCCGTCATCGCAGACGTTGCCGAGCCCGAGGCGCCCCCGATCCCGTCGAGCCACCTCGAGGGCCGGGTGTGCTCACCCTCGGGACTGAGCTGGGTCGGGGCCGCGACGGTGCGCGTTCGGGGCACCACGCAGGTAGTCACCACCAACTCGGCCGGTCGGTACCGGATCGACGGGCTCCAGCCCGGCGAGGTCACCCTCGACATCACCAAGGGCTCCTTCTCCACGACGGTCACGGTGGCCATCGAGGTCGGCGGGAGCGAAGTCGACGTCGGGCCGAGCTGTCTCGGCGGCGAGGTATCGATCGCGGTGGTGGTCGGTCACTACGACGCCATCGAGAATCTGCTCGCGGACCTCGGCCTGCCCTACACGCTCGTCGAGGTCGAGGAGACCCTCGACTGGCTGCGGGATCCCGAGAGCCTGGCCGACTACGACATGGTCTTCTTCAACTGCGGCATGCGCGACGACTGGGTGGCTTACCCCGAGGTCGTCGCGCACCTGCGCGGCTACGTGAACAACGGGGGCTCCATCTACGCCTCCGATCGAGCCTACGCGGTCATCGAAGAGGCCTTTCCCGAGGCGATCGACTTCCTCGGCAACGACGACAACCCGCTCGAGATCCAGCGTGGAGTGGCCGGCGAGTACGTCGCGAGGGTGGACGACCCCGGCCTCGAGGCCGTCCTCGGCGCCGACGTGGCCGACATCCGCTACGACTTCCGCAACTGGACCATCGCCACCGGGGCCATCAGTGGAGAGCCGCTCCTCCGCGCGCCAGTGCTCGTGGCTGCGCCCGATCCGACCGACCCGCCAACGACCGTCGAGAGCGTGCTCGCGGCGCGGGCGAGGATCGGCCAGGGGACCGTGGTCTTCACCTCGTTCCACAATCAGACCCAGACCGACCGGCCGGACGCCACGCTCACGCGCGACATGCTCCGGATTCTCGAGGACGTGATCCTCGGTCTGTGATTGGCACGCCACGTGCAGACGGGCTCCGCCGGGCAACCACGACGGAGGACTTCATGGTGGTCAGCGAATCGGTGAAGCGCACGACGACGGCGTGGCTCGTCGGAGTCGGGGCCTTGGTCGGAACAGGCGCAGTTGCGTCGGCCCTGGGGTATCTGGCGCAGGTCGTACTTGCCTGGGTCGGCCTCCCTCTCCTGTGAGCGCGTGGTTGGGCCCTTCGGAGAGCCGGTGACCGCTGCTGCAGGACTTTCGGTCGACGATGTCTCGCGTCGCTACGGGCGACGCTGGGCGCTCGCCCGAGTGACGCTGGAGATTCCCCCGGGCGATGCCTGGATGCTGCTCGGGCCCAATGGGTCGGGCAAGAGCACCCTCATCAAGTGCCTTTCGACCCGGCTGAAGTGCCACCACGGGACGATCCGCCTCGACGGGCAGGACGTGTGGGAGAATCGCAGCGCGCTCCGGCGTCGCATCGCGGTGCTCTCGCACGCATCGGCCCTCTACGACGATCTCTCGGGACTCGAGAACCTCGACGTGTGGTCCAGGCTCGGCGGGATCGAGGTCGAGCCGGAGCCGCTCCTCGAGCGGGTGGGTCTCGACCCCGGGCGAATTGACCCGGTCCGCACCTACTCGGCGGGCATGCGCAAGCGGCTGGCCCTCGCGAGGGTGCTCCTCAAGGATCCCGACGTACTCTTGCTCGACGAGCCCTTCACCGCCCTCGACCCCGCGGGGCGCGGCTTGCTGGTGCGAGTGATTCGAGAGCTTCAGGAGGCAGGGACGACGCTGGTCATGGCGACCCACTTGCCCCAGGTGGCCCGGGCCCTGTGCAAGAACGCACTGGTCCTCGACGCCGGACAGGTCATCTACCAGGGGCCGTCCGACGGGGTTCCCGCCGACCGGCTCGGGCTCGAGGAGGCACGGGCGTCGTGATCACCCAGATCCTGCAGATGGTCCGCAAGGAGCTGCTCACCGAGTGGCGTCAGCGCTCCCGCGTGCTCGGCATCTTCTTCTTCGCCCTCGCCGTCTTGCTGATGGCAGGCTTCGCCACCCCCAGCGACTCGGCTCGGCAGGAGATCGCGGGGGGCGTGCTCTGGCTCGCGCTGCTGCTCGCGTCGACCCGCTCGCTCGACCAGTCCTACGCGGTGGAGAACGAGCACGGCGCCATGGATGGCCTGTTGCTCTGGCCCGTCGAGCCCACCGCCATCTTTTACGGCAAGGCCATCGCGAACACCGTGATCCTCTTCGTGGTCGCGGTGGCCACGTTGCCCATGTTGCTCGCGGTGTTCGACGCGGAGATTCGTGGGAACGTCGTCCAGCTCGTGCCGATCGTGATGTTGGGGTGCGCGGCGCTCGCCGCGCCGGGGACGTTCTACGGGCTGATCACGTCCCAGGCGCGAGGATCGTCCGTGATGCTGCCGCTCATGCTGATCCCACTCGTGGTCCCCGCGATCCTCGCCGCCGCCAACGCGACGACGAAGGTCTTCGAGGGGGACCCCATGGGTCAGGCCCCGGCGTGGCTCGGCATCCTCGTCGTCTTCAACGCGATCCACTGGCCCCTCGAGGGCGCGCTCTACGGTTGGTTCCTCGAAGACTGAGTGTGGCGGAGGAGTGCGGTGCGAATGTCGCGGCACGAAGGTCCCACCAAGGTGGCTCCACCCCGATTGCCCACGTTCTGGCCCGAAGACATCTGGTTGCAAGAGCATGGTGGGCATCCTACCCAGTTCCTCGGCCGTGCAACCGATTGTCCCGCAGGCGTCGGTATTCCCACGATGGCACTGGTACGAGCGTTGCAGATGTGGGCACCTCGCGCGTCATCGGCAGCAATTCGTTTCGCGACATCTTCGACACGTGAGATAACGGCCGAGTCCCGACCAGAAGTTCGGCAGGAGGTGGGTCATCACCTGGACAGGAATCGTGTTCCTCCTCGGCGTCGCCTACCTCGGGGCGATGCTGGTGCCCTCCGCTCGAAAGGCCGTCCCGACAGAATGGGAGCACCCCATGGGCCTCTACGGCTTCGTGCTCCTCGTCTCGGGAAGCTGGCTCGGGCTTGCGGTGGCCCCTCGCGAGAGCTTCATGGGTGAGGTCGGTCGCATCCTGCACGTCCACGTGCCGTCCGCGTGGGTGTCGATGCTGTGCTTCCTGGTCGCCTTCGTGTTCGCGTGCCTCTACCTGTTCACCAACCGCCGCACCTGGGACTCGGCGATGGAGGCTGCCGTCGAGGTGGGCACGGTGCTCGGCCTGCTGCTGCTCGCCACCGGCTCCATCTTCAGCAAGCCCACGTTCAACGTGTGGTGGAGCTGGGACCCACGGCTCACCACGTCGGCGGCGATGGTGATGTCGTTCGTGGGCGTGCTGATGCTGCGTGGGCTCGTGACCGACCCGGACCGGCGAGCGACCTGGTCCGCGGTGGCCACGATCATGGCCGCGGTGAACGTACCCGTCACCTACATGTCGGTGAAGTGGTGGCGTTCGCTGCACCAGATCCAGTCCGAGTCGCTCGGGGGCTCGACCATCGACCCCACCATGCGCTGGATCATGTACTGGAACTCCGTCGCCCTGCTGTTCGTGACCGTCTGGTTCATCGCGCAGCGCTGGCGGATTGCCGAGGTTCGGGCCGAGGCCGAGATGCCGGAGCCACTGCCGGAGGTGGCCAAGTGATGCCGCTCGTCGCCCAGGGGGGCGTGATTACCGGGGGGTGGGAGTTCGTAGTTCCCGCCTACCTGGTCACCTGGATCTTCGTCGGAGGTTACGCGGCGAGCTTGTTCGTTCGCCGACGGGAGCAGAACTCATGACCGATGCCATGCAGAAGCGACTCTTTGGACTGGGTGCGGTGCTCGTGGCCGCCGGGGCCTTGTTCGCCATCTCCGTCAGTGACATGGGCGACAACCTCGTGTACTACTGGTCGCCCTCAGAGCTGATGTCCGCGCCCAACGCCCGGGAGGCGACGGTGCGCCTCGGGGGAATGGTCGTGCCGGGCACGCTCGACCACGACACCTCCAACGCTCACATGAGCTTCGACGTGACCGACGGCACCACGACCGTGCACGTCGAGAGCGAGGGCAACCCTCCGCAGATGTTCCGCGAGGGCATCGGCGTGGTGGTCGAGGGCAAGCTCGCCGCCAACGAGGTCTTCACCGCCGACAAGGTCATGGTGAAGCACTCGAACGAGTACGAGGCGCCCGACGGCGAGATCGACATGGAGAAGATGCAGAAGACGCTCGCCGAGGGTGAGGTCCGCCAATGATGGACGGCGACACCCTGGTTCCGGGAATCGGACGCTTTCTCGTCCTGCTCAGCGTCTTCTTTGCTGGAATGGGCTGCTTGGCAGGGTTCTGGGCGGGTTACCGCAAGAACGCCCAGGCCTGGCTGCTCGCCCGCAACAGCGCCTACGGCTTCTCGGCGTCGATGATCGCGGCCAACCTGGTCATGGTCTACGCCCTCGTCACCCACGACTTTGGCGTCTCCTACGTGGCCGAGGTCGGCTCGACCCAGACGCCCCTCTACTTCACGATCGTGAGCCTCTGGGCGAGCTTGAACGGCTCGATCCTGTTCTGGGGCGGCGTGCTCGGCATCTACACCGCGCTGACGGTGTGGTCGCTCGGCGACAAGTACCGCGAGTACACGCCGTGGGCGCTCCACGTGCTCATGGGCATCTCGATCTTCTTCGCCTTCCTCGTCGCGAGCATCGCGAATCCGTTCGCGCCGACCGATCCCCAGATCCTCGAGGGGATCCGGCAGATGGGTGACGGTCCCGGACCGAACGCGCTGCTGCAGAACCACTGGCTCATGGCCATCCACCCGCCCACGCTCTACCTCGGCTACGTCGGCATGAGCGTGCCGTTCAGCTTGCTGTGCGCGGCGCTCCTCGCGGGCCGGCTCGAGGCCGGCTGGATGGTACCGGTGCGTCGCTGGATGCTGATCCCCTGGACCTTCCTCACGGTGGGCATCATCCTCGGCGGCTGGTGGTCGTACGCCGTGCTCGGCTGGGGTGGCGCCTGGGCGTGGGACCCGGTCGAGAACGCCAGCTTCCACCCCTGGCTCACCGGCACCGCGTTCATCCACTCCGCGATGGTTCTCCAGCGCAAGGGCAAGCTTCGGGACTGGACGCTGGTGCTCGGGCTGTCGACGTTCCTGCTCACCCTGCTCGGCACCTTCATGACGCGGTCCGGGGTCTTCAACTCGGTCCACAGCTTCACCCAGTCCGACATCGGGCCCGCGTTCCTCTGGTTCATCGCGTTCGCGTTCCTCTACTCGGTGGCCCTGCTCGCTCTCCGGTCCCACGCCCTCGACGACGTCGCTCGCGCCAACGACGACCGGCTCGGCCACCGGCCGGATCACGGCGGACTGTTCTCTCGCGAGACCGCGATTCTGGCGCAGAATGCCGTGTTCAGCGCCTTCACCTTCATGGTGCTGCTCGGGACCTGCTACCCCCTGCTCGCCGAGGCGATCGAGGGCAAGCGGCTGTCGATTGGTGAGCCCTACTTCGACAAGTTCGCGCTGCCCATCGGGCTGCTCATCGTGTTCCTCATGGGGGTCGGTCCGGCCCTCCCCTGGGGCGGCGTACAGCCCGAGCGCGCGGCTCGACGCTTGATGTGGCCGGCGGTCACCGGCGTGGTGTTCGGCGTGCTGACCATCGCGTTCGGCTACGGCCAACCGTGGACGGTGATCACGATCGCCCTCATCGGGTTCGCCCTCCACGCCAACCTCAACGAGTTCGTCGAGCCCGTGCGCGCGAGGCTCACCAGCAAGCCCGACGAGGGCCTGCAGGTCTCTGCCCAACGGGTGTGGTCCAAGGCTCGACGTCGATTTGGCGGTCACATTGCCCACTACGGGGTGATGCTCGCGGTGTTCTCGCTCGCGATGACCAAGGGCTTCCGCACCGAGCAGGAGTTCAACCTCGACGCTGGCGAGTCCGCGCAGTTCGCTGGCTACGAGTTCACGTTCCTCGGCGCCGAGGATCGCAACGAGCCTCACCGCGTCTCGACCGTGGCCACGTTCACCGTCGACGGGGTCGGTGACTTCGCGCCGCGTCTCAACCGCTACCTGCAGGGCAAGATGGCGGGTCAGCCGATCTTCACGCCTGCCGTGCACAGCACGCCGACCCACGACCTGTACTTCTCGATCCTCCAGGTGAGCGAGACCCAGCAGAACATCATCGTGCGGGTGATCCACGAGCCCTTCCAGGTGTGGCTGTGGGTCTCGATGGCCGTCATTGCGGGCGGCTCGGTGATCGTGCTGTTGCCCGCGGCGCGCCGGCGTCGGGAGGAGGCGGCGGCATGAACCGCGTCAACTGGCCCATCATGGGGGTGGGGGTCGCGGTCACCCTGCTGATTGTGGCCCTCCTCGCGTCGGGCTTCGGCAAGGACCCCAAGGCGCTGCCCGACCAGCTGACCGGCCGCGATGCGCCCACCTTCCAGCTGGCGGATCTTCAGGGCAACGTCTGGACGCTCGACGAGCTCGAGGGCAAGCCGGTGTTCATCAACTTCTGGTCGACGTGGTGCGGGCCGTGCAAGATGGAGCATCCGATGCTGCTCCAGGCGGCGCGCGAGTACACCGACGTCCAGTTCCTGGGCATCATCTACAGCGACGAGAACGCCGCAGTGGAGATGCAGATGCGCCGGCCCCCCTACACCCAGCTGATGGCATCGCTGGGGGAGCGGGGCGTGCGCTATCCGAACCTCGACGACAGCTCGGGTCGGGTAGCGCTCGACTACGGCGTCGGCGGCGTGCCCGAGTCGTTCTTCATCGACCGCACGGGTCGCATCACCCACAAGGAGGTCGGCCCGCTGACGCCCCAGAAGCTCCGGGCCGAGCTCGACCGGATTCGGGCCCAATGACCACTCTCCTCATGTTGCTGTTCACGAGCGCCTTCGCGCAGGAGCCGGCCGCTGCCGCGGGCTCCGAGGAGCCGGTGCTCATCGAAGGGGTCCCCCCGGGGCCCGAGCCTTCGCCCGAGGCGGCCGAGCGGCTGGCGATGAAGCTCGGCGCCGAAATGCGGTGTCCGGTGTGCCAGGGCATGTCGGTCAAGGACTCCACCAGTGCAGCCGCGGTCAACATGCTGAACCGCATCCGCGAGCTGGCGCGGATCGGCTACTCCGAAGACCAGATCAAGGACTACTTCGTCGACCGCTACGGGGAGTGGGTCCTTCTCGAGCCCACGAATCGTGGATTCAACTGGATCGTGTGGTTCGGCCCCGCGCTGTTCCTGCTCGGCGGCGGAGCATTCGTGGCCGCGACGGTCTCTCGCTGGAGCAAGGAGGAGGAAGACGAACTCCCCTCCGACACCGGGGCGGTGGCCAAGGATCGCTACGAGCAGCGTCTGCTCGCCGAGCTGGAGGACGAGTGACCACGTTGCTGTTGATCTGGGCCACTGCAGCCTGGGCCGCGAATCCCCACGGCGGCGCTGATCAGGATTGGCTCACCCCGCTGGCCGTGCTCGTGCTGGGCGTGGTGTTCGGCTACGTCTTCCTTGCTCGGCAGGTCGAGTCGGACGCTTCGATCGACGAGGAAGCTCGAGAGATCGATCTCAGCGCCACGCGCGACGAAGTGGTCGAGGCGCTCCGTCAGCTCGAGGTCGAGAAGTCCAAGATGGACCCCGGGCAGTACGAGGTCGAGCGCCAGCAGCTGCTCGCCCGCGGAGCGCAGGCGCTGCGCGAGCTCGAAGACGATGTCGATGGCGAAGGGGATGCGCCTGCCGAGGCTCCCGCGGAGTCCACGGCCGGTGCCCCACCGGCGGCCGACAAGGCCTCGCCGCCTGCGGGAGTGATGGCCTTCTGGGACGCGCTCGCGCCCGAGTGGCGCGGAGCGCTCACCGCGCTCACCGCCGTGGCGGTGGTCGGCCTGCTCTACATCGGGCTGCAGAGCGACACCCGCGAGCGCCGCGAGGGCGACCCGATCACGGGTAGCGACATCGTGACGCAGGACAACACAGCTCCGGAGGGCCTCGAGGGGGCGCCTCCGCAGATCCGGGCGCAGGTGGAAGCGTTCGAGACTCAGCTTCAGGAGAATCCCCAGGACCTCTCCACGCTGAACACGCTCACCCAGCTGTATCTCTCGGCAAACGTGCCGGGTCCCGCCATGGAGTACAACAACCAGGTTCTCGAGATCGACCCGAAGAACAAGGACGGCCGGGCGTATCGTGGCGTTCTCCGGATGATGATCGGCATGGGCGACAAGGCGATCGATTCGTTCGACGAGGTGCTGGCTGACGATCCGAACCACCTGCTGTCGCTCTTCTACAAGGGGCTCGTGCTCATGGAGTTCCGCCGTTTCGACGAGGCGGTGACCGCGCTCGAGGCCGCGATCGCGCAGGACCCGAACAATCCGAACCTGACTCGGGTGCTGGCCGATGCGAAGGCCTTGGCGGACGGGAAGTCGCCCGGCGCTCCCCCGCCGCCGAGCGGTGACCTGATCGTGCGTGGCACGATCGACATCGACCCCGCGGCCCGAGGCACGCTCCTCGGCAACGAGGTCGTCTTCGTCAGCGTGAAGGGCCCGGACAACGCGGGGCCGCCGGTGGCCGCCATCAAGGTTCCCGCCCGATTCCCGGGTCCGTTCCAGATCACCACCGCCGACATGCGCGCGATGGGTGGGGGGGCGACGGCCGTGCCTGATCAGCTCACGCTGACGGTGCGCATCGACCTCGACGGGAACGCAATGACCAAGGAAGATGCGCCGCTTTCTGTGGTACGAGGGGTGCGGAGGGGTGCGGAGGGTCTGCAGGTCACGCTCACCCGCGATGGCTCGCCGGCCCAGGCCGCGGCGCCGGCTCCGGCGGCGAGCGGTGGCGGTGTCCTGGCCGAAGGCACCGTGGCGCTCGCGCCGGGCCGCGACGCCTCGGGCGTGCTGTTCGTGAGCCTGCGCTCCGCGGCGGGCGGAGGGCCTCCGATCGCTGCGAAGCGTTTCCCGAATCCGACCTTCCCGATCTCGTTCCGCATCACCAAGCAGGACATGCTGCCGATGTGGTCGCGTCGGCCGCTTCCGGACCAGCTGATCTTGAAGGCGCACGTGGATCGGGATGGCAACGCAGGCACCCAGGAGGACGGTCCGGCGGCAGTCGCGCCACCGATCGCGCCCGGGGCGACAGGACTCTCGCTCACCCTCGAGTGAGCCACGGGTCAGCGGGCTGGTCGGCCCCACGCCTTTCAGCCCGCGTCGCGGATCGCCTCGTTCGCCCAGGCGACCAGCCGCGCGGTGTTGTGAGCGTCCGCCACCGCGCGGTGAGGGGTTCCCTCGAAGCCGAGCCCGGCCAGATCCAGGGCACGGGCGAGGCTCATCCAGCCATTGCGGGGCGCCCCCCGGTGTCGGGCGACCTTGGCGAACCACGGCTTGAGGTTCACCGAGCGCCACGCGGGTCGAGGCAGGTCGTGGCGGCGGCAGTCCCGAGCGAGCTGCCGCGCGTCGAAGCTTCCCCAGCTCGCCACGACGTCCCCGTCTCCGCACCAGGCCACGAAGTCGGCATAGACGGACGGGAACGAGCGTCCGCCGTCGACGTCGGCCTGGGTGAGCCCGGTCAGCGAGGTGCAGAATCGGGAGAGTCTCGGGTGCCGACGGGGGCGGACGACGCCCCGGAATGGGGGCGCGTCGTCGAGGGGGTAGCGCACGGCGCCGATCTCGATGATCTCGCACTCGTTGCGTTGAGTCGTGGCCAAGACCGGGTCCTCGGCAGCGTCCCAGCAGGTGGCCTCGACGTCGACCACAATCGCCGCGTCCAGTACGGGTGGCAACCGACGGCTCACCGTTTCGTCCTGGTCTCGACGGGTGGCCGAAGGAGGGGGGAGGAGCGCCCCCACGACAAGAAATTCGACACAACCCGTGGAAGAGAACGAGCCGGGGGGCCCTCGTTTTGGAGAGAACGTTTTCGGTCCCCGGCTGCCGTCGCAACTTGTCAGGACTGGGTCAGGCTTCGGGTTGGACCAAGGGCTCGTGCACCGCTACCCCGTTGTCGAGAGACTCCGCGACCCCGAAGTGCTCGAGCACGTGATCGCGAATCTGCTCGGCCATCTCCGGATTCTCACGGAGATAGGCGCAGGCGTTATCCTTGCCCTGGCCCATTCGCTGCTCGCCGAGCGAGTACCACGAGCCGCTCTTGCGCACGATTCCGGTGCTCACGCCCAGATCGACGAGCTCGGCCTCCTGGGACACGCCAATTCCGTAGACGATGTCGAACTCGACGGTGCGGAACGGAGGTGCGAGCTTGTTCTTCGTGACCTTGACCTTGGTGCGGTTGCCGAGAACCTCTTCGCCCTTCTTTACGGCGCCGATGCGCGTGACCTCCATGCGGACGGACGAGTAGAACTTCAGCGCCTTGCCCCCGGTCGTGGTCTTCGGGCTGCCGAACATCACGCCGATCTTCTCGCGGAGCTGATTGATGAAGATCACGACGCAGTGCGACTTGTGAATGGCTCCGGTGAGCTTGCGCAGCGCCTGGCTCATGAGTCGGGCCTGAGCGCCGGGAAGCGCATCGCCCATGTCTCCCTCGAGCTCCGCCTTGGGCACGAGCGCGGCGACCGAGTCGACGACCACGACGTCGATAGCGCCAGAGCGCACGAGCGTCTCTGCGATCTCGAGGGCCTGCTCACCGTTGTCGGGCTGCGAGATCAACAGCTCGTCGACCTTCACCCCGAGGTTGCGCGCGTACTTGGGGTCGAGCGCGTGCTCGGCATCGATGAAGGCGGCGGTGCCATCGAGCTTCTGGGCCTGCGCGATCGCCTGCAGGGCGAGGGTGGTCTTGCCGCTGGACTCGGCGCCGTAGATCTCGACGACCCGACCACGGGGAAGCCCGCCGATACCGAGCGCGATGTCGAGCCCGAGCGAGCCGGTGGAGATCGACTGAACCTGCGGGATCTCGGCATCGCCGTAGCGCATGATCGCGCCCTTGCCGAACTGCCGGTGAATGGACGCGATGGCGGCGTCGATGGCCTTGCTGCGTTCGTCAGCCATGATGGCTCCGTAGTCGAAGGATGGTGGTGGGCGCCCCCTCCGTTCGCGCCCGTCAGAGACGTCTAGAACTCGTCGACAGACCAGAAGTTGTCCGCGGAAAAAGGTGGAGGGAAGAGAACGCTCCCCGTCAGGCGAGGAGGCGGAGCCGGAGCATCTCGAGCGCCGAGGCTACGGCGAGGTTCTGGATGCGCTCCCGGTCGCCCGGGAGCTGGAAGCGGCGATGGGTGGTGCCGCGGGGACCCGCCACCGCGATGTGAACGGTGCCGACCGGTTTGTCGGGGCTGCCGCCCTCCGGCCCCGCCACCCCCGTCACCCCGATGCCCCAGGTGGTGCCCGCGCGCTCGCGGACCCCGCTGGCCATCTGGTGGGCGACCGGCTCGCTGACCGCCCCGTGGGTGTTGAGGTCGGCCTCGGCGACCCCGAGCAGCCGCACCTTGGCGGCGTTCGAGTAGGTCACGAGGCCCTCGAGGAACCAGCGGCTCGAACCGGGGATGGCCGTGCACGCGGCGGCGATCCGCCCGCCGGTGCACGACTCGGCCACGGCCAGGGTGTGGCCTCGGGCCGCGACGAGACGCGCCACCGTCTCGGCGTGAGAACCTCCGCCCGTGTCGAAGCCTGCGAGGACCGCCGGCGAACCCTCGACGGTGAACACCCAGCGCCCGATGCGGTCCAGCATGGTTTCCACGGCGGCGACGACGGCGTCGGGGCTCACCGTGGGCTCGAAGCGCAGCTTGACGTGGTTCTCGGGGAGCTTGGTTCGAAAGCTCACGGTGCACCCCTCGACCCTCCACCCGGTGATCACCTGCTGGAGATCGGACTCCCCGACGCCGACGCAACGCAAGGTGACGAGCCGACCCGGACGCAGGGCAAAGCGACTGCGCACCAGGGGGAGCACCCGCTCCCGGAACAGGTTTCGCATCTCGCGTGGAACCCCCGGGAGACAGGCGAACCAGGCCTCTCCGCCCTCGAAGGCGAAGCCCGGGGCGGTACCCCAGTCGTTGTCGAGGCGGGTAGCCCCCCGGGGAAGCCAGGCCTGACGCTCGTTGACGGCGGGCATGGGTCGGCTCGCGCGCGCGTAGCGCTCCCGGATCTGCCGCAGGGCCTCCTCGTCGAGCTCGAGGGGGCGGGCAAAGGCGTCGGCCACCGCCTGGGTGGTGAGGTCGTCGTCGGTCGGGCCGAGGCCCCCGGTGCAGATGCAGAGCCCACCGCGCGCTCCGATGTCGCGGAGGGCCTCCACGAGGTCGGGCAGCCGGTCGCCCACCGCGAGGTGTCGCCGGATCGTGAAGCCCAAGGTGGTCAGCTGGTCCGAGAGCCAGGCCGCGTTGGTGTCGGCAATCTGACCCGTGACGACCTCGTCGCCTTGCGAGAGTACGTGTGCGTCCGGCATGGCAGCTCTCTGAACAGATGTCCAGCGAAGTATCCTGCTACCCGCCGTTGGCAAGTCCCAATCCTCGCCGGTGCCTCGGGCGCTTCGACGGGTAAAGATCCCCGTCCGTCACGATGGAGGAACCCTTGGGACGGGTCATGGGCCTGGACGTCGGCACGAAGACGATCGGTGTGGCGGTGAGCGACGAGACGCGGCTCATCGCGAGCCCACTCCGTACCGTGGAGCGCCGGTCGGTGAAGCGCGACGTCGAAGGTCTCGCCAACGACATCGCCGAACGGGGCATCGAGGCGGTGGTGGTGGGGCTTCCCTACGAGCTCGACGGCAGCGAGGCCCGCTCTGCACGGCTCGCCCGCCAGATCGGCGAGGCGGTTCGCGAGCGGTTCGAGTTGCCCGTGCACTACGTCGACGAGCGGTTCACCTCTGTCGACGCCGAGCGACAGCTCATCGAGGCCCGCGTGTCCCGCCAGCGCCGCAAGGAGATCATCGACCAGCAGGCCGCTTGCATCATCCTCCAGTCGTTCCTCGATCATCCGGAGCTCGGCGATGGCGAGTGAGGGCTGGTCGACGAGTCACGTCGTGCTCGCGGCGGTTGCGATGGTGGTGGGCCTCGGGGGGGGGCGCCTCTCGCTGCAGGGCGAGCTGGGCGATGTCCGCGACGCTCTCGACCAGTGCGAGACCCGCCCTCGGGACGCGGGCAGCGAGGTGGGCCGCCAGATTGCCCGGGCGCTCGGTGGCGAGCGGCCGGTGCGGGCCTCTTCGCGCCCCCGTTCCCCGGAGCAGGTCTCCGACCCGCCGGAGCCCGAGATCGAACCGATCGTGGAGGGTGACGAGGCCTTCGGGATCGAGGGGCCGGAGCGTCCTCCGGAGGTGTCTCGCCGAGAGCGGCTCGACGCCATGGCCGATGCCGTCGCGATGCGGCAGGCCCAGGCGCGGCAGGCCCTCCTCGAGCAGGCTCGACCGACCGACGAGCAGCTCGCGCAGATCGACGACGCGTTCGCGGAGATGAACGCCATCCTCGTCGACGAGTCGGAGATCCTCCTCGACGCGGCTCGGGACGGCGCGCCGACCCGTCGCGAGGGCCTCGAGTTCGCGCGCAACGCGATCGACGCCCTCCTTCAGGCGGAGGACGCTCTGTGGGACACGCTGACCGACGAGCAGCTCGATGGGGTGGAGCCCGAGGTCCTCGACCCCCTCGGCTTCATCGATCCGGCGGTGGTGGAGACCCTGACGGCGCTCGAGCGATGAGGGACGTCTTGCTCGTCGGGCGTTTCGAGGTCCTGCGGGCCGTTCGCACCTGGCGGGCGCTGGCTCTGGTGGTGCTGGTCGCGGCGGCGATGGGCGGAGGGTCCTATCTGTTCACGCGCGTGGTCGGCCTGATGGAGAACCAGGTCGCCCAGCAGCTGGGGGTCCCCGCCACGCGGATCCCCGGCGCGATGCTCGCCGAGCTCGTGGCCTCGCCCGGCTATCGCGAGACCATCGAGGGGACGTTCGGCGACGAGGCGGTGGTGGAGTGGGTCCTCGGGCTCCACCCCGCGGCGCTCTTCTACTTTGGGTTGTCGACCTTGCTGATCCCGTTCTTCGCGGCCACGGCGAGCGCCGAGAGCATCGCGCTGGACGTCCAGTCGCGTGCGATCCGCTTCGAGGCGCTCCGCACCTCGCGGCTCGACCTCGTGCTCGGTCGTTTCCTCGGGCAGGTGGGGGTCACGACCGTCGCGGTCGCGGTGGCCACGCTCACCGCCATCGGGGTCACCCTCGCGTCGATGATCGTCGCCGAGCCGCTCGTCCTCGCTCGGGACGTCGCCACCTTCGCCGTGCGGTCGTGGGCCTTCGGGCTGCCGTTCGTGGGAATCGGCATCGCGGCGTCGCAGCTCACGGCTTCGCCAGCCTGGGCCAGGGTTCTCGCCATGGTGGGCACGCTCTCGACGTGGCTCCTCGCCGCGCTTGGTCCTGGCCTGCTCGACGATCTCGGCGTGGGTGCGCTCGCCGACGTCATCGATGTCGTACTGCCCCAGACCTGGCTCGACGCCCTGTGGGGTCCGGGCGGGGACTGGATGACGAGCGTGATCGTCGAGCTCGTGCTCGCAGTGGTGCTCGCGGTGGCGCCGGTGCCCCTCTTTGCCCGGCGAAACCTGTGAGCGCGCTCGCCTTCCGGGACGTGAGCAAGCGATTCGGCACGAACCAGGCGCTCGACGGGCTGTCCTTCTCGGTTCCCCAGGGGGCGCTGGCCGGCCTCGTGGGCCACAACGGGGCCGGCAAGACCACGGCGTTCTCGATCGTCAGCGGGTTCCTTCCCTCGGACGCCGGGAGCTTCTCCGTCTTCGGCGAGACCGACCCCTCGCCGGTGCAGCTCAAGGGGCGACTCGGGGTGCTGCCCCAGGATGCCGCGCTCCCCGAGCGCCACGCTCCCGTCGAGCTCCTCGATCACCTGGGTCGGTTGCAGGGCCTCACGGCTCGCCGAGCGCGCCGCGAGGCCGAACGCGTGCTCGAGGTGGTCGGCCTGGCGGAGCGGCGACGAGACCGCATCGCCACCCTTTCCCACGGGATGCGGCGGCGGGTGGCCGTGGCGAGCGCCCTGATTGGCGAGCCCCGGCTCGTCCTCCTCGACGAGCCGCTCGCCGGTCTCGATCCCGTCCAGTCGCGGGGCCTGCGCGACGCGCTCGCCCGTCTCCGGGGGCGCCAGACCCTCGTGGTCAGCTCTCACAACCTGACCGAGCTCGAGCGTCTCTGCGACTGGGTGGTGATGATGCGGGACGGGCGCTGCACCCGTCAGGGGACGCTGCAGAGCGTGTCGGGCGAGCAGGAGGTCGTCCGCTGGGCGATCGTTGGCGACCCTCCCCTGGAGGCCCTGCACGAGGCCCTGCCCGATCACCGCTTCGTGGTCGAGAGCGAGGCGCTCGTCCAGCACCCTCCGCGGGGCGCGGATCTCGACGCGGCAAGTGTCGTCGTCATGGCGACCCTCGCCCGGGCCGGGGTGCCCCTGCGAGGACTGGTTCGGGGCATGGGCCTCGAGCGTCGCTTCATCGACGACCTGGGCACGCCCGAGGGCTGACACGCCGCTCTCGAATGGCTTGGCTCGCCGCTTCGGCACAGGGTGTGACGGTGGGGGGACTGTACGTGGGGCGGAACGGCTCCGATGGAGGCACTCCCAGCCGGAGTGCGTCCCCCATGCTCCTGAACCTGCTGATCAGCCTGGTCGGCTGCCGCAACGCCACCGTGGTCGACGAAGACGGCGACGGCATCGAGGCCGCGTTCGACTGTGACGACTCCGACGCGGACATCGCGCCCGGCGCCGTGGAAGACTGCACCGAGGTGGACCGCAACTGCGACGGCGACCCCTACGCGGGGGCACCCGGAACCCTCTGGTACGGAGACAACGACGGCGATGGCTTTGGCGCCGACGCGCGGACCCGCGAGGCCTGCGTCGCCCCCGAGGGCTTCGTGGCCGAGGGAGGAGACTGCAACGACCGCGAGGCGGGGATCCACCCCGGCGCCGAAGAGCGCTGCAACGGCATCGACGACAACTGCGACGGAGAGCCCGACGACAGTCCCACGGACCAGGTGACGATCTACGAAGACGGCGATGGGGACGGCTTTGGCGATGATGCGACCGGCGCCACCGCCTGCCCGGGAGACCCCGGGTCCAGCCTCGTGGGCGGCGACTGCGACGACGCCGACCCCAGGGTGGCTCCCGATCAGCCCGAGATCTGCAACGATGGGCGCGACGACGACTGCGACGTCACCACCGACGAGGACGTCGTGGCGGGCACGCCCTGGTACCTCGACGAGGACGGGGACCAACACGGGGTGGCGGGCACCGAGATCAGCGCCTGCGCGGCCCCGAGCGCGGACTACGTCGCGAACGCTGGCGACTGCGACGATCTCGACGTCACGCGCTTCCCCGGTGCCGACGAGACCTGTGACCCCGTCGACCAGGACTGCGACGGGAATCCCTACGAGGGCGCGATCGACGCCGACCCCTGGTACGCCGACGTCGACGTCGACGGACTGGGCGACCCCACGACGGTGGTGTACGCCTGCGAACCGGTGGCAGAGCACGTCGCGAACGCCGACGACTGCGACGATGCCGATCCCGCTGTCCTCGGTCCGGACCCCTGGGTCGTCGACGCCGACGAGGACGGATTCGGCGACCTCGCAGCCGAACCCACGCTCGCCTGCACCGCCCCCGCCGGCACGGTGCCCGAGGCCCTCGCCCTCGACTGCGACGACGACGAACCGCTCGTCCACCCGGATCGCGCCGAGGTCTGCAACGGCGGGGTCGACGACGACTGCAATCCCGAGACCGACGAAGAGGACACGCGGGTCTGGTACGTCGACGACGACGGCGATGGCTACGGCTCGGCCGCGATCACGGACCGCGCTTGTACGAGGCCCGACGGGTTCGTCGCCAACGATGACGACTGCGACGACACCGTGTGGGGCTTCAATCCTGACGATACGCCCGGGTGCGTCCAGGACCACTGCGGCACCCTCGAGCGCGACGAGACCTGGCGGAGCACCCTGCTCCACACCGTGTCGTGCGACGTGAAGGTCGAGGGCACGGCCAAGCCCGTCCTCACGATCCAGGGAGGCGCCTTGGTCCAGTTCGCGGCCGGCACGGGTCTGCTCGTGGGGGTCTCCGACACGGGACGGCTGGTGGTCGACGGCGCCGTGAACGAGGTCTCGTTCACCTCCGCGAAGGGGTCGCCGCTGCCCGGGGACTGGGATGGCCTGACCGTCGGCTCTCGGGATCAGGGCTCGTCGATCGCGGGGCTCCTCGTCGAGTACGCCGGTGACAACGGCTTCGGCGGGATCCGTCTCAACGCGGGCAACCTGGTGCTCGAGGGCGTGACGTCCCGCAACAACGTGAACGACGGCCTGCACGTCGACGCGGGAACGATCACCGTGGTCGACTCTGCGTTCACCGGCAACACGGGCAACGGCGTGACCATCGACAGGTCGGCCGAGCTCGCCCGCATCGGTCTCGACGAGACCTGGGGGCCGAGCTTCGAGCGCAACGTGATCACGGCCAATCTCGGTCGCCCGATCTCGTTGCCAGGCAGCGTGGCGGACGAGATTGCGCCTTCCAGTACGCTCACCGGCAACGCCGTCGACGAGATCGAGCTCGAATCCGGGACCCTGCGCTTCGCGGGCACCTGGGAGGACCATGGCCTTCCCTACGTGGTCGTCGCCAACGCCACCATCGACGTGCAGGACGGACCCCAGGCGGTGCTCACCATCGCGGACGGCGTGGAGATCGTGTTCGAGCGGTCCGCGGGACTCCGCATCGGGAACAACGAGGGTGGGCGGCTGATCGTGTCCGGGCTCGAGCAGGGGGTGCTCATGACGGGGTCGGCGGACGTCATCGCCCAGTCCGACGCCTGGGACGGGCTCACCATCGGCGCCAACGACAACGGAAGCGAGCTTCGCGGCCTCACCATCGAGCACGGTGGCGACAACCACTTCGGGAACCTCTACCTCAAGGACGCCTCCCCCATCATCGAGCTCGTGGTCTCGCGGTACTCCGATGCCGACGGCCTTGCCGTGGTCGGCACGAGCGCGCCGTCGGTCACGAACTCCCGGTTCGTGGACAACGACGAGAACGGAGTGTCGATCAGCTCGACGGCTGGGCTGGCGTTCGGCAGCCGCTTCTCGGGCAACGAGCTGACGGGCAACGGAGCTGCTCCGATCGAGCTTCCGCCCCAGACGCTCGGGGCCCTCGACGCGTCGTCGTCGTTCGCGGGCAACGGGCTCCCGATCCAGATCCACGCGGGCACCGTGCTTAGCGACGCCACCTGGCCGCTTCTCGACGAGATCTACGAGATCACCGGCAACCTGTCGATCGAGGGCCCGCAGGACCCGGTGGTCACCATCGAGGATGGGGTCGAGATGCGGTTCGCAGCCGGCACGCGGCTGTGGGTGGGAACGAGCCACGACGGGAGCCTCGTGGTCGACGGTGACGAGCTGGGGGTCGTGATGGACAGCGCGGAGCCCGTCCCCGCGACCGGCGACTGGGTCGGCGTGCGCCTCGGTGCGAACGCGGGCGGCGTGCCCTCCAGGCTTCGGGGCGTCACCATCGCCCACGCCGGCGGCGCATCGACGGGGCTCGGGGGAGCTCTCGAGCTGGTGGATCCGGACGGGTGCTCGACCCAGGAGCCCGCGATCGTGCTCGAGAAGCTGGTGATCTCGGACTCGTCCAAGTACGGCCTCGAGGTGGGCTCGTGGGTGACCTTCAGCCTCGACGACTCCGTGCTCACCGACAACCGCGACGGCTGCGTCTACGTGACCCGGAGCGGCACCTGCAACGGGCCGTCGGTGCTTTCGTACACCAACAACGCGTGCACGGTGCGTGAAGAGACGCCTTCACCCACCTTCGGTACGTGGCCGATCGCGTCTGCAGAGCTGCTGGACGCGACGTCGACCTACCCAGGACCCATCGTGTTCCGAGAGTCACGGCTCCAAGAGCACGTGCGTCTCGAGCAGCTGGGTGTCCCCTACCACTTCGTGAGCACCGTCACGGTGGGAGCCGGCACGGGGGCCGTGCTCTCGGTGGCCTCCGGCAACACGCTCACGTTCGACGCCGGGGTCGGTCTGCTGGTCGGGACCGGCGACGAGGCCGGCATCGTGTTCGAGGCAGGCCCCACCCCGACGGTGCTCACGTCGGTCCTCGACATCCCGTACCCGGGCGCCTGGGACGGGATCAAGGTGGGACGCCACACGACCACCGTCGACATCCAGGACGTCGTCGTCGAGTATGGCGGCGACAACGGTCGGGCCTCGCTGTGGTTCGACCAGGTCGAGGACCCCGACGGACGGGTCGACCGGGTCACCATCACGTCGAGCAGCAACTGCGGGTTCTACTTCGATCCCGAACGCTCGGTGCTCACGGTGGGGACCGTCACGACCGACGAGGTCTGTCCGTGATCAGGCGAGGGGCTCGCTGCCCCCGAACACGCCGATCGGCAGCTTGAGGTAGCTGCGCCCGTTGCCTGCCGCCGGGGGCAGCCGGCCCGCGTCGACGTTGACCTGGACGCTCTGGAAGATCAGGTTCGGCGGACGAAGCGTGGCGTCGCGCTCCGTGCGGAACTTGACGAAGTCCTCGCGAGGCGTTGCGGCGGTCAGCTGCTTGTTCGACGCCTTGGACTCCCCGATCGTGGTCTCGTAGCGGAGCTCGCGACCGCCGGGCATGTAGTCGTGGCCCACGAACACGCGGGTCTCGTCGGGCAGCTTGTAGAGCTTGTTCGCGATCGAGTCGTACAGGTCCTCGGCGCTGCCGGCGGGGAAGTCGCAGCGACCGGTGCCGAAGTCCGGCATGAACAGCGCGTCACCCGTGAACAGCGCGTCGTGGATCTTGTAGGTCACGCAGGCCGGGGTGTGCCCCGGGGTGTGGATGACCTCGATGGGCAAGCTGCCCGCCGAGAGCTTCTCGCCGTCCTTGACCAGGAGCTCGAACTGCCGGCCGTCGGTCGCGAACTCCTCCGGCAGGTCGAAGACGCCCTTGAACAGTGCCTGGACGGTCTGGATGTGCTCACCGATCGCCACCGCGGCGTCGAGCCGCTTCTTCAGAAGCTGCGAGCCCGAGATGTGGTCCGCGTGGGCGTGGGTCTCCAGGATGTAGTGGACGTCGAGCCCGTGCTCGGCCACGAACGCGGTGACCTTGTCCACGGACTGGGTCGAGAAGCTGATGGCCAGGGGGTCGTAGTCCAGCACCGGGTCGATGATCACGGCGTCACGAGTGTCCTTGTCGTAGACCACGTAGGTGAGGGTCCACGTCGCCTCGTCGAAGAAGGCCTGGATCTCCATGGTTTCTCCACAGGTTTTACGGATTGGTGCTCGGAGGGGCTGCGAGGATCGTGCCAGCCGCTTCCGTCAGCCCTCGCCCTCGGCCTGAACCGCCGCCTGCGCGGGCGTGAGACCGGGATGACCCTCGAGATCCTCGCTGCGCACCACCATCACGGGACACGGGGCACGCCGCAGCACCCGCTCGGCCACGCTGCCGAGCACGAACCGCTCCAGGCCCGTTCGGCCGTGGGTCCCCATGATCACGAGCTCGATGTCGGAGTCAGAGGCCCGGGCCACGATGGATTCCACGGGGTCACCCTCGGGCGTCTCGATGCGGACGTTGAGACCCTTTGCCGTAAAACAGTTCACGAAGCCCGCCAGAGCGGTCTTCGCGTCGTCCTGCAGGACCTCCCGGGCGGTGGGAGGCACCACCCCCTCCCCGATCGGCGTGGCCCAGGTGACCCCGGTAGGCAGCGCCACGGCGTGGAACAAGACCACGTCGAGGCCCAGGCGAACAGCATAGTTGGCGGCTTGCTCCGCGACTTCGTAGGCACAACCGGTGTAGTCGAGAGGGACGAGAATCGAGTGCGACATGCACCACCTCCAGCGACATGGCTGGTGGCCTTGCAGCAAGATTCGTGCCTGTCACGGCGCTGTTTCGTTTCGGGCCAGATTGGGTCGTTGAACGATCCTGTTGCCATTCGGTGCCGAGATGATTCATATCGGTTCTCGTCCGAGGGAGGACATCGCGCGAATTTGCCAGTAAACCAGGGAAACCCTGCAGATACGAATTCGGATCGAGCTTTGCAGTTCACGCGCCGTGAAGGCGTGAGAGACAGGGAGAAGCTCGATGGCGAAGAAGGCTACGGCCGAGACCACCCGGAACCCTCGGGCGCGGTGGATGGCTCGGATTGCGCAGGCAACTCTCGTCGCCCTCGCGCTGGGGCTCGGGGGAGCGGCCTCGGCATCCCCCGAGTCGGTCGGGGTCGATCACGTCGACGAGGCGCACCACGGCAAGAACCTGCTCGGCGTGAAGGTCAGCAGCCTCACGGCATTCCATCGGCTGACCCTCTCCGACATGGGGGACCATCTCGTGTTCGGGGCCGGACCCTTCTACGAGCGGGAGTTGGTCCCCGGCGTCCTCGAGGTGGAGGTGGCCGTGCTGCTGTTCCGGGGACGCGGCACGACGGTGATGCCCGTCGAGGTGCTGCTCAAGAAGCCGTTTCACGCGAGCGAGCACTTCACGGGCTACGTCGGCGTGGGACCCACCCTCGACTTCGTCTTCGAGGACGGGGAGCGTCGGGTCCTGCCGGCCATCGTGGCAGCGGGTGGGGGCTACGTGTGGGCGAATTCCCACATCGGGGTGGACGTCGAGGTCGCGGTCGGACACGTCTTCGAGCGTCCGGGCCTCCAGGAGGTCGTGTTCGCGACCGGTCCGGTCCTGCACTTCTGAGACGAGTGGAGGCCCAGCGAGCTTCGCTCTCGCTCGAGCGGGTGGTCGAGCCACGGCCCGTCGCCCGAACGCTCACCGAGGGGGCGCCGTGCCCTCGCGCAGGCGCGCCCGCACCACCGCCAGCGCGAAGCCGAGCAGGTTCTCTCCTCGCCACGCTGCGGGGTTCTCGGCGTCGGGATGACGGGCCCCCATGCCGATGCCCCAGACGTGATCGCGAGGCGAAGCCTCGACGAGCACGCGGTGCCCCGTCGCGAGCAGGTAGTCGCGTAGCGGGGGGTTCTGAACGAACTTGGCGAGGTTACCGCGGACCACGACGTCGAAGCGCTCGGCGTTCCAGATGATCTGGTCGAACCCCCGGACCCGCCGGCCGAGATCCTTGGCCTGGCCGGGATGTCCGCTCTCCAGGATGGCGTCGCGCATCTCGGAGTCTCCGAACAATCGGGCCTTCTCGGCCATCATGAAGTGCTCGGCGGTGAGATAGCGATCCCCGTCGACCTCGAACTCGGCGGGGAACCACTGGCTCAGCATCCAGGGTCCCACCGCCGAGCGTCCCCGGGGCTCGTGGCCCCAGAACATCACGAAGCGGAGACGCTCCCTGCGCGCTCTCTCGATGGTGTCCGCGAGCATGTCCTCTGGTCTCACGATCCCCCTCTCGAAGAGCGTCGAGGTTGCCGATTTGGTGAGGTCTCACCCAGGTCGTCCCGCGGTGCGCTGGCGGGCTTGGCTCGTCGCGGCAGAGAGCATCTGCGATAACTGTGCAGTGAGGGAGCCTGCATGCTGACGTCTCGGAGCTCGATGCGATCGGTGCGCTCGCTCGCCGCCCCGGGGAACTCGTGAACGCATCGTTCGTGGTTGGACTCGGCGCCTCGGCGGGTGGGCTCGAGGCGCTGGAGCGCTTCTTCACCGCCCTGCCCTCCGATACCGGCGCGTCGTTCGTCGTGATCGTCCACCTGTCGCCGGACTTCAAGAGCGTCCTGCCCGAGCTGCTCGCCAAGCGGACCGACATGCCGGTCGCTGCGGTCACGCAGAACATGCCGCTCGCTCCCAACCACGTCTACGTCATTCCGCCGGCGCAGAACCTGGTGGTCTCGGGCCGCATGCTCATGCTCGTCGAGCAGCAGCGCGGTCCTGGGCATCCGATCAACCTGCCGATCGATCTCTTCTTCCGTCAGCTCGCGGCCGAAGCGCAGGAGCGCGCTATCGCGGTGGTGCTCTCCGGCTCGGGGAGCGACGGGTCGCGGGGGATTGCGGCCGTCAAGGAGCACGGTGGAGCCGTGCTGGTCCAGGACCCGTCGAGCGCGACGTTCGACGGCATGCCGCGAAGCGCACTGAACCTGGCGCTGGTCGATCACACGGGAAATCCTGCCGATCTTGCCGAGCGCGTCGCCCTGTTGTGTCGGGCTCGCACCACCGACGTCGAGTCGAATCTGGACGACGAAGGTGAGGTCGAGCGGATTCTGGCCGTGATGAAGCAGCGCACGGGCACGGACCTGCGCACCTACCGTCCGCGCATGATCCACCGGCGCATCCAGCGTCGCATGGCCATCTGCGGCATTGGCTCCGCCCCGGTCTACCGAAGCCGGCTCGAGGAGGATGCCGGCGAGCTCGAGCTCCTCCGTCAGGACCTGCTCATTGGCGTCACCCGCTTCTTTCGGGACCCGTCGACCTTCGAGTCGCTCCAGCGCTACCTGCTGGAGTGGCTTCCCCAACGGGGGACCCGGGAGCCGCTGCGCATCTGGACCCCGGCCTGCTCGTCGGGGCAGGAGGCCTACTCGATCGGCATGGTGATGCTCGAGGCCCTCGCGGCCCACGGGCTCGACATCCCCGTCAAGATCTTCGCCACCGACATCAACGATGCAGCCATCAGCCGAGCGTCGCGGGCCACCTACTCCTACAGCGAGGTCAACGACGTCCCCGCGGCCCTGCAGGTCAAGTACTTCCGCCAGCACGGCATGGACTACCTGGTCGCTGCCGAGCTGCGAGAGCGCATCATCTTCGCGAACCACAACGTGGTCTCGGATCCGCCGTTCACTCGCATGGACCTCGTCAGCTGCCGCAACCTGCTGATCTATCTGAGCGACGAAGGGCAGGAGCGGGTGCTCAAGTCGCTTCACTACGCGCTGCGTCCCGAGACCGGGTTGCTGCTGCTCGGCAAGGCCGAGACGTCGGGGCCCATCACCGACGGTGTGACGCGCGTCGGAGGCGTGTCGCAGCTCTACCTGAAGACCGGCAACACTCCGATGCCGCGGCTCATCGAGCCGTCGCGAGACCCCAAGCCCAACCGGGTGGTCAAGGAGACACAGGAGCACGCCCGTCGCGCTCGGGTGCTGGAGGCTCACCTCGAAGCGACCGGCACGACCGGGGCGCTCGTGACGCCCGACGGTCGGCTGGTCGAGCTCCTCGCCGACCCCAACCGCTTCTTCCGGCTCGGCAAGGGCTCGCCGACCGACCATTTGAGCCAGCTCCTTCCCGTCGACCTCGTGGCCGCGTTCACGACGGCCGTGCGTCGGCTCGACGAGACCAAGGCCCCCGTCGGCTTCGGGGTCCGCGGGGTCGCCGAGCACGAGGTGTTCGTCTGGCTCGTGCCGCTTCCTCGGGGGGTCAACGAGACGGTCTACCTGCTCGAGATGATGGTGCGAAAGGACGACCAGCAGGGCGATCCGGTCACGATGGACGAGATCGCGACCCACCGGATCCGGGACCTCGAACGCGAGATCCAGACCACGCGGGAAACCCTGCAGGCGGCGATCGAGGAGCTCCAGACGACGAACGAGGAGCAGCAGTCGACCAACGAGGAGCTCATCGCCTCCAACGAGGAGCTCCAGTCGACCAACGAGGAGCTCCACTCCGTGAACGAGGAGCTCTACACGGTCAACCAGGAGTACCAGCGCAAGAACGAAGACCTGATGACGATGACCGCGGATCTCGAGAACCTGCTCAAGAGCACCGAGATCGCCACGCTGTACCTCGACTCGGAGCTCCGGGTGCGCCGCTTCAGCTCGGGCCTCGAGCGGGTGGTGCGCCTGGCCGACCACGACATCGGGCTGCCGATCCGCGAGTTCACGCACCGGATGGTGATCGACTTCGTGAACGACGCCGACACCGTCATCAGCACCAACACGACGGTGCAGCGCGAGATCCGCGACGTCAACGGTGCCTGGCTGCTCATGCGGCTCGTGCCCTACCGCTCGCTGTCTGGGGAGAGCAACGGCGTGATCGTCACGTTCGTCGAAGTGACGCGCATCAAGCACGCCGAGGAGACCGCGAGGGTGATGAGCCAGTCGCTGCGCGACGCGAACCGCTCGCTCGCCAGCCAGACCGAGCAGCTCGAGGAGATGTTCTCCGTGGTGGCGCGCGACCTGCGGCGACCGGTGCAGCTGCTCGGCGAACAGCTCGCCGAGGTCCGAGAGGACCTCGAGGTCCGAGGAGGCGCGACCAACCTCCGGACGGTGACCAAGACGCTGGGCCATCTCGAGCGCATGCTGGACGACCTCCGGGAGGTGTCGAGCCACGGTCGCGAGCCGCCCCCCTTCGAAGACCTCGTCCTCGAGTCCTGGTTCGACACCATGCTCGGTCGCTTCACCGAGCAGGCTTCGGAGCGAGGGATCCGGCTCGGTGGCAGCTGTGACACCGGTCGCGTCAGCGTGGCCCGCACCGCCGCGGAGGTGGCGTTCGTCAACCTCGTCGAGAACGCCTTCGAGCACGGCGCTACCGCCGACCAGCCTCGCATCGACGTGTCGTGCCGCACCGGCCAGAACCGACTCACCCTGATCGTCTCCGACAACGGGCGCGGCATCGCGCGAGCCGACCAGCAGCGGGTGTTCGAGCTCTTCCAGCGCCTGCACCCCAAGGAGACGGGGGGCTCGGGAGTCGGCCTCGTGAGCGTGCGTCGCCTCGTCCAGCGCGCCGGAGGCACCATCGACGTGCAGTCGAGGCTCGGCGAGGGGGCTCGGTTCACGGTGGTGCTGCCGACGATGACCGCCCCGATGACCGGCACCCGGGTGCTCGTGGTGGCCGACGACGACGCCGACACGCGCATGGTCCGGCAGTCTCTCGGCGACCTCGACCTCGACGTGGTCTCCACCATCGCGATGGCCCGCCGCTTCCTCGGGCAGGTTCGGTACGATCTCATCTTGCTCGACCTCACCCTCCCCGACGGACACGGACTCGAGCTGCTCGCCGACGTTCGACGGACCGCGCCCGATGCCGCGGTGGTCGTGCTGTCGGGCCTCCCCGGCTCGATCCAGCTCGACATCTGGGACCCGACCCAGGTGGTCGCGGTGCTCAAGAAGGACGTCGTCCGCCCGGCGATGCTCCGCGAGCTCATCGAGCAGCACCTCGACCTCACCCCGGCCTCGCCGGAAGGGGCTTCCTGAGCGCTACTGCAGCGGCGCCTTCACGTCGGTGACCCGGGTGAGGAAGTCAGGCACGGGAAAGCCCTTCTCCCGTCGGAAGTCGGGGTCCCAGAGCTGGGACTGGTAGCGGCTACCGTGGTCGCAGAGCAGGGTCACGATCGTGTGCCCGGGCCCCATCTCTCGGGCGAGCCGGATCGCCCCCGCCACGTTCATCCCGGCCGAGCCGCCCATCAGCAGGCCGTCGTTCGTGGCGAGCGCGTCGACGACCTCCACCATCTCGGCGTCCGGGATGCGATAGGCGCGGTCGACGACCGCGCCGTCGACATTGCCGGTGACCCGGCCCTGACCGATGCCCTGAGACACGCTGCCGCCCTCGACGTCGGTGGCGAGCTCGCCGCGGGTGAACCAAGCGTACATCTTGGCACCGTAGGGGTCTGCGAGCGCGATGGTGACGTCCTGCCGCTGGCTCTTGAGGTAGGCCCCCGTTCCCGAGAGCGTGCCTCCCGTGCCGATCGCGGAGACGAATCCGTCGATGCGGCCCCCGGTCTGCGCCCAGATCTCGGGTCCCGTCCCCTCGACGTGGGCCTGGCGGTTGGCGAGGTTGTCCCACTGGTTCGCGTAGAAAGCGCCCATCTGCTCCGCGAGCCGGGTCGCGACGTGGACGTAGTTGTTGGGGTCGGCGTAGGGCTTGGCGGGGACTTCGACGAGCTCGGCCCCGAACAGCCGCAGCATGTCCTTCTTCTCGCGGGTCTGCGTCTCGGGAATGACGATGACCACCCGGTAGCCGCGCGCCCGTCCCACCATGGCGAGCCCGATGCCGGTGTTGCCGGCCGTACCTTCGACGATCGTGCCGCCGGGCCTCAGCACCCCCCTCCGCTCGGCGTCGAGCACCATGAACTTCGCCGCGCGGTCCTTGACCGACATGCCCGGGTTGAGCCACTCGGCCTTGCCGAGGATCTCGCAGCCCGTCGCCTCCGACGGCCCGGCGAGGCGAATGAGGGGGGTGTTTCCAATGGCGTCGACGACGTCCTGGCGAATGCTCATGGCGTGCGGATCTCCGGGGCAGGGTCCGACCCGTTGGGCCCGCGGAACACGCGCGACCGTGGCGGAACGCTCCGCGTCAGCCACACGTTTCCGCCGACCACCGAGTCGGCACCGACCACAGTATCGCCCCCCAGGATCGTCGTCCCCGCGTAGACGGTCACCCGATCCCCGAGGGTGGGGTGCCGCTTGACCACCTTCTTGCGCTGGCGCTCCACGTCGCCCCGGACCGACAGCGCGCCGAGCGTGACGTTCTGGTAGAGCTGAACGTCGTCGCCGATCTCGGCCGTCTGGCCGATGACCGTACCCGTGCCGTGGTCGATGAAGAAGCCCCGCCCGATGATCGCGCCGGGATGGATGTCGATGCCGGTGCGCTCGTGCGCGTGCTCGGTCAGGATGCGCGGGATCACCGGGACGTCGTGGACGTAGAGCTGGTGGGCGAGGCGGTAGGCAGTGACCGCGTAGATGGAGGGGTAGGAGAACACCACCTCCTCCATGCTCTCGGCGGCGGGGTCGCGACGGAATGCGGCCTCGACGTCGCTGTGGAGGACCTCGCGAAGCTCGGGGAGCGACTCGAGTAGCTGCTGCACGCGCTCCTGGCACCACGAGTCGTGGCGCTGGCTGGCCGGCGGCTGGTGGCGGTCCTCCCAGGCGGCCGCGCGGTGGATCTGGATGGTCAGCTGCTCGGAGGCATTGAGGAGGTGCTCGGACAGCACGAGACGGAGGTTGGCCGGCTCCACGGGACGGGTGCTGTAGAATCCCACGTAGAGGACGTGCAGCAGGTGGTTGTACGCCTCGATGACCTTGCGCCGGTTGGGCATGGCGTGGGTCTCGAGGCGATTGAGCGGATTGTCGGGCCCGTACGACGCGCACAGCTTGTCGAGGACCGCTTCGAGGTCGAGCGGCATGGCCTTCGTTTATCGACGGCTCGCGGGCCCGCCTACATGGGCCCCGTCAGCGCCTCCCACAGCAACCCGAGCGAGGGGCGCTTGCCGTAGAGGAGTGTGCCGGCCCTGAAGAGCCTCGCCGCCGCGCGCACGGCGACGACGATGCTGACGACGAGAACGCCGAACGACAGCGCGAGCTCCCACCAGGCCACCTCGGCCAACGTGACCCGCAGCATCATCGCCGGCGCCGTGGTCGGAGGGAAGAACGACAGGAACCGTGACCCGAAGCCGTCGGGCCAGGTGGCCAGCACGGGGAGCGCCACCACCGGGACCATCGGCATCATGATGACGACCGCCGCGAGCTGCTGGCTGTCGCGGAACGAGCTTCCGAACGAGCCGAGGCCGACCAGCATCACGCCGTAGAAGAGGAACGACATCACCCCGAAGCCGAGGGCCAGGAGCAATCGGGGGACCGAGATCACGGACCACAGCAGGCTCGTGTCCGACACCGTGGCGAGAAGCGCCGCCAGCGCGAGCGGTGCCGCCATGAACGCCCACACCGCGAGCTGCAGGAGTCCTGCTCCGACGATGCCGAGGACCTTGCCGAACAGGAGATCGTCCGCCCGCGCCGAGGACAGCAGGACGTCCATCATCTTGTTCTCCTTGTCCTCGACGACGCTCGCGAGGAGCAGGCTCGCGTTCATCGCGAGAGCGAACACGAGCCCCGCGATGGTGCCCGCCGGGACGAGGAAGCTGGCGAAGTAGAGGACCTGGTCGACCTCGACGAACTGACCGTCCTCGGCGCGCTGGAACTGGGTCACCGTCGCGCGCTGATCGAGGCGCGACAACAGCGCGTCGTCCACGCCGGCCAGCTCGAGGAGCCGGTCGTGGATCCGTCCGGCCATGCGACGCGGCTGGCTGACCGCCCACCAGTCGAACGACTCGGTGTACGCATCCAGCCTGCCGCTCTCGACGTAGTCGGAGGGGAGCACCACGAACCCCGAGATGCTGCCTTGGTCGAGCGCCCGCCCCGCCTCGTCGACCGAGTCGAAGGTGGTGAAATCCTCGGAATCACCGAGTAGACCGCCCTCGTCCACCAGCGCGACGGCCTGGCCGGTGCCGGAAGACCGTGTCGCCTGTGCGGCCGAGGTTCCAATCGACGTGACCGTGAGCACGTACAGCCCCATCAACACGGGCATCCCGAGCGTCATCCACACGAACGACGCCCGCATGACCGATGCGCGGAACTCGTGCAGGGCGATCGTGAAGAGCAGACCTCTCACTTCGCTGCCTCCATGGCGGGGGCCTCGACCGGTGCGGTGCCTACGAGCCCCACGAAGATGTCCTCGAGCGGGGTGGTCGCCTCGCGGAGCGTGCGCACGGTCCGATCGCGGTCGGCAAGCTCGCGCATCAGGGTGGTGATCGTGGCCCCGGGCACGAGGCGGAGCCAGGTCGTGGTCGCGTCGTGCTGGGCCTCGGCCACCGTCGCCAGATCGGAGACGTCCGTACCCGGGTCGACCATCACGTCCCACGGTGTGTAGGTGCGCCTCACCTCGTCGACGGGTCCCTCGAGGACCTTCTGGCCCTGGTGGATCATGACGATGCGGTCGCACAGCGCCTCGACCTCGGCCATGAGGTGGGTGGAGAGCAGCACGACCTTGCCCTCGGCCCGGAGGTCGGCGACCAGTCGACGGACGAGCCTGACGTTCACGGGGTCGAGGCCGGAGAAGGGCTCGTCGAGCACCACCAGGTCGGGATCGTGGAGCAGGGAGCACGCGATCTGGACCTTCTGGCCCATGCCCTTCGACAGCTCGTTCACGCGTCGCTTCTGCCAGCCGTCCAGCCCGAGGCGGCCAAGCAGCGACTCGCCACGAGCCAGGGCTCGGTCTCGGGACAATCCCTTGATCGCGCCCAGGTACCACAGCACGTCGCGAACCTTGCGGCGCTGGTAGAGTCCGCGCTCCTCGGGCAAGTACCCGGTGCGGGCCTTGAACGAGGACTCCCGGTTTGCGCGGAGCGCGCCGTCGATCAAGATGTCGCCCTCGTCGGGACGAAGGATGTCCAGGAGCATCCGGATCATCGTGGTCTTGCCGGCCCCGTTGGGTCCGAGGATTCCCAGGACCTCGCCAGAGTGTGCCTCGAAGCTCATTCGTTGCACGGCGCGGTGCTCGTTCTGGCCCCGACCGAAGGTCTTGCTGACCCCTCTCAGCTCGATGTGCATGAAGAGGTTTTACCAGAGCCGCGCGGGCTCGGGTCGCCGCGGGGCTGCAACTCCGATGCCGGCCCTTCGACGCAGACGATTCGGGCCGGTGCGGGTCGGACCCTCTCGAAACTGCACCTCGTCGGGCAGAATCGACACCCGATTCGTGCAGGATTGCGGGAGTCCCGGGTTGCCGCGGACCGATGAGCCTGCAAGAATGCCCGGCAAGGACGGAGGCCTCCCTCATGGGAACCCAATCTCGAATCTGGCTCGCATTGCCGATTCTCGTCGCGTGCACCGGTGCTCCGCCATCGGGCACCCAGGTCGGCGCACTCCGGGTCGAGGAGCCGCCAGAGCCGCCCTCGGACTTCAAGGAGCTCGACTTGAAGCAGGCGGTCGAGGATGCGTTCGCGATCGCGGGTCGGACCACGCTGGCCACGGTGTGGGCTGCCCACCGGGCGACCATGGACGAGGCGACGTTCAACTGCCCCAACGTGTGGCTCGGGGCCCCGCCGGAGCGGCTCGCCGACCTCGACCTGGACGACGGCGAGACGCTGCCCGGCCTCGCGTGGGCCGACCAGTGCACCAACCCAGGCGAGAACACCTTCGTCGGGTTCACCTACTGGGAGACCGACGTGGATCTCGGGGTGGGCACGGGCAGTCGCGTGCTGCTCGGCGATGCTCGGGTGGTCGACGCCGCGGGCGCGGTGCGGTTCGAGTACGACGGAGAGTCCCAGGATGCGCTGACGGGCTCGGAGTACACGAGCTCCGTCGTGGTGCGCAAGCTCGCCGGTGCGCTGGTCGGTCCGGCCGAGGCGAGCGGGCTGCGCGGGGAGCTCGATGCCACCTGGGCGCGGGGGGGCGGAACGGCGCTGTCGCTCGAAGGTGCGGTGCACCTCGAGTCCGGGTTCGGCCCGGCCGACACCCGAACCGGTGATCTCACCGTGTCCCCCGAGCTCGACAACCTGCCCTCCTGGGAGCCCGGGCTGCCCCGCTACACCTCGGTGCGCTTCGACCTCGAGTTCGGCGGCGACTGCGCCCTCGAGCCCCTCGGCTATGTCGGGGTGCGCGGCAACGAGGGGTTCTGGTTCGACGTCTACTTCCTGCCCAAGTACGACCGGCAGGAGGACCCCGCTCGGGGGGGCGCCTTCCCCTTCGAAGAGATCGACAACCTCGACTGCGACGGGGTTGGCACCGCATTCATCCGGAACCTCGACCTGAAGACGGCCGACGAGGAGGATCCGTCGTGGTCGCGCGAGATCCAGTTCGATTTCGCGGCTATTCTGGCCGCGCTCCCGCGCCCCGCGGTCGAGGACTTCCTCTACCCGTTGCAGGAGCTGCCCACCCAGGAGGAGGCCCCGTGATCGCACGCACGATCCTGGCCGCGCTCGCGCTCGCATGCGGGGGCAACGATCCCGCGCCCGCCGACCCGCCACCCGCCACCGACACCGGCGAGGACCCCATCCTGCTTCCGCAGGACACGTCGGTCTTCATCCCGCGCGACACGAACGAGCCCGACGTCGTCGACGTGATTCCCGACAACTTCCTGTACCTGCGCCACTTCGGCGAGTGGGAGTTCTCGGGTGGGCTCATGACGGGATCCCTGACCATCCGGGAGTACGTCAACTTCATCGACACGGCCGACACCATCGACACGGCCCCGCTGCCGTGGGTGTGCAACGTCGAGTACGCGCTGACCGGAGCCGAGGTCGTCGACGCGACCTGTCCCACCTGCACCGTCGTCTTCGACGTGACCCACACCGTGATCAGTGGCTCGCCTGCCAACTGTCGCGAGCCCGACACCCCGCCCGACGGGGTGACCTGGCAGCTCGGCTACGACTCCGCGGCCAATCGGATCTTCCACAACTACTTCGGGACCGACGTGTGGGTTCCCTGGTTCACCACCCAGACCACCGCCGACCCCGACATCATCGGCTTCGAGTGGGAGGCGACCCTCGCCATCGAGCTCGAAGACACGGCGGAGGACCCGTGATCGGGATGTCGACCGTGGGGCTCCTGCTCGTCGCGTGCAGTGGCTCGGACGACGACGCGACCGCCACGGACACGGCGCCGACCGAGGCCGAGAACGCCTTTCCCCTGCCCGATGACGTCGACACCATCGACTGGCAGGTGGTGTTCCAGGAGGCGATCTCCACGATGAAGACCGTCAACACGCAGGCGGTCTGGCGAGGTCACGTCGCCTCGCTCCAGACGCGGCAGGTCGGCTGCCCCGACTTCTGGAGCGGCGAGTTCACCGTCGGAGCCGAGACGGTCGGCGAGGCCGACGGCGTCGCGTGGTTCGACGACTGCCGCCTGCAGGACTCCACGTTCTACGACGGCTGGCTCACCTGGGCAGCCGACGTCGTCGAGGATGGTGACCCCACCACCTTCGAGGGCCGCACCTCCGACGCCGACCGTACGCTCGAGGGCGACGCGGTCGTAGGCGACGACCAGGGCGTTCGGCTCGAGTTCGACGGGACCGCGCGCGACAGCCTCTACCGCCTCGAGGCCTATGGGTTCGAGCGCTTCGTGTACTCGAGCCTCGTCGAGGGCACGCTGACCGGGCGCGACGTCTTCGAGGGCACCTCGACCCCCGACGGATTCCGCACCGACCTGTTCATCTCGACCACGGGCGGTGACGTCGACACCTTCGAGGCGAGGGGGAACGTCTACTTCTTCTCGCCCCAGCTGCAGGGCCGCTTCGACTCGATCCAGGTCGACATGTCGATGGTGGGTCCCACCGGGGCGTCTCCCGAGGACTGCACCCTCGAGCCCGTGGGCTGGATCGGGGTTCGCGACCCCGACGCCTACTGGTACGACGTGGTGTTCCTGCCGCGCTTCCGCGAGGATCTGGCCGAGCAGCCCTACGACAACCCCGAGCTGTCGGACTGCGACGGCAAGGGTCGTCTGTACATCCAGGGCATCGAACAGGTGGGGGTCGATGTCGAGCTCGACTTCTCGTTCCTGTTCGACGGATCGTTCCCGCTGCCCGACGCCGACGAGTACGTGCTGCCCTTCCACAGCCTCTGATTCGCCTCGAATCCCGTCCGAAGGTACGAAGCGAGGGCTTGGCGATGTCGGACCTGGACCGAACCTCGGCCGGGATCCTGGAGGCAACCCGTGCAGCGAACCATGTTCAAGTCGAAGATCCACCGCGCGACGGTGACCCACGCCGACCTCCACTACGAGGGCAGCGTGACCATCGATCGCGACCTGCTCGACGCGGCCGAGATGCTCGAGCACGAGTGGGTGGCGGTGTGGAACGTCACCAATGGGGAACGCATCGAGACGTACACCTTGGCCGGCGACCGGGGGAGCGGAATCGTCTGCCTCAACGGCGCGGCTGCCCACCGGTTCACGCCCGGCGACCTCGTGATCATCGCGACCCGAGCCCAGATGTCCGAGGACGAGGCGCGCGAGCACGTCCCCACCGTGGTCCTGGTCGACGAGGACAACCGGATTCGCGACCCCCGCTACGCCGAGACGCCCGGGCCCGCCCGCATCACGTCGCGGTCCGTGCCTGCCAGCCGTCCCTGAGCCGCTCGGCCGCAGCGAGGGTCGACTCGCCGCGACCGCGCCTTCGTGGGTTCGTCCGCGCGCTTCGACGACGGCTCTCGCCGCTGGCCCCCAGCGGCGGAGCGACCTGCCGAGCGAGCCACGCGCTCAGTAGACGCCGTGGGTCGCGATCGTCTCGGGTAAGCTGGACGCTCGGAGGTCTGGGATGGTTCGCTCTTGCCCGAGAATACTGCTCGCGACTGCCGCCTGTTCCGGTCTCGGAGCGCCCCCGCCATCGCCGCCTCCCGAGGGCACTGGCGTCGCGCCCACGGGTGACACCGGACCCCTCCCCACCGGCGACACCGCTTCCTTCGAGGTGGACCCCTGTGACGCCTGCACGCCCGAGCAGGTCTGCGACCAGGAGATTTGTGTCGATCCCGCGGTGCTCGTCTTCGTGAACCTCGACGTCGACGGACGGTTCTCGTACGATGCTGTCGAGGTCGACGCCGATCGCAACCTCCAGGCGTCGGACCCGTCGCTCGTGGGCTTGCTCGTCGGCTACGGATCCGGTCCGCGTCGCGACTCGCTACTCGAGGCCGTCCGCGCCGATTTTGCGCCGTTCGCACCTTCGTCGGACGGGCCCTCCCCCAACGGCATCCACCTGGTCACCGCTCGACCCGAGCTGCGCGACGACTACCACATGGTCGTCGTCACCCGGAACCCACCGGTTCCCGGCCAGATCGGCCTGGGGTCGCCCCCGAACTGTGGCAACGCCGAAGACGACGAGATCTTCTTCGCGTTCCTCTCCGAGAACGACCGCCAATCGACGCAGTTCCAGGCCAACGTCGTCTCCGGCGCGGTGGGGCGCCTCCTGGGGCTCGGCCCGGTCCGGGACCCGTCCGACCTCATGGCGGCCAACTTCCCGCTGGATCTCGACCTCACGGCGCTCGACACGTGCCTCGACGTGGCGGGGACCGACTTCTGCGGTGCCTTCAACGCGGACTTCTGCCCCGACGGACAGCAGAACACCGCCGCGGTGCTCCGCTTCCACGCAGGTCAGGCTTCCCGTTGAGCGGACTGGTCCTCCAGTCCCACCGCACCCCGCTCCCCGAGCCGTGGCTCGAGCGCTGCCTGGACTCGGTTCGAGCCTGGTCCTGCACCCAGGACCTCGAGTGGCGGTTCGTCGACGATGCCCTGTTCGACGTGTTGCCCGATGACCTGCGGGCTCGATGTGCGGAGCGGACCGTCGTGGCGACCGACCTCGCGCGTCTCGCCTGGCTCCAGCGCGCACTCGACGATGGGCACGACCCGGTCGTGTGGTGCGACGCAGACGTGCTCGTGTTCGCGCCAGAGCGACTGGTGCTACCCGACGAGGCCTTCGCCGTGGGTCGCGAGGTGTGGGTCGACGAGGAGCGGGGACGGCTCCGGGCCCGTCGTCACGTCCACAACGCCTGGCTGATGTTCCGGAAGGACAATCCCTTCCTCGCGTTCTACCAGTTCGTGGCCCAGCGGATGGTGCGCGCCCACGACGGTCCCATGGTGCCCCAGTTCGTCGGGCCGAAGCTGCTCACCGCGCTCCACAACGTGGTTCGATTTCCCGTGGCCGAGACGGTCAACATGGTCGCACCCCCGGTTCTCCGGGACATTGCCAGGGGTGGGGGACCGGCCCGTGACGCCTGGCTGGCGCGATGCAGCGCGCTGCCCGCGGCGGTCAATCTCTGCGGCTCGAGAATCGCCGCAGGTGACGTGACGCGAGAGCAAGTCTGCTCCGCGATCGATCGGCTGATGGCCGAGCGCACACCGTGAAACGGGGTGCCGGTCCGGCCGGCACCGTGTACAACGTCGGGGCTCGGGGACACCCTCCTCGCACGGATCAGGAGTTGGCGATTCCACGCGGCTGCCGACAACCTCGCTCCTCGATGACGGCGCCGTCACGGTCGTGGCAGGCGCTGCGTGCGTTGGTGGGGCTCGCCCTCGTGGGCTGCGTCCGCGCGTACCACCCGATGTCGGGTCTGCACGACCCGGTCGTGGTGGATCCTTCGCGACCCAACCTGGCCGGCGTCGCCGTCACCGTGCGCTGCCTGCCCGGCGACTACCTCGACCCCGCCGAGAACGGTCGGCTTTGCGATCACGTGGGCCAGCTCCTGTTGAACCAGGGGGCCACCGTCGCGGTCCAGGAGTCGCCGAACGAGGACGCCGAGCTCCTCGACGACGATGGCGCAGCCGAGGGTGACGCTGCGCAGCCCGATCTCCTGTTGGTGCTCCGCTCGAGGCGGCCCTACTTCCGTCGCCCCACGTTCGGCAACTGGCTGTTCGGGCTCGGCACCGGCACACTGCTGGTGCCCGTCTGGCGCGAGTACACCTTTGCCGTCGACCTCACGGTGCGCAACGCGGCGGGTGCGGTGCTCGTCAGCGACGAGCTCGAGGGGCGGGTGGTCGAGCGAGGTGGCATCGGCGCCTGGCTCGTCAACGCCATCGCGAACGGGCTGCGCAAGCCGGACAATCGCCTCACCCCGCGACGGTTCCGAGAAGAGCTCAGCGGCGACTTCGACGGGCAGCTCTCTCAGCGCGTGTTCGACGCGAGGCTGCGGTGGCAGGTGCTGGGCGAGATTCGCCTGGCCGAGGAGGCCCCGTGATTCCCGTCGTCCTGGGGGCATTCGCCTTTCTCGGCATCGTGCCTCGAGATCCCGCGCCGGGCTTGTTTCGGAGCCGCGAGGAGTCCCGCACCTTCGAGTGCGAGCGGCTGTTCGGCGAGGTTGCCGAGTCCGAGCGGATCGGCGAGGTCAAGACCCCTCGAGGCCGGCGCCTCGGCGAGTCCGACGTGCTCTCCTGCCGGCAGTGGCTGCTCGACCCCGATCTCCGCGACCCCGGCGACGAGGCGATTCTCCGCGAGCTGGGCTCCCGGACCGGGCGGGTGGCGGCCGAGCTCGCGGCTTCCCAGGAGGCAGGCCGTACCTGGCTGGTCGAGGCCTTCACCGTGAACCCGGTGGTCGGAACCAAGGTGGCGTTCGCGGCCAAGTCCGCGCTCCTGGCCGAGCGGTTGAGCGTCTCCGACCGGGTCCCCCTGCTGTCGGCGAGCGACCTCGAGGTGATCACCAACCTTCCTCCAGCCCGTGCCTACCCGGTCGCCTGCGCCCGCTGGTACGCGGCCGGTCAGCTCCGTGACACCGATGCCCTGCTCGCCATGGTGACCCGAGACCGTCGCGAAACGAACCTGCACCCGGGGATCTGCGTCGAGGGACGGTGGACGTGGCTGCGATGACGAGTCTGCTCGCGATGATCGTCGCCCTGCTCGTGGGTCCCGCTCGGGCCGGCAAGCTGGAGGACCTGCAGTACGCCGAGCTCGAGCGAACGCGGGCCCGCATCGCCAATCAGGTCCACCTCGCGACCTTCGATCTCGTCGACGAGATGGTGCACGGCTGGCTGCAGGAGCCGCCGTTCCCGCAGTCGACGCCGGTGGTGGTGGCCTCGGTGACCGTTCCGGTGGGGCTCGGGACGGGTCTCGCATCGCTCGTCGAGAACCACCTCGCCTCGGCTCTCGTGGCGAACCCCCGCACCAACGTGCGCCTCGTGCACTGTCCGACCTGCACCCAGGTCACTGTGCACTCGAGCCCGAACGCCACCGTGATCGCGAGAGGCATCGACAACCCCGCGGTGTGGGCCGAGCTCGGCTCTACCGAGAACCAGCACGCCCTGTTCGTCGACATCGAGGCCGAAGGGGCCTTCCTCGTACTCCGGGCCCGCCTCACGCTGCTCGACCCGGAGCTCCCGATCGTGTGGAGCCGCACGCTGACGACATCGGCGGACGCACCCGCCCTCCTGCGCAGCCCCCAGGACCTGAAGTCGGCGTCCGACGCCCGCGAGGAGTACCTCGACGCGCTGCGGGGGCGGGCGAGGTTGTCGGTTCCGCTGCGGCTCGCGTTCCGCAACTACCGGCAGTCCGACCGTGAGCTGCCAGTGCCGGCCCCGCCCATGTACTGGCTGCAGTCCGGGATCGAGGCGGGAACCCGGGCCCGCGACTGGACGGGGTCGATCATCGTCGGAGGGACCTTCGCGCCGCAGATCTTCCAGGGCTTCATGGTCGAGGCCCGCGTGCACCGGCTCATCGGCCGACTGCGGTCGAGCACCCGGCCGAACGTGTACTTCTTCTTCTCCGGTGGCCTGATCTCGCTGACCGGACCGGGCTCGCTGCCGTTCAACAACGAGCGACTCACCGCGGAGCAGCTCCTCAACCTCGACCTGCAGCTGAATCCGCGGAGCTCGTTCGGCATCGTCAACACCGGCTTCGACGTCAGGCTCGGCAATCGCATTGGACTCTCCGGCTTTCTCGAGTGGATGCCCTCACTCGCGAACTCTCCGAACATCGGCAGCTACATCCGGCTCGGGCCGGTCCGGTTCTCGGCGTTCGGGTTGGAGACGTCGCTGTGGTTGTGATGCTCCTCCACCTGCTGACCGCCATGGCCGTCGCGAGCCCTTCGGCGACCAACGAGGCGTTCGAGCGTCTCGACGAGCTGCTCACCCGGCGCCTCGAGGACGGACTCCTCGCCCGCGAGGACATCGTGCCCACGATGCTCGTGGCCACGAAGCCGCTCTACGAGGAGTCCGCGGGCGACTTCCAGACCCGGTCGCTGCGCGTGCTGCTCGCCACCCTCGGCGAGCAGGTGCGCGTCTGCGAGGCCTGCGCGGTGCCCCGCACCCAGGTCGAGAACGGGGCTCTCGTCACCCAGGTCGGGCCCATCGGGCTCGACGAGATTCGCCGTCTCGACGAGGCGAATCGCGGCGACGATCCGCCTGCGCGCTCGGCAATCTGGATCGAGGAGTACGCGCTCGGGGTCTCCATCCGCATCGTGGACGTGGCCACCGCCCGGGTGATCTTCGCGCAGAACGTCGATCCCCAGCTGAAGGAGCTGGACCGCACGCGGCGCCGCTACTTCCTCGCTGACGAGCTCGAGCGGCGGGCCCGGCGCGATGGGCTCACCCAGCTGTTCGTCGACGTACCTGTCTGGCCGTCCCAGTCCGTGTCGGTCGACTGGACGGACCAGTTCGGCAAGGGCAACCGCCACCTGGCGGGCTTCTCGCTGAGCTTGTTCCAGCCCATCGCCGGGTTCGGCGCCGCCTACCACCACGTCATCCCCGCGCTCGGCAACACCTCGATTGGCGGTAAGGTCTACTTCAGCCTCCCCATCGCCGTGGGCTCGTTGTTCGTCGACACGAGCGAGATCGACCTGCCCGACGAGCTCATCACCGGGCTCGCGACGGTGCGCGTTCCGGTTGGACGAACCAACCTCGGGCTCGTGCTGCAGGCGAGCACCAACGGCACCGTCGGCGCGGGCATCTCGCTCCTCAACTTCACCCTCCTGCCGGTGATCCCATGAGTCTGCGTCTCCTGGTTCCCCTGTTGTGCGCGGCATGCGCAGCGCGCAGCTACACGTACTACCTCTACACGCCCCCTCCGGACGTCGACGAGGTGTTCGAGGACGACGAGGGAACGGCCCTTCGTCCCCTCGGGTTCGGGTCCACCACCGCGATGAAGGTGCGCTGGAACGACGGGAACGTGCTCACCGAGGTGGAGATCCCGATGCTCGCGAGCGGCCAGCGGATCGTCGTCGAGCACACCCCCGGCGAGTCGGAGGTGCCCACGATTCCGGCCAGCCGCCTCGTTCCGCCCAAGCCGACCGCCGCCGACCGCACCCTCGAGGATGCCTACCGGGAGCGGGGGCTGCGGGTGAATTCCGATGCGCCCGACGTGAGCATCAGCCAGGCCCGCACGGAGATGCAGCAGGCCATCTCGGCCGGCAACTACGAGCTCGCGCTCGAGTGGTGCGAGCTCGTACTCGCCCGCTACCCCGCCCATCCCGCGACGCTGCGGGCGAAGGGCTCCATCCTGCTGCTGCTCGGTGAGCGCGACAAGGCCGTCGAAGTCTATGAGGAGGTCGAGGAGATCGAGTCGGACCCCGCCGTTCGGAAGAAGCTCGAAGAGCTCCAGGGCCAACAACCGTAGGGCAGCGACCCGTAGCGAAGAGGAACCCCCGTGCAACTTCTTGGACTGCTGCTGTTGGCCTTCGTCGTCTGGTACGGCTTCGGCGAGCGGACCGACCAGACCATCTCGGCGTTCGACTTCCACGCCTTCGTGATGGTGCTCGGCGGCTCGCTGTCGGCCATCTTGTCGTCGTCGACGGCGACGACGTCGCTGCGCACGTTCGGTGCGCTCCGCGAGACCATCCCTGGCCTCGGGTCGCTCGGCCCGGGCACCACCGCCCTCGAGAACGACCGCAGCCAGCTCGTCGAGCTGTGGATGGATGGCCGTCGCGCCCAGGCGATCCAGCTCGCCGAGTCGAGCCCGTTCCCCGCGGTCTCGCGCATGGTCGAGCTCGTGCTCTCGCGCGCGCCCGAGGAGACCATCCGATCCGCGTTCACCGAGCTCCGGCACGAGGAGATGTCGCGCTGGCAGCCGGCCGTCGCGAACTGGGAGCTGCTGGCCAAGCTCGCGCCCTCGTTCGGGATGGTGGGGACGATCACGGGGATGATCCAGCTGTTTCGCACGCTCGGCGAGGACACCAACATGGGGGCCGCGATCTCGCTCGCTCTGCTGGCGACGCTGTACGGCGTAGCGTTCGGAGCCGGGGTGGCGGGTCCCATCGGTCACTTCCTGCGCACGCTGCTCGACGAACGCTTGGGGGTCCTCGAGCGCGCCGAGCAGAGCGTGGCCGATCTCATCGCCCGGTCGTCGCGTGCGTCGGCGGCGGCGGGGGGCTGAGCCGATGCAGCGCCGTAGCTACTCGAACGACGAAGGCTGGCTGCTCTCCTACGCCGACCTCATCACCAACCTCCTCATCTTCTTCGCGATGCTGCTGGGTGCGGCCGAGATCAGCCGCACGCGTCTGCAGGAGATCGCTCGCAACCTCTCGGGCGAGGAGCAGCCGGAGAGCCTCGCTTCGCTTCAGCAGGCGATCGACGAGCGCATCGAGAGCGAGGGCCTGCAGGAGGTCATCTACACCGCTCTCACCGACGAGGGCCTGAAGCTCTCGCTCAACTCCGGCCTCGTCTTCGATGTCGGGAGCCCCCTCATCCGCTCCGAGCAGGAGGCGGTGCTCGACCGCATGCTCCAGACGCTCGTGCCCTACGGCGACAAGTACGACTTCGCCGTCGAGGGCCACACCGACTCGACCCCGTTCGCCAACGGCCACTCCGGAGCGAACGGCCAGGCCGAGGGGAGCCGCACGAACTGGGAGCTGTCGACCGACCGGGCCAACGCCGTGCGCTACCGCCTCGAGCAGGTGGGCGTCGCCCGGGACCGCATTCGGGTCGAGGGGTTCGCCGACACCGTGGGGCTGCCCGAGAACGCACTCGAGGGCCTCACGGAGGAAGAGCGCCTCGCCCGCCACCGCCGCGTCGTCGTGAGGGTATTCTGATGTCCGCTGTGTACCTCGTCCTGGGCCACCTGGGCCCCGCGACCGCGCTCGCCCAGTCGGGCGTCCCCGACCGCCAGATCCCACCGTCGGTGCTCGCCGAGCTCCGCCAGGTGTCGAACCGCTTCGACCTCGCGCTCGCCGCGGACTGCGACGACACGCGGTGCTTCTCGAAGGGCTGCACCTACGTGGCCCACGCGGTGGCCGACCAGCCGGAAGAGGCGTCGCTGCCGGGCCTCGGCCTCGACCCTGGCCCGGGGAGCGTGGACGCCCAGGAGTACCTCACCGAGGTGCGGTGCTCCTTCGCCCGCGAGGAGTCCGTCACGCCCGAGGACGCGCGCGCCCTCGAGCGGCGGCTCCGCGCCAAGCTGTCCTCGGGATGGCTGACCGTCGGCATCACGAGCCTGCGGCTCGAGCCCCTGCCGCCGGACCTCCGGGAGCCCTGGAAGCCCGAGCCCGACCCCGAGGAGCCCGAGGAGGAGCCGGAGGAGTCCGAGGAGGAAGAAGCTGGTTTCTCGAGTGCGGTGGCCGCTCGTGAGCTGTGGACGAACCTGCTACCCCACCTCCCCTGGATGTTGGGGCTCGTGCTCGGGACGATCGCCGGCGCCACGCTGATCTGGGCGTGGCGTCGGGTGGGCCGGCAGACGATCGAGGAGCAGATGCTGCTCGCGGAGATGGCCCGCGGCGACGGCGGCACCGAGGTCGCCACGACGTCTCCGGACGAGGAGGCACGGTTCGTCGAGGAGCAGGCCGAGGTGTGGAGCCAGCGACTCGACGCGCTCGACCCCGAGTCACCAGACCCCGAGATCCAGGCGCTGCTGCGTGAGCTCCTGCGCTCGCGGGACCTCCCGCTCCTCGGCAAGGCCGTGCTGACCTATCCCGCGCTCTCGCAGGCCCTGCCCACCGGAGGCGGCTTCGCCACCGCGAAGCTCGAGCTGGCCGACTTCCTGAAGACGGTCGACTCCGAGACGCTGCCCGCCGATGCCGACTTCTATCGGCGGCTGAACCGGGCCGCCCTCTCGGCTGCCGTCGCCTCGCAGAGCGACGCCCAGATCGTGGTCAACCTCCGCGAGGAGTTCGGTCCGAGCGGGCTCGCCGCCCTCGTCGCCCAGCTCGACGACCGTGCGGGGGCGCTGCTGTTCGCCCTCGCCCCCACCGACGCGCAGGTGGAGATGGTGAGGCTGTTGCCCTCCGACCGCATCGGCGGCATGGCGGAGATGCTGCTCCGCAGCAATCGCATGAGCCCGAGCGAGACCGACCACCTGTTCGAGGTCCTCGCGGCGGCGCGCGGCGAGGTCACGATCCCGGGAGCCGCCCGCTCGCGCGCGATCACCGACCTCGGCGAGGAGTTCGACGCGGCAGGGGCGCTCTCGGTACTCCTGGAGAGCGTCAACCCGGCCCGCCGATCGTCGCTGTTCCGCCAGGCCATCGAGCGCTCCCACGGCAACCTCCCCGCCTGGACCCGGGGGATCCTCGTGGCCGACATGCTCTTCCAGCTGCCCGAGGAGGCTCGCGCCGACCTGCTCCTCGAGGTCGACATCGAGCCGCTCGCCGCCTGGATCTCGCTGCTCGACGCCGAGACGCAGGCTCGGCTGCTCTCGGGAATGCCCCGGGCGCTCGCGAGCTCGGTGCACGCCTCGTCGGATTTCGGGTCCCGGTCCCGCCAGGTCGCGCTCGCCGACCGGGGGCGCCGCGACCTCGCCCGTGGCTTCCAGCGTCAGCTCACGCGGTCCCAGCTGCCCTTCGAGCGGGTCGTCGCGCCGGCGGGGCGGGCTGGCCCGTGATTCGCCTCCTGACCGGGATTGTCGCCACGAGCTGCGGCAAGGTCGGCCTGTTGCCCGTGAACGCCCAGTTCGCCCAGGCCGATGCGGCGTGGTTCGCGGCCGAGGAGACCCTGTTCGTCTTCTACGACGTCGATGCCGAGCAGGGCCTGGGCGAGCCGAGCGTGATCGAGCTCCGCTACGAGACCGACGACGCGACCGTGGAGTGGACCCCGATCGACAGCTTCGAGACCGTCCACACGCACGTCCCGGTCGACTGTGGGGCCACGTCCCGATGTGGGTCGACGAGCCTGCGCGTCACCTCCGAGCCTCGCGACATCGAGCTTCGGCTCCGGTACCATCCCGACGGAGAGCTCGGCCTCGAGGCAGACGTGATCTACAACGTCGTCGACTCGAGCACGGCACCGGGGAACCGCAGCTTCGTGGTCTACGGGGTGTTCGACGAGGGCAACGCGCTCGTGCAGTGGCGAGGCCGGCACCAGTTCCCCACTGTGCGGAATCAGCGGGCCCAGCAGCTCGGGCTGCGTCGGGACTTCACCGTCCGTGAGCAGGCCTACGGGGCGGCTCCGCTGCCGCCCTCGAGCAATCCCTATGGCTACGCGATCCCCTGTCCGGACGGCTTCGTGGTCACCGGGCTCCCCGAGCTCACCACCAACCTGCGCGCCGCCTTTAATCGTCTCGTGCTGCCAGTCGAGGCGAGCAGCGCGTCCACGGTGTGCGCCGAGGTCTCGGTCCGCGACGGCACCGGCTCGTTCACGACCGATGCCTACGCGAGAAAGAACCCCGAGATTCGCTCGGCGTTTCCCGAACTCCGCAGTCCGATCCGAAACCCCACGCTCCTGAAGTGGTTCCTCGCTCCCTGCAGCCGGGAGATCTCCGCAGAGCACGAGGCCATGCAGCGCCAGCGACTCCAGCTGGAAGGAGTGCCGACGACCTGCGTCGACGAGGTGGCCAGTCCCGGATTCCGCTTCGAGCTCGCCGTGCGATTCCTCGAGGCGATCGAGGAGGAGCGGCGCAACGGCAACGACATGGTGCTCGTCATCGGCGTGCACCAGGACAGCTCGGCCGTGTCGGCAGTTCTGGAGCAGGCGCTCTCCGACCTCCTCCCCCGCGAGCGTCACCGATCGTCGCCGCGGGTGGTGGGCGCCTTCGTCTTCGACAGTGTGGGCCGCGCCCTCTCGGAGCCCGGGGTCGACAAGACGGCGCTGTGGTGCCCGTCAATCCTGACCAGCACCGGACTCCCCGATGCTTCCGCGATCTCCTGCCCCATCCTGCCCGACGAGTTCGAGGTTGCGTTTGGGCCCTTCTCCGTCGACACGCTGCCCATCCTCCCCGAGCGGGCGGACTACCTCCAGTTCATCGAGGATTTCTCCGTCGCGCAGGCGGGCACGGTCGACAACCTGACCTTCTTCGCCCCGGAGTTCGCCACGACCTCCGATCACGTCGACCTCGGAGACTTCGGGGTCGTCACCTTCGGCAACGGCGAGCAGATCACGGCCGACGGCGACGATGCGTTCTCGTTCTGCCAGCCCGAGGAGTTCCAGCCCTTCGTCGTGCGCTCGGACCTGATGCAGAACCCCCAGCTCGCCTACCTTCTCGCTGACTACTGTCTGCAGGAGCCGACCAAGCCCATCGACAGTGGGGTGGCCTCGTTCACGCTGCCTCCCGGGGTCGATCTGCCCACCGACGGCACCGGCTACGACGGCTTGTCGTCGATCTGCGACGCCATCCTGCTCGGCCTGCTTCCCATCGACGCCCTGCCCGACTGGCACGCGATCTTCTCCGAGACGGAGTACCAGGTCGGTCTCTTCTGGCAGTTCCCGTTCCTGGTGCGCATGGACTACCAGCAGGTCACCGCCGCTTCGGTCACCGCGTTCGGCTTCACCGTGCCCTTCGGGTTCGCGAACCCGGACCAGCGACTGTTCGGCGCCGCGCTGTGGGAGCAGGACACCTTTCGCATCGACCCGACGCTCCTCCACTGCCGACGGTTCTGCGACCACCCCACCTTCGACGGCGCCGGTGTCTACCAGGTCCGTGCTCCGTTCGACAGCACCTACGCGCGAACCTGCTACGTGCCGAAGTACCCGCAACTGAGCGACTCGGGGTTCCCCCTTGATCCTTGATCTCGCCGTCTGGTGGTTCGCGGCGGCGAGCGCCCAGGAGCCGATCGTCGACGAGCCCGCGCCGGTCGTGGCGTCGCCGGAGGCTGCGGCGGGTGAAGACCCGGAGGAGGACCCACTCTCGCGCTATCGAGTCCCGTTCCGGGTGCTCGCCAACCGAACCATCGGCAGCGCGTCGGTGCCCGTGGCGTTCGACTGGCGGCGAAACCAGATCCACATCGCGGCGACGGGCAGCTTCCTCTTCGAGCTCAACACCTTCAACTCGGCCCGCGTGGGCGGGATGGTGCGATTTCCGGGCCCCCGGACCCTCGTGGACGTCGGAGTCAGCTACGTCCGGAGCTGGGACTCGGAAAGCAGCCGGCAGCTCGCCCTGACGCCCTTCCGGCAGCCCGGCCGACCAAGTCGACTGGAGCTCGACCTGGGGCTCACCGTGCCCCTCGCCGAGGGCGTCGTCACCGCGGTGCCGCGGGTGTTCCCTGCGGTCCAGATGGTGTTCTCCGCCCACTTCGGCTTCCGCTACAGCCTCTACCCCACGGGCTTCGCAGGCCTCTCGGCGCGGCAGGTGTTCCAGGCGCTCGTGTTCCCGAGTCTCCTCGACGAGGAGATCGCCAACCTCGAGGAGGCCCGGCTCGATGCCATGGCCGTGGACCCTGGGCGCTACACGGTGATGGCTGGCTTCACCAACGACGTCTACTTTGCGCGAGGAGTCTTCGTGACGCCGCGCGTGCAGTTCGCGCTGCCTCTCGTCTCCTTCGTCTCCGACAGCGGGCTCCCCTTCTGGGTCGACGTGAACCTCGCGATCGGGGTGGCCCTCTGATGTTCGGGCTCGTGCTGTGGCTCGTGGGCTGGGCGTTCGGCGTGGAGCTCCCGGAGGGGCCGTCCGATCAGACGCTCGTGTACTACAACGCACGGCTCGCGCTGCGCGAAGGCGACGCGGATCTCGCGGTGCGACTGTGGCTGCTCCGCAACGCGATCGAGTCGCAGACCGGCCGGGTCTCCATCCACGACGACGACTTTGGTTCGATCACGTGGGCCGCGCTCGGGTCGCTCGGGGTCTGCCCCGACGGGCAGCCCCTGGACGAGGCGGGGGCGGGGTTGTGGCCGCTGGCGCTGCACAACTGGGTGATCCGCAATCGAAACCGGCGGAGCTTCGCCAAGCCGCCCACGCCATTCCGGGCGTTCGACGTGAGCCGGCAGGCCCGACTGGTCTCCATCGAGGACGTGCTGTCGGCCGAGGAGCTCCGGACGGTCCGCCTCCTCCGCGGACGCTGTCTGCGACCCCGCCTCGCGATGTTGAACGCCGGCGAGGCGGTCGACGCCAAGCTCTCGGACCGCGCCGTGGCGATCCGATTGCTCCGCTACCTGCTGTTCGAGGCCTACTACACGCTCGATCGCGAGCGCGTCCGTGGCCTGTCCGTCATCGACGCTCGGCTGTTCGACATCGATCTGCAGCTCGCGGAGCTGGCTGCGCGCACGGCTCGCCAGGAGGCCCGAAAGCGGGCGCGCAGGGGTCGGCGGTCGGGGCTGTCCCGCGAGTCGGTGGGGGCCATGCGAGAGGACGCCCCGAGGTTCGACTTCGACAAGGCGACCGACGCGAAGCTGGTGCTCCGTCAGAGTCGGGAGTGGTCGACCGACGAGTGGATGGCGCTGTCGTCGGAGCGACGTCGCTTTCTGTACGATCGCGCCCGGGAGTACGTCGCGGACCCGGTGGCGTTCGACGCGATCGCGCTGGCGGTCCTCGACGAGCTGATCGAGCGAGGCGAGGGGGTCGACGCCGAACGCTGGATCGCGCGCTACGGCGAGGGAGCGGTCGCGCTCCGGGAGACGATCTGGGCGGGCGAGCGTGGGCAACGCCTGCTCTCGCTCGGCCGGGAGACCGGATTCCGCGAGCGATCCGTGCTCGCGCTGCACCGGGGGGTGCGCTTCCTCGAACAGGGGGAGCTCGCCGAGGCGCTGCGCGCCTTCGCCTACACGATCCAGAACGCGCCGGCGTCCCGGCGATCCGACGATGTCCAGTCGCTGGCGCTTCGCTGGATGACCTACGTGGCGTCCCAGTTCGAGATCACCGACGAGCTCCTCGTGACGCTCCAGGAGCTGGTGCCCCGCCGGGACTACACCGTGCTGCTCGAGGACCTCCTGTGGAGTGCGGCGTTCCGGGCCGACCGGGCTTCCTTCGAGAGGGGGCTCCGTCGCCAGCCGCCTCGGGCCGCGATCGGGCGGCGAACCGAGGTGCTCGAGCCGCTCGCCCGCGGAGACGTGGCCCGCTTCGTGCGCCGGGTCCGCGAGGGGCTCGAGGTCTCTCCCAGCGAGACACTGCGGCTGCTCTCCCAGCTCGTCGAGCGCCTCGAGGTGGAGAACCGAGACGTCCGCGCGGGTCAGGTCGAGATGCTGCAGCGGATACGCGCGCTCGTGGAGCCGCTCGCCGACCCCGACAACCCGGGAAGCCAGCGTCGCCGGGCGCAGACGCTGATCGAGGATGCGCTCGCGTTGATCGACGGGGTCGGCGGTCTCGGGGACGCGGCGTCGCAGCGAGACCGCGCTCGCCGGCTCGATCCCTCGGGCACCGTCTACGCGGGCAGCGTGCGCCTGGCCCCGTCCGACCCGCTTCCCTGGCCGTTCGCGGCGGGAGACGTCTCGCCTCCGCCCATCTTCACGCCGCTGAAGCTGACCCCCGAGGAGTGGGCCGACGACGACGGTGAGCGGGTGTTTGGCTGGAGCATCGGCGGATGAGACCCGACCGGAGGGCCACGAAGGCCGCGAGGGCGGCGAAGCTCGCGCGGGTGAACGAGGCCGCCCGGACCGCAGCGGCCCAGGCGCGGGACGCCGCCGCCTCCGCCAAGGCGCGCGGCGAGGCTCGACAGGCCCAGCTCGCTTCGCGGCAGCAGCGCCTCGTGGCTCGGCGTGAGGGGCGGACTCGGCAGGTCGAGGCCCGCAAGGCTGCGCTCGCCGAGCAGGTGAAGCGGCGTCGACCAGCCCGCGCGCGCCGACCGCGGCGGTGGCTGATCCCCGTACTGCTGGGGGTGATCGCCCTGTTGCTCCTCCGCTGCCCCGAGGACCCGGAGCCCGAGCCTTCGTTGGCGGGATCCTCGGGTCCGAGGGCGCCCGGGCCGCCGCCCGTCGTGCCCGAGCCCGACCCCGCGCCATCCTCACCCCCGTCCCGGGTAGCCCGGAGCGATCGACCGGAGCTGGCGGCGAAGCCGGCCGAGGTACCCGCCTGGCTCGTGGGCTTCCGCATGCAGGTGTCGGCACGGAGCCCCCGCCTCGCGCGGTGCTTCGAGGGAATCGAACGCCCGGGGCGGATCAAGTGGACCGCCTCGGTCGAGCCGAGCTCGGGGCAGGTCGGCGACCACCTGATCGAGTCACAGCTCCTCACCGGAGAGTTGTCGTCGAGGGAGGCCGACTGTGTCGAGGAGGTGCTCTCGACCCCCGACTACCGGATCCCCGAGACCGAAGAGACCGGCCCACGGAGGGTGAGCGTGGTTCTCGAGTTCTGAACTGTGACAACGCTTGGTGTTTGCGAGAGAACGATGTCGTGACAAACGGTTGCTCACCGTACGGTTAAGTGGGCCTGCCTTGCCCGTAGGGCCGGAGGTCTCATGCGATTCAAGACAACCCTGCCCCTGCTGCTCGCGGGTCTCGTCACGGGCGCGGTGGGCTGCGGGGAGGAGCTCTTCCAATCCCTGGTCGACTTCCGCGACGCGACCGAGAGCGACTGCGAGCACGGCGGCACGGTCGTCGTGGCGGGTCTCGACGCCAACGAGAACGGCGTTCTCGACGAGGACGAGATCGACGAGAACGAGCCCATCTGCAACGGCGGGCCGGGGATCGACGGTGAACAGGGCATTCCCGGCACCAACGCGCTGCTGAGGACCTTCCAGGAGCCGGCCGGCGACAACTGCGCCGATGGTGGCGTGAAGGTCGAGATCGGAATCGACGACGACGGTGACGGCACTCTCGACGACGGCGAGATCACCGCCACGAACTTCGTCTGCAACGGAGCTCGTGGTCCGGCCGGCTTCGACACCCTCGTGCGCACCCTGCCCGGGGCGCCGTCGTGTGGCGAGTTCGGCGGCCTCACCATCCAGAGCGGGCTCGACGACAACCGCGACGGCGTCCTCGACGACACCGAGGTCGATGCCACCGAGGTCGTCTGCAACGGAGAAGACGGCATCGACTCGCTCGTCGACATCGCGGCCGAGCCCGCCGGGGAGAACTGCCCCGTTGGTGGCCAGCAGATCACGAGCGGGCTCGACGAGGATCGCGACGGCCAGCTCACGGGCGTCGAGATCAACGACGTCGTCTACGTCTGCGATCCCATCGACAACCTCGTGTCGGTCCGGCCCGAGCTTCCCGGCAGCGACTGCCCCGACGGTGGCAACCGCATCGATGCCGGCCTCGACCTCGACGGCAGCGGCACGCTGGAAGAGGGCGAGATCGACACCACGACCTTCGTCTGCAGCGGCGACGATGGGTTCTCGAGCCTCGTGGTCGTCACGGCCGAGCCGGTGGGTGACAACTGTGCCGAGGGCGGCAGCCGCGTGGACTCGGGGCTCGACGTCAACGAGGACGACGTGCTCGACCCGAGCGAGATCACGTCCACCCAGTTCGTCTGCGACGGCTCCGATGGTCTCGATGGCGCCGACGGTGCGAGGGACCTCGTGCGCGTCGCGACGGTGCCGCCGGGCGTCACCTGCCCCACGGGAGGCATCCGCTTCGAGTCCGGTCCCGACGTCAACGATGACGGGGTGCTGCAGGGCGGTGAGCTCACCAGCATCAGCGTCGTGTGTAACGGAGAAGACGGTGAGATCGGCATCGACAGCCTCGTGAACGTCACGGCGGTGGCTCCGGGCGCCGAGTGTGCCGAAGGTGGCCAGCGCATCGAGGTCGGCTCCGACCTCGACGACAACGGCGTGCTCGACGTGGCCGAGGTGGCTTCCACCACCGTCGTCTGCAACGGCACCGGCACCCTGCCCTTCGCGATTCTCGACGACCCCTCGCTTCCCGACGCGCTCGCCGGCTCCCCCTACGAGGCACCGCTCGTGGCGCGCGGCGGGACCGGCGGCGACTACACCTGGACCGTGTCTTCGGGCGCCCTGCCCGGAGGGCTGGTGCTCGACCCGACGGGAACTCCGGGGTCCCGCATCTCGGGCGTTCCGACCGCGGGCGGAACGTTCACCTTCACGGTCCAGGTCACCGACTTCTTCGGCCAGGCTGCGGACAAGGAGTTCACGGTCTTCGTCCAGCCTCCGGTCCTCGAGGTCGAGACCTTCGTGGTGCCCCGGCCGTCGATCGGCGCCTCGTTCAGCGCGACGCTGACCGCCACCGGCGGTGCGCCTCCCTACAGCTGGACCATCGCCGACGGGGTCCTTCCCGCGGGGCTCTCGCTCAATGCCGCCACCGGCGCGCTGTCGGGCACCCCCACCGATGGGCTGCCCTCGTCGGTCCTGTTCGAAGTCCAGGACAGCCTCGGTGACACCGCGGCCACCCGGGTCACGTTCCACGACGAGCCCCGCTGGGCCGCGTTCGCGGGTGACTTCCTGGCTGACGGGGTCTACGAGCTCGGACTGAACAGCATCGAGGGCGGCATCATCTCGGCCTCCACCACCCTCAATCCCGCCCCGGTCTCCGGCGGTGATCTGGGCCAGTCCACGGCGCCGTCGTTCTCCGACGTCAAGTTCGCCGCCAACGGCGACCGCGTCTCGTTCACCGGCGACTTCGACCTCGATCTCTCCGAGGAGATCTGGTGGGTCGACCTGTCCGGTACCACGCCCGGAACCGCCACCAAGGCCAACGTGGCGTTCACCACGGGCGATCAGGATGTCACGGGCGGGGGGCACGAGTGGTCCAGTGACGGTCGCTATCTCGCCTACCGCGCCGACGACGCCGTCAACAGCGAGTTCAACCTGTTCCTCGTCGACACCTTCGCCGCCACCCCCTCGCCCGTCCAGGTGAACCCGCCCCTGCAGACCAACCAGGACGTGAACACGGGGTTCCAGTTCTCGCCCGACGGCACGCTGCTCGCCTACGAGGCCGACCACGCGACGACCGACGTGACCGACCTCTTCGTCGTCGACGTGACTGCCGCGGTGCCTACGCCGGTCAACGTCTCGAACAACAGCGCGACCGGTGACACCTCGACGTTCCAGTGGTCGCCGGACTCCCAGTCGCTGCTCTACACGAACGACGGGCTGACCGACGGGATCGTCGAGCTCTTCCTCGCCAGCGTGCCCGGTGGCGTTCCGGGCCCGTCGGTGGTCGTCAACGGAACCTTCGCCAGCACGACCGACGTGCTCACCGGCACCAACGACTACGGGTTCTCCCCCGACGGCAGCCGGATCTTCTACATGGCCGACCCGAACGTCGACGGGCTGACCGAGCTCTTCGTGGTCGACGTCAACAACCTCGGGGTGCCGAGGCAGGTGAGCGCGACCGGCCTCACCAACGCGTCGCAGGACGTGGAGCTCGCGATCTGGGCTCCCGACTCGAAGGCCCTCGTCTACGCCCACGACGCCACCACCCTGGACGTGATGGAGCTCTGGCTCGGCGATGCCACGGGCACCCTGTCTGGCTTCCCGGTGCAGCTGAGCGGGCCCATGACCACGGACGGTGACATCGGCCAGACCACCTCTCCGTCGAACAACGACGTGCTCGTCGACCCGGCCGGCCGTGGCGTGTTCTACGCGGCTGACGAGACGACCAGCGCTCGCGAGGATCTCTACTTCGCCTCCTTCGACTCCCCGGGGAGCTCCGTGCTGCTGACCACCAACTTCAGCGCATCGAGCGACGTCAACAGCTTCCTCGTCGCCCAGGACGGGTCGCTCGTCGTCTTCAACGGCGACCCCACCTCCGCCGTCGACGAGCTCTACGCCGTCGATACCAGCGGCGCCGTCCCGGGGGCTCCGCAGCTCGCGAACAAGCCCCTCGTCTCGGGCGGTGACGTCGACACCTCCGTCACGTCGAGCGACTACTTCATCGTCGGCGACGGTGAGGCCGTGGTCTACGTCGCTGACGCCGACACCGACGGGGTCGACGAGTCGTACTACACCGAGCTCGTGGGCGGCGCGGCCGGCGTCACCACCACGCTCAATCCTCCGATGGTCGCGAGCGGCGACGCCACCATCGTCTACCGCGAGAACTGACCGCAGCTCGGCTGGGCCCGTCCGGCGCCGAACCGGCCCGGCCTGGTTTGCACGGACCCCGGTTCACGGTCGTGTCACATCCGTTGGCCGCCCCACGAATAGTGGGCGATGTGGGCGATGTGAGCGACCTCCAGCCGCTGCGAGACGCGTTCCTCCGCGAGGCGTGGCCCGAGGCCCTGGACCTCGCCCTGGAGGCGTGGAGGGCCTGCCGTGACTCCGCGCTCGTTCCGGTGTTGACGCACGCATCGGACCGCGCGCTCACCTCCTTCGCCGCCCCCCAGGCCCGCACCCGGGACGCGTTCGATCAGGCGTGGCGCGAGGTGGCGGCTCGGGATGGGTCGGCCGTCGCGACCGGCTGGCTCGCGGCGAACCTCACCACGAGGGTCCCCGAGCGCGAGCCCGGCGACGGGGACTTCCAACGGCGAGAGTTCGCCCGGGAGCGGCACGCGGCCCTGCTCCGCCGGGTCGAGCTGCTCGGGTCGCGCGGCGCGGACCCTCGGGTGGCTCGGGCCGCGTTCGCCGTCGTGGCGCCGGGTCGTCTCGGCGCCTGGGACGAGGCGCAGACGCGCGATCTCTATCGCCCGTTGCTCGAGTTGCTCACGCTGGCCGGTGACCCGAGTCTCGTGTCGGAGCTGGAGGACCTCGAGCGTCGTCCTCGCTCCCGTCGGGCGACCGTCCGAGCGGTTCTCGACAGCGAGCTCCGACCCACCATCGCCCGTCTCGAGCGGGTCGCCTGCACTGATCACGGGGGACTGACCGACGTTCGTGGTCTGCTGCCCGGCCACGATCCCGCCGACGGGCCTCGCAGTGCGGACATCGACGACCTCGTGGAGCAGGTTCGAGCCTGTCCCGAGAGCGACGACTTGCGCACGGTGTTGGGGGACGCCTGGCTCGAGGCCGGAGGGCCCCGCGCCGAGCTGGTTCGGATGGAGCGTCAGGGCGTCGAGCCCGACGATCACCGCGTGCGAAGGGTGATCCGGCGCCACGCGGTCGCCTTGCTGGGTGAGCCGCTTGCCGCCGTGCTCGTCCGTCCCATCCTTCGAAACGGGGTGCTCCACACCGCGACCGTCCGGGCCACCCAGGCCGCGTCGCCCGAGGCGTGGGAGGCGGCCGCCCAGGCGCCAGAGCTCGGCACGCTGCGGGTCCTTCGCAAGGGTCACGCCAGCGGGGTTCGCTACTCTTCGCTGGTCCTCTCACCGCTGGCCCGAGACCTTCGGGGGGTGGACGTCGATGGACCACGCATGCTCGAGGTGCTCGCCCGAGGGCCGAGGCGCCGGCTCCAGAGCCTTCGCTTCACCTGCGTCGACTGGGACGCCTGTCTTCATCTGCTGGCCAATCCGTCCCTCGCGACGGTCACCGGTATCGACGTGCCCTTCCTGCACCCGCCGTTCGTCGAGGAGTTCGAGCGCTGCGGGCTCTCCGGGCGCATCGAGGAGCTGGGCATCGCATCGGGCAGCGCCTACCTCGGCTACCGAGGGCATCCCGCGGTCCAGGAGCTCGGCTGGCTCGTGGCCCGGTTCCCTCGCCTGCGGCGGTTCGTCGCGGCCTATGACGGGGACCACGCCATGGTCGCTTTCGAGCGCGAGGGCAGCGGCTGGGCTCTCGAGCTGAGACTCCCCAAGAACCCCGACCGCTACTATTTCGTCGACCACGGCAGCTTGTGCTGGCTCGATCCGGAGCGAAATGCGCTGTGGACGCCGCCCCGGTCGGTCCGGCGGGTGCGCCTGACCGGCTATGTTCCCGCCGAAGTCCAGGACGCTCTGGCCCGGAGCTGGAGGCTACCGGTCGGCTCGTAATCAACCGAGACAGCCCAGCGCCCGCGCGTGGTGCTCCACGTGGTCCTTCGCGAAGGTGGCCACGAAGTAGTAGCTGTGATCGTAGCCGTCCTGCAGTCGGTACTCGACGGGGTGACCGGCCGCCTCGGCTGCGGCGAGGAAGGCGGCCGAGGGGAGCTGCTCAGCGAGGAAGGGGTCCGCTCGGCCCTGGTCGACGAGGATGGGCAGGCGCTCGGAGGCGCCCGCCACGAGCTCCGTGGCGTCGTGGGCCGACCATGCGGCGCGGTCCTCCCCGAGGTAGGCGCCAAAGGCCTTCTGACCCCAGGGCACCGCGCTCGGGTTCAGAATCGGGGCAAAGGCGGAGACGCTCTGGTACCGGCCCGGGTTCCGAAGGGCCAGCGTGATGGCGCCGTGTCCGCCCATGCTGTGGCCGGTGATGCCACGCAGCTCGCTGGTCGTGAAGTTCGCGAGCAAGCCGGGGAGCTCCTCCGTCACGTAGGTGTCCATGCGGTAGTGGGCTGCCCAGGGGTCCTGCGTCGCCGTCAAGTAGAAGCCCGCGCCCTGGCCGAGGTCCGGAGCCTCGTCGTCAGCCACGTCGTCTCCTCGGGGGGAGGTGTCGGGGAACACGAGGATGATGCCGTGCTTCCCGCACCAACCCTGGAGCCCGGCCTTGGTCATCGCGTTCTGCTCTGTGCAGGTGAGCCCGGACAGGAAGTACAGCACCGGACGATCGCCTTGGACGTGCGCTGCGGAAGGCAGGAACAACCCGAACCGCATCTCGCATCCCAGCACGCTCGAAGTATGGCGATACGTCCGTTGCCAACCGCTGAAACAGCGATGAGCCTCCAGTTCCTGCATGATAGGATGCCCCCGGTGCGAGTGGTGTGGGCGCTACGTAGCGATCGCGTGCGTCCTCGCACACCAGCGCATAAGGTTGATGGGCTTGGCTGCGGGGGTCCGATGAGTCCGGAGTTGCGTGACGCGTTGGCTGCACTGGAGCGGTTCGAGAAGGGAGCCTGGCGGCTGGCCCCCGAGGCCGCGGCGCAGCTACGGCGCAACCTCCAGGCTCGCATCCGGGCCCTCGGTGGTGAGGTGCCCGGAGACCCCGCACCGCCACCCTCGGCGGCCCCGACCCGGACGCGGCGGAGCTCGGGGCCCGTTCCTCGAGGCGCGTCCGCCCCGGGGGAGCCGTCGCGCCCGTCGCCGCGGTCCGGTGGACCGAGCCAGGGGGCCCCTCCTGCCCGTGGCGCCTCTCGAGGACCCGCAGCGCGACCAGCTGGGGACTCCCGGGGTGGGCCCGACCGCCGACGGGGCTCGGGGCCCGACCCCCGGTCCGTGGCCCCCCGAGAGGCGCCGCGTCGGCCGGAGCCGCCGCGACGTCCCGAGCCGCCGCGACGTCCCGAGCCGCCGCGACGTCCCGAGCCGCCCCGCCGGGGCGAGGCGCCCCGTCGCGCACAGTCCCCGCGGCGAGTCCAGCCCCCGCGAGGGCGCGATGGAGGCATCACGGAGACGCCGCCCCCGCCTTATCGCGCCGCGCCGCCTCCCGAGCCCGAGCCGCTCGCGTTCGAGCCGCCGGAGGCTCGACAGCCCCCGGAGCCGGTCGCCAGTGGCCACGACCCGAACGATGCCGGTCGTGCCGGGGTCGACTACGGGTCCGACGGGCTCTACAGCTACGAGACCGAGGCGGGTCCCCCCGTCGACTTCGGCGGCGACAGTCCCTACGTAAGCTACGACGAGCCCGTGGCCGCGGTGTCCGACGACTACAGCTACGTGACCTTCGACGAGCCGCCGTCGACCCCCGCGGTCCCGCAGGCCGCGGCTCCGGCCCCGCCCATGGTGGACCCCTCGTGGCTCGTCCTGCACGTGGGCACGGCGGATCAGCAGTCGATGCGCCTCGAGACCGACGTGACGGTCGGCCGCGGCCGGGCGTGCACGGTTCGCGTCAAGGACTCCCGAGCGTCTCGGCAGCACTGTCGGTTGTTTCACCGGCAGGAAGCCTGGTGGCTCGAAGACCTCGGCTCGGCGAACGGCACGCTGGTGAACGGCGACTTCGTGGCGCCCGAGATGCCCCATCGGCTGCACTCGGGCGACCTCATCGTCGTGGGGTCGGTGACGCTGCGCTTCGAGCGGGACGATCACCCGGCCCAACACGCCTTCTAGGCATGGTCGCCTGGCTCGTCGCGGCGTGCATCGCGCCCTTCGCGCCGGACCGCGTGCCGGCGTACCCGACGGTCAGATTCGATCCGTCGTCGGGAGACATCCCGCTCCCGTCCGACCTCGTGTGGGACGAGTCGGGGCCGCGGCTGGCCCTGCCCATCGACGATGGGGTCTCCGCCGCCGACGCTGACGTCCGAGCCCAGCTGAATCTGCTCGACGCGTGGTCGACGGTGACCCCCATCACCTTCCGGGTCAGCCATCCGGTCGAGCCGGTCTCGCTGTCGGCCATCGCGGTCTGGCGGCTCGACGCGGGTGCAGAGCGACTCGACGTGGTCCCCCGGCTCGACGCGGAGCGCACCACGGTCACCGTACCGCCGCCCGAGACCGGCTGGCCGCGCGCGTCGGAGCTCCTGGTGATCGTCCGTGGGGGTCCGGGCGGGCTGATCACGGACCGGGGCAGTGTCGGGCCCGACGTAGCGATGGGCTACCTCGCGTCGGGCCGGAACCTCGTCGACCATCCGGACGCATTCCCAGGGGCGACCCGCGCCGAGCGTCTCGAGCAGGCGCGCGACCTCGAGGAGGTTCGGATCGCGTGGTCGCGCTACTTCGCGTTCGCCGCCGAGCACGGCGTACCGTCCGAGTCGGTCGCTGCGCTGTGGCCCTTCCACGTCACCTCGCGCGGTGAGGTGGCCATCGACGCCGAGACGGGCCGCGTTCCCTTGCCGTCCGACCTGCTCGTCGACCCGGACACTGGACTCGTGGCCTTGCCCGAGGCTGCCGACGACGATGCCCTGCGTGTGGATGCCAAGGCGGTGATCAACCAGCTGCGGGGCTTCTCGATCACCGGCCGCCTCCTCTTCGAGGTGACCGCCGAGCTCGAGCCGTCCACCGCGACGCCACAGAACGTGCAGCTCTGGGCGCTCGACGACCCGCCGACTCCCGTGCCTGTTCGGGTCGAGGCCTGGCGCGACGACGGGCCCTGCCCGTCCGGAGGGCGCGGCTGCACCAAGGTGGTCGTCGATCCCGGACCCCTGCCGCTCGAGCCCGCCAGCCGCTACGGGCTCGTCGTGCTCGACGGCTTGACCACCCGCGACGGCGCGCCGCTGAGCCCGACGCCGACCGGCGTGTTCCTGCGGTCCCGGGTTCCCCTCGTCGACGAGGCTGGACGGTCCCAGCTCGCTGCGGTCGACGATCGGGACGCGCGCAGGCTCGAGCCCACGCGTCGGGCGCTGGCGGCTCTGATCGAGCACGTCGGGAGGGGCGAGGTCGTGTCTGGCTGGACCCTCACCACGCTCGACCGGGCGGAGGGGCTGCGCGAGTCGGTGAGGTTGGCCGAGCTCCACGGCGTCGATCCCGAGCCCCGCGTCGACCGCCGCGTCCCCGCGTACGCGCTCGTCGGGGACGATGCGCTCACCGACCTGTTTCCGGGAGCGGTGAACGCGGCCGTCCCGCTGTACCTCCCTCGGGTGGAGGGCATTGCCGAGGTCGTCGAGGGCACCATCCTCACCGCGGATCACCTCGATCCGGTGACCCGCCGGTGGGTCGACGAGCCCGTCGTGCGGCCAATTGCTTTCGTGGCCACCGTTCCCGAGGGGGTGTCGCCGGTCGAGCCCGTGCCGGTCGTGATCTTCGGCCACGGGGTGACCACCGATCGACGGTTCGTGTTGACGGTGGGGGGGCCGCTCGGTCGCCGGGGGCTCGCGGCCATCGCGATCGACCTGCCCTACCACGGCGAGCGGACGGTCTGCGTCGAGCGGAACCTCGTCGCGGTGCCCAATCCGCTCCCGGATGCGCTGCGCGAGCTGGCTGGACTCGAGGACGACCTCGTCCAGTGGCCGCCGTGTGCCTCGGGGGCTCGGGCGACGTGCGGCCCCACCGGCGAGTGCCTCGACGAGGACGGGCTGCCCGAGCCGTTCAGCCGGTTGCCGGTGATCGACCTGCGTCCCGCCTCGGGGGCTGCGTTCCTCGACACCGAGGATCTGCCCCACATCCCGGACCGCTTCCGCCAGTCGCTGGTCGATCTCGGCGCGCTGCGCCGGTCGCTGCAGACCGCGGACTGGGAACGGGCGCTGGGGCAGCGCATCGATCGCGAGCACTTCCGCTACCTCGGGCAGTCCCTCGGAGGAATCCTCGGGGTCGTGTTCGTGTCCGTCGAGCCCACCGTGTCACGAGCCGTGTTCAACGTCACCGGCGGTTCGCTCGTCGACGTCTTCGAGCAGAGCACGTTCTTTGGTCCGCAGCTGGACGCGTACCTCGACCGGATCGGCTCGGTGCCGGGCACCTGGGAGCACGAGGAGCTGATCCACGTCGCTCACTGGCTCGTGGACACCGTAGACCCGCTGGTCGTCGCGCACCGGTTCGCCGCGAGGCCAGGGCGGGCGCGGATCCAGATCGTGCGCATCGACGACCAGCTCGGCGACGTCGTCATCCCCAACTCGACCTCGGACGTGCTGCAGGCGGTTTCGGGGCTGCCCATGGACGAGTACCCGTCCGTCCTCCACGGCGATCTCGCGATTCCCGTGGTCGGCGACGCCATGCTGTCGGATGCCGCCGACTTTCTGGCGCTTCCGTGATGGTGTGGTGGGCGGGGAGCGCGCTGGCGGGTGGGTTCGCGGTGGCCCAGCAGGGGGCCATCGCGGGAGGGACCGGTCACGCGGGAGTGGCGCGCACGGAGGACCCCGCGCTCGCCTGGGCCAACCCGGCCGCGCTGGTCGACGATGGCGGGCTGCGGCTCGCCGCCGGGCTCGCGGTGGCGGCGACCCGGACCGAGGCTCGCGGGGTGGAGGGAGGGTGGGCGTCGCGGACCCGGACACCGCTCGCCGCGCCACCCCACGCCTATGCGAGCCACGCGTGGCGGGGGTGGCTCGTGGGCGCGGCGGTGCAGGTTCCGTTCGCGGGTGGCGTGCGGTGGGACGACGACTGGCGGTTGCGCACCACCGCGGTGTCGTCGGCGCCCACGTTCCTCCGGGTTGCCCCTTTCGTCGGGCGTCGGCTCGGGCCGGTGCACCTGGCGATCGGTCCGCACGTCGACGTCGGGCAGCTGCGGGTCGCGCGCCGCACCGACCACGTCACCAGCGAGGGGTGGGCCCGGGTCGCGGTCGCGGGGGCGGGGGCGGGAATCGACGCGGCGGCATGGCTGCCGATCGGAACGACCTTCGCGGTCGGTGCGAGCTACAAGAGCCGCACCGCGATTCGGATGTCTGGATGGGCCGACTTCGAGGTGCCCGCCTCGGTCGCCGAGACGCTGCCGGACCAGCGGGTCCAGTCCAGGCTCGTGTTGCCCGACCGGCTCGTGGTGGGGGCGCGGTGGGCCCTCGCGCCCATGACGGTGTTGATCGACGCGGAATGGTCGGCGTGGTCGGTGAACGACGCGCTCGTGCTGGACTTCGCGGCCGAGAGCACTCCGGACACCGTTCAGGACAACCGCTGGCGCAACGCGCTGGCGGTGAGGGGCGGGGTGGAGGCCGACGTCGGGGAGGTCACGCTGCGCGCGGGTGGATACGTCGACGGGCTGCCAGACGCGCCGACACCGCGTCAGACGCTGTCGCCGTCGTCTCCGGACGGGGTCCGGATCGCGGCGACGGTGGGGGCCGGCTGGCACCCGGTGCCGTCGCTCCGGATCGACGGCTTCGCAGAGTTGCTGCGCGTGCTCGCGCGGACGTCGACCGCCCCGGGCGTGGACGCGGCGTTTCGAACCCGTGCCGTCGTCGGCGGTGCGACGGTATCGATGAGCCCATGAGTGCCCGCCACTGGCTCATGAAGTCCGAGCCCACCACCTACGGCATCGACGACCTGCGCCGCGACGGCGTCACCACTTGGGAAGGCGTGCGCAACTACCAGGCGCGGAACTTCCTACGCGACGACGTCAAGCAGGGCGACCTCTTGCTCTTCTACCACTCGAGCGCCAAGCCTCCCGGCGTGGCGGGTCTCGGCCGCGTCGTCCGCGAGGCCTATCCCGACCCCACCGCCTTCGACCCCGACCATCCCTACTTCGACCCCAAGTCCGACCCTGCAGCGCCCCGCTGGATGATGGTCGACGTCGCGTTCGTCGAACAGTGGGAGGACGTCGTCCCGCTGTCCACCCTGAAGGCGGACCCGGCGCTCGATGGCCTGCTCGTGACGCTCAAGGGGCAGCGCCTGTCGGTGATGCCCGTCGAACCCGCGCACTACGAGCACGTCGTCCAGCTCGGGCGCGCGCTCGGCGTGCGCGCGTCGGCGTGATCAGACGTGGTTCGCGATCTGGGTCCACAGCGCGTTGGTGCTGTCGGCGAACTGCGTGACGGCGGCGAGAATCGTCAGGATGCACAGCGAGCAGAGCAAGCCGTACTCGATGACGGTCGACCCTCCCTCCTCCTTCACGAACCGCGCGATGTGAGCCATTGTCCTCTCCTGTCCTGTGATCCGGATACCCGAGCGGTCGGGGGCGCGGGTTCCAACCCCGTCCAAGCTGCGATAGGGGATCGAGGGAACCCGACCACGGAGCCGCGTTGAACCTCGCCTTCCTGCTCACCCCCGTCGCCGACGTGGTGTGGCTGCCCTTGGCCGCCACGGTCCGGGAGGCCATCGACTCGCTGCGGGTGTGGCGCTACACGGCGGTGCCCATTCTCGACCCCGAGGGGCGCTACTCGGGAACCGTCACCGCGGCGGACCTCCTCTTCCACCTGGTGGAGGTCGGCGAGGAGGGAACGCTCGCCGAGGTCAGGCAGCGACGCGAGCACGTGGCGGTGTCGGTCGACACCGACGTACGCGCGGTGCTCGTCGTAGCCGCCGACCAGAACTTCGTGCCGGTCATCGATTCGCGGGGGGTGCTCATGGGCCTCGTCACCCGTCGCGCGATCCTGCGACACGTCGAGAGCCGCCTCACCGACGAGGTGCTCGGCCGGGCGTGAGGCCGCGGTGGGGCGCCGGCCGACCAGGCGATAAGAGGGTGCACCGCGCGGAGGGGTCGTGAGCGACGTCGTCCAGTACAAGTTCCTGTCCCTGGTCGGCGAAGGGGGGTTCGGAAAGGTCTACCGGGCGCGCATGCAGGTGGGCGAGTTCTCCAAGGACGTCGCGATCAAGCTCCTTTCGGACCCTGATCCCCCTCCATCGCTGCTCGAGCGCTTCCGTGACGAAGCCAAGATCCTCGGATTGATCCGGGACCGGGCGATCGTCGGTGTGGAACCTCCGATCCAGATCAGCGAGCGCTGGGCCGTGATCATGGAGTTCGTGGACGGCGTGTCCTGCGGCTACCTGCTCGGCGACGGTCGCCTGCCCGCTGGGGTCGCTGTCGAGATCGTCGGGGAGGTGGCCCGAGCGTTGCACTCCGCCTTCCACCAAGAGGGTCCCGAAGGGGAGCCGCTCCAGCTTCTCCACCGCGACATCAAGCCCGAGAACATCCAGGTCACCCCCTCGGGTGACGTCCGGATCCTCGACTTCGGCATCGCGCGGGCCAACTTCGCTGCCCGAGAGTTCAAGACCCGCCACTCGCTCGGCGGCACCCCCGGCTACATCGCGCCTGAGCGCCTCAACCGCGTCGAGGTACCCGAGGGCGACGTGTTCAGCCTCGGAGTCGTTCTGCACGAGCTCGTCACCGGGGACCGGCCCAAGCATCCGCCCACCGTCGAGGTGGACACCCAGATCCAGCACGGCGACGACGACGAGGAGGAGGTGCCCTTCTCCGGCATCGTCGTCGACGAGGACGAGCTCGAGGTTCCCGACGACCTCCGGGGCGACCCCATGGTGATGGGGGTGATCCGCCTCGCCGCCTGGATGCGCGCCTACGACCCGGGCACGCGACCGTCATCGCGCGAGGTCGAAGAAGCGTGCCGGCAGTTCCGCCTCAAGCTCCCGCCGCCCTTCTTCCGGAACTGGGCCGAGAGCCACGTGCCCCACCGCATGGAGCTCGACGCCGACGACATGGTCGGGCGCGTGCTGACCACCGAGCGGAGCTCTGGTTCGCCGCTGGTCATTGGTCGCCCCATCACCGAGCCCGGTCCGCCTCCGGTGAGCACCGGCGGGTCCGGCATGGCCATGGGCGCGCTGGTCGGCAGTGGCGTGACGCTGCTCGTGACGCTGGGGGGGCTCGCCTTCGTCGTCGCGGTCGCTCTGGGCCTGTTCGTAGCGTCTGACGAGGGTGGGGAGAAGATCGCGGAGGAGACACCGCCGCGGCTGGAGCCAGCGCGGATCGACCCGCTGCCTCCACGGGCCGAGCCCGAAGAGCCAGCGTACCTGCTGGACGAGGAGCCCGAGCCCGCCCCGGTGCGCCCGCGTGAGCCCCGTCCGCGGCGGCTCGCCCCCTCGGGCACGGCCGAAGCGCCAGCGACTCCCCCGGTTCTGCGCGTAGACCTCGGCGGTACGCCCGAGGCGCCCGAGCGCCAGTCCGACGAGCTCCCCGTGCGGGAGAAGCCCACGGGCATGCTGGTGCTCGAGACCATCCCACCGGTGGCGAGGGTCATGAAGAGCGGCCGAACGTTGGCACGGACGGGTCTCGGCTACGAGCTCGACGTGGGCTCGCACGTGGTGACCGTGGTGTCCGAGAGCGGGGAGCGTACGAGCTTCCCCGTGATGATCAAGGCGGCAAACCACCGGGTCACCGTCTGCTACAACTTCGCGACCAACAGCCGGTGCGGCGGCTGAGGAGGCGTGGGTGATCTCGTGGTTGGTGACCTCGGCGTGGGCCGGGGTCCCGGTGCTGTTCGATGGGCGGGACGCGGCTGGCGCGATCGACGCGGTGGCTCGTCGTACGGGTCTTCCCGAGGACCAGCTCGACCCGCTCCCGCTGTCTCGGGTGCTCGAGGCGTCGCCGAACGCTCGAGGGGACGGGGTGCTGCGTCGCTGCTCCACGGCAGCGGTCGAGAGGGACCCCATCCGGGCGGACTACGCTCGGGCGAAGGCGGCGTGGGTGAACGGCGACCGGTTCCGGGCGATGGACCAGCTCGACCTCGCGGTGTCGAAGATCGGCTGCCTGTCGCAGGTGGTCGATCCCGAGGTTGCCGCCAGGGTCTTCCTGCTGCGCGGCGCGCTGAACGCGACCGACGACACCGTCGACCCTGCCACCTCCCGCGGAGAGCTCCGCACGGCGATCGAGTTCGTCCGTGATCTTGCCTTCGACGACTCTCTTCCCGAGGACGCCAGGCCCGTGTTCGACGCGGTACGAGCGGAGGTGGCCGACGCGGACTCCGGAGAGCTCGCCACGTTGTCGGTGGTACCGAGCCGCACGGTGTCTGGCCCCTGGGTCGACGGACGGCAGGTCGTGGGGTCGATGGACCTGCGGCCCGGACTTCACCTCTTCCAGTACAGCTCGGCCGAGGGGGTGCGCTCGGGCTGGCTGTCGCTCGGAGGCGCAGCCGAGGTCGTGCTGCCGGGGCAGGTCCGCGGTCCGGTGCTCGAGCGCATGGTCGAGGCCGAAGGGCACGCGCTGGTCGGAGCCCTCCTCGACGTCGCCGTGGAGCCGCTGACCGCTGCCTACGTGCTCCACGGCGGTGGCCTGTGGCTTCTGTCGAAGGGGGATTCGGGGATCGACGTGACGGTGATCGCCTCCGCCGACGCCCCGAAGGCGCCCGCCGAATCCGACGAGACCGAAAAGAAGAAGAAGAAGAAGAAGAAGCGGAGGAAGCGCCGCGAGAAGCCGTAGTCAGAGCGTCGCGAAGCCGAGCGAGAACGCCACCGAAGGCAGGAGCAGCGGCAGCGCGATGTTCTCCGATGGCTCGTCGAAGTGGTTGGTGTTCAGCGTGCCGTACGTGGCGAGCCCGAACTCGAGCAGCGAGTAGGTCGACTTCGCCTGGCTGCGGATGCCGAACTTGGCGTTGAGCCCGGTGCGACTGAACGTCTCGTCAGCGGTCTTTGCGGGATCGAAGCCGAGGTCGGTCCGGCCGAACACGTCGGGGTCGTCGGCCTCGGGGAGCGGCACGTTCCGCGCGGTGAGCACGTGGATGCCCGCGCCGATGTACAGCCCACGACCCTTGTTGTTCGGGTAGATCCTCGCCCCGATTCCGGAGATGGCGAGGTCCGGCGTGGCCCGGAGCGGCTGGTCCTCGACCGCGAGCAGCACCGTGCCCGCGAATGGAATCACCGAGTAGTGTGCGTTGACCGCGAGGCCCGGTCCGAAGGGCAGCGGGAGCAGGCCCTCGGCCTCGGCGGCCACCCCGTAGGGCAGACCCACGGTGACCCCGAGCCGCAGGTGACGTGCGCGCTCGTTGAGGCGGAAGCGCTCGAGCAGCTGGCGGGCCTCCTGACGATCCTTCTCGACGCCCTTGCCCTTGAGGTACATGTAGCCGAGCGTCCGGCAGCCCTCGTAGAAGCCGTTGTCGCAGGCGGTGTCGAGGTGACGGGCCGCGATCTCGTTGTCGAAGCTCGTCTTGCGGTCGAGGTGGACCTGGGCGAGGCGGTCGCAACCCTCGCCGTACTCGCCTTCGCAGGAGCGATCGAGAAGCACGTAGACGTCCTCGGTGGGCTCGCCTTTGCGGGGAAGGTCGTCCTCGGCCAGCCAGAAGCAGCCCTCGGGATCGCCGTTGTCACACCCTCGAGTGAGGTAGGCCTCGGGGGACTGCTCGCCGGGAATGGGATCGTGCCGGCGCTCGACGAGCTCGCCGAGCTCCGAGCACGCGTGGGCCCGGCCGAGCTCGCAAGAGCGGTTGTACGCGTCGAAGGCTCGCTCGAAGGGCGACCGCGTCTTGACCAGCCGGTCGCCGAGCCCCTCGCAGCCGCGGGGCGAGTTCTGGTCGCAGGCCGAGTCCCACAGGTCGACCTGATCGGGGGCGTCGACCCGCTTGGCCTTGCCGATGCGCCGCTGCTCGGCCCCGGCCACGCAGCCTTCGGTCAGGCCCTCCCCGCACGCCGACGAGAACAAGGTCAGCGCCTGCCCGTAGTCGTTCGTGCGGGGCTCGTGGCGAACCAGCAGGTGGGCGGTCCCGACGCAGGCACGCTGTTCACCTGCGTCGCAGGCGCTCTGGAGCTGCTGCTCCGCGGCGACGACCCGCGGGTGCGTGATGCCCCAGCGGTCCACATAGTCGCCGAGCGCGATGCAGCCGTCGATGGCGCCGAGGCTGCAGCCCCGGAGGAACGCGTCGAAGTCGTCCAGGGTGGACGCGGGAATCGACGAGTCCTGCAGCAGTCCGCCGAGCTCCACGCAGGCGGCGGCGATCGGAACGTCCTCGGCCATGCACTCGCGGACGGTGCGGGCGGCGTAGGCCTGGTCACGGCGGTCGGTGGCCTCGGTGCACGCGTCGGCCCGCCCGAGCACACAGGCCTGGTCGAGGTTGAGCAGGGCGAGGTCGGGCATGTTGCGCGCGTCGTAGGCCTCGGCCAGGAGGACGCAGCTCGCCCCGATGTCCTCGAGGCGCTGGAGCCGCTCGCCGAGGGTGCCCGTGCTCTCGAGCTCACAGGCGTACTCGAGGAGTCCGAAGACGACGTCGTCCGGGTTCTGGGGATCGAACTCGAACCGGTCGCGGGCGATGGTGTTGCAGGCATCGACGTCACGGGAGAGGCACGACTTGACGCCGGGCGCGCGGTTGGGCTCCTCGAGGGCGACCGCCTCGTAGCAGGCCCGGTGGACGCCGTTCGCGCACGCGAGGCCGAACAGACGCAGGGCCTCGGCCTTGGCGCCGCTGCGCGACTCGAGGTCGGTCAGGATCTGGAGCCCCGAGGACAGGCAGGTCTCGGGCACCCTCGGCTGACACGCCGGCAGCTTGGGCGTGCCCTGGGGGTAGTCCACCGAGAACACCTCGATTCCGTCGTCGGTCTCGAGGAGCAGGTGGTCGCCCACGGTGCCCCGGAAGGAGCTCACCCGAGCTGCCATTGCGAACCGATCCCTGGCCCAGCCCCGGTTGCCGCCGGTGAGCGCGGAGCCGGTGTCCACGATCCAGTTGGCGTCGGTGAGGTTCCAGAACACGGGCGGGATGGTCCGGTCCGTCACGTCCTGGGCGGCCACCCGATACCACTGGCCGTCCCGGACCTCGAAGGTCCAGGTGCCGCGGGACTCGTCGAGCAGGATCGGCGAACCGGTCCAGTCTTCCTTCCACTCGCTCACCGGCTGGAAGTCCGAGGGCCAGGGCAGCTTCGCCACGCGCCGAGCGTGAACCAGCGCGGAGCGAGGGGCCACCAGCAGCACTTCGGTCGGCGCTGCAGGCTGGCCGGCCCGCGGGGCCTCGGCGAGCGTGTCGAACAGGAGCTGCACGTCTCGGGCGGGGCCTTCGGCGACCCGGCGCTGCACCGCGAGCGGGTCGTCCATCGGTAGCCCGTCGACGGCGAGGAGCTCCCACCCCGGCTTGGCGCCGGCTTCGGTGAGGGCTCGAGGGAGGTCCTCGGCGAGCACCCAGGTGCCGCTGCTCTCCACCACGTCGAACGGAATGGCGATTCCTGGCAGGTTGGCGGCGGCCGCGACCGCCGCCCCCAGTATCCACAGCATGACAACCCCCGCGGTGTGGTCCGTGTCCGCATCGAACCTACACCGGCCGACCTCGCCGCGCACTTCACCGCGAGGTCGGGCGAGAAGGGGTCGTCAAGGCGCTCAGAGCAGCTCGACGTCGAGCTCGGTCATGGACGCCTTGCCGGCGGCGACCTTCTTCGCGAACATTCCGGCCTCGGGCAGCACCTGCTGGAAGAAGAAGCGTGCCGTCTGGACCTTCGAACGACGAATCTCGTCGTCCTCCGGACGCTGCAGCGCGGCGTGGACCTGCTTGGCCCACACGTACGCCAGCGAGACGAGCGCAAACTGGTTGAGGTAGTTGCTGGCCACCGCGCCGACGAGCTCGGGGTCCTGCATCGCCTTGGCGCCGAGCTCCATGGTGGTCTGCTGCAGGCGCCCGGCCTCCTTGCCGAGCGGCTCCACGAACTCCGCCATACCGGGCACGGTCGCGGCCGAGGCGACGAGGGTCTGGACCTCCTCGGCGAACACCCGCAGCAGCCGACCGCCGTGCATGGGCAGCTTGCGACCCACCAGGTCGAGGGCTTGGATGTGGTTCGTGCCCTCGTAGATCATCGCGATCCGGACGTCGCGGAGGTACTGCTCGACGGGCCAGTCCTGGGTGTAGCCCGCGCCGCCCATCACCTGGAGCGCTTCGCTGACGTTCTGGAAGCCCCGCTCGGAGCCGTAGCTCTTGATGATCGGGGTGAACAGCGCGACGAGGTCCTCGGCCTTCTGCTTCTTCGCCTCGTCCTCGCTGTGGTGGGCGACGTCGAGCTGCATGCTGATCCAGGCCACGAGCGCGCGGAGACCCTCGGTGGTGGACTTGACGTTGAGCAGCATGCGGCGCACGTCGGGGTGGACGAGGATGTTGTCGGCCGAGGCGTTGCGGTCCTGCTTGGCCGGATCGAGGCTGCGGCTCTGCCGGCGGTCCTTGGCGAACGCGAGGGCGGACTGGTAGGCGGCCTCGCCGAGCGAGACCCCCTCGATCCCCACGTTCAGGCGGGCGTGGTTCATCATCACGAACATCGTGCGCATGCCCCGGTTCGGCTCGCCCACGAGCCAGCCCTCGGCGCCCTCGAGGTTCATCACGCAAGTCGGCGAGGCGTGGATGCCCAACTTGTGGTCGGTGCCGCCGCAGAACACGGGGTTTCGGGTGCCGTCAGCGAGGAACTTCGGGACGATGAAGGTGCTGATGCCCTTGATGCCATCCGGAGCGCCGGGGAGGCGGGCGAGCACGAGGTGGAGGATGTTGTCGGTGAGGTTCTGCTCGCCGAAGGTGATCCAGATCTTGGTGCCGGTGAGCTTGTAGTGGTCGCCGTGGACCTCGGCCTTCGTGGTGAGGAGCCCGAGATCGGTGCCACACTGCGGCTCGGTCAGGCACATCGTGCCTGCCCACTCGCCGGTCACGAGCTTCTCGAGCCACAGCTCCTTCTGCTCGTCGGTCCCGTGGGAGTCGAGCGCGTCGACGAGCGCTCCGGACAGGCCGGAGCACATGGAGAAGCTCTTGTTGCAGGCGATGAGGACTTCACCGCCCATGGTGGCGAGCGAGATCGGCGCGCCGATACCGCCGTAGTCGGGCGAGAACGGCATCCCGACGTAGCCATTCTCGCAGAAGCCCACGTAGGCCTCCTTGAACCCATCGGGGAGGGTGACGCTCTTGTCCTCGGGGTCGTACTTCACGCCCTGCTGATCGCCGATGGCATTGAGCGGCAACAGCTGCTCCACGCAGAAGCCACTGTAGGCGTCGAGCAGCCCCATCGCCGTTTCCAGATCGAAGTCCTCGAACTTCGACATCGAGGCGACCACCTCGTCGTAGTCGAAGGTCTCGAAGAGGAACCGGATGTCGGTGAGCGGAGGGGCGTAGTTGTTCATGTCGATCCTCGCGGCGATGGTCGGGTGAATGAATGGCCATTCATTTCAGGATGTAGCGTCGGACGCGCCTCTGGGACCTGCCTCGTTTTGCGGCGCGCGCGTGCATACGGCCCCCGCTGTGGAGGGCAACGTGCCGAGTCTCGACGAGACGCTGGAGACGATCTGGACCCTGCTGGGACGCGGGGTGGCCGACCGTCGCCACGGGTTTCACTGGCCGGTGGTGTGCTCGGTCGCCGACGGGGTCGCGCAGGGGCGTGTGGTGGTGCTTCGCGGCAGGGATCCCGACTCCCGGACCTTGTGGTTCCACACCGATCGACGGTCGGCCAAGGTCGACCAGCTCGAGGGACTCTCCTGGGTGTTCTACGACGCGCGCGCGCGGCGGCAGGTCAGGGTGCACGGCGAGAGCACGCTCGCCGATCCCCCGACCACCGACCGGGAGTGGTCCGGCCTGCCTGCCACCTCGAGGCGGACCTACCTGGTCGAGCCCGCCCCGGGCACCGAGCTCGGCGGATCCTGGTCGAGCGGACTTCCCGCGGCCGCGCGCGAGCGTCCACCGACCGACGAGGAGGCAGCCCGGGGCCGACAGCACTTCGCGGTCGTGATCACCCGGGTCTCGGGGCTCGAGACGCTGCTTCTCGGTCGCTCGGGCCACGAGCGCGCACGGTTCGGCTGGGACGGGAGCGGGTGGGTCGGCACCTGGCTCGTTCCCTGACGGTCGCGATGGCCGCCCGGGGCAGGCGGCGGCCGTCGAATTCGCTTGCCCGACCCGATACGGGAGCTCCGGATTCGAGGATCGAGGGCGATGGGTCGCAAGAGGGGAAGTCGGAGCCACGACCACGCCGAGAAGCGCGCCGAGCTGGCGCAGAGGGTCTACCGCTGCATCGCCGCCGACGGCGGGACGTCGCTGCACGCCATGGCGGAGTTCACCGGGGTCTCTCGGCCGACCCTGCGGCACTACTTCGGCGATCGCGACGGCGCGGTGCGGGCCGCCCTCGAGCTCGCGGGTCGGATCGGGGCGCGAGGCGTCGAGCCCATCGTCGAGATCGAGGCCGAGACCGCAGAAGAGGCCGTTCGCGTGGCCCTCGAGTACGTAGCGGTCGCCTGGCGGGAGCACGGACTCGCCCGTCTTCATCGGGTGGGCCTCGAGGTGGGGCTGGCCGACGTGCGGACCGGGCAGACCTACCTCGACTTCGCATTGGAGCCCCTGCTCGACGCGTTCGCCGCCCTGCTCGCGCGCCTGCAGGCCGAGGGGCGGCTCGCCGCCGACCGGGAGCCCCGCGCCATGGCCTTTGCTGCGGTCTCTCCGGTCCTCCTGATGCTGCTCCACCAGAGCGCGCTGGGCGGCAAGGACCGGCATCCGGTGGCCCTCCGGGCTGTCTTCGACGAGGTCGTGGCGTCCCTCACCGCCCCTCGAACGCCAGCGTCCCGTCCAGCTCGTCCATGATGGCGGCGAGGCGCGCCCACGCGACGATGGCATCTGCGGGCTCGAGGCCCTCGACGAGGAGATCGGGCCCGTCCGGGTCCGCGATCCGCTCGGAATCGATCGCGTAGAACGCGTCTTCGCCTGCCTTGTTGCGCATCAGCTTGAAGCGGCCGTCGGTGACCATGCGTCGGTCGATGCTGTCGTGCGGGCCTTCGCCGTGGGGGAGGAACGACTCGAGGTACGCGTAGGTGGCCCCGGGGGCCTCCGGATTGGCGAGCAGGGGCAGCCAGGACCTTCCGTCGAGCGCGCGCGGCTCTGGACCGTCGTCCACGACGAGCGCGTGGTCGGGGCCGGTGAGGGGGACTCCCGCGATGTGGGCGACGGTGGGAAACACGTCGGCGACGTGGACGAGCGCCTCGCTGGTCGACCCGGGCTCGGCGACGTGGGGGCCGGTCACGATCAGCGGCACGTTCACACCACCCTCGAAGAGGCTGTGCTTCTGGCGTTCGGGGTCACGGGGCTCGCCAACGGCGTGCGATGGCGTGCCGTTGTCGCCCATGACGATGATGGTGGTGCGGTCGCGCGCCTCCCCGAGCGCCTCGACCAGGCGTCGAAGCTCGGTGTCCATCGCTCGCAGGACCGCGTCGTAGCGCTCCACGTCGGTGGCGTCTTCGGCCAACGGACCGCCGATCAGCTCGGGCGGCGGATCCGTCCACGGCGTGTGGGGCGCGTTCAGCGCGACGTAGAGAAACCAGGGCTCGGGAAGCGCTTCGACCTGGTCGATCGCGTCGTCGATGGTCGCCGAGGTCAGGTACCCCTCGCGGACCCCGAGCGTGCCGTTGACGTTCTGCTCCCACTTGTCATACCCCCAGCCCTCGGCGTAGCGGGGATTGCCCACCAGGCCCGAGAACCAGGCGAATCCCGAGGCGTTCGGGTGGTCGAGCACGTCGGGGTGCTGCGGGCCGGCGAGGTGCCACTTGCCCACCGCGGCATCGGTGTAGGGATCGGCGCTTCGGGCGTCCCACAGGGCCTCGGGAATGGTCAGGGTCTCGTAGGGCAGGGCGTAGTCACGGCTTGCCGTGTCAGCGATCCAGCCCACGCCCGTTCGCCTCGCGTGGCGGCCCGACAGCAGGATGGCGCGGGTGGGGGAGCAGACCGGCGCGGCGTAGGCCCGATCGAAGCGCACCCCCTGTTCGGCGAGTCGATCGAGGGTCGGCGTCGGGGAGGCATCGGGCGCGCCGTAGGCGCTCACCTTGTCCACACCGACGTCGTCGACCAATACCACGAGGACGTTGCCCCCCGGGGGCTCGGGGACGGTCGCCTCCGTGGTGAGCACGGTGCCGTCCTCGAGCTCGGCGGTCACCGTCCAGGTCTCTCCAGGCCAGAGCTGCCGCGCGTCGAGAACGTGGCCAAGAACGGGGTCTCGACCCTCGGTGGTCCACGTCGGTGCGACGTCGGACCCGGGCACGGTCGCCACCCAGTCGCGCAGCCCGATGCCCTGGACGAGCTGGATCTCGGGCCCATCCGTGGCGGGGAGATCGGGGAGTGGTTCCGGAGCCGCACAAGCCAACACCAGCAGAGGGAGCACGGGACCTCCAGGGGCCACCCTACCCGCCTCGGGCTCAGAACGGCGATCGGGCGCCGCGCCGAGCCGGGGTCACCGCGTTGGTCATCGCGGCCAGGATCCGGTGGTGCAGATCCGTGTTGTCGTAGATGCCGGCAAATCGCTCCGCCCCGGCCCCGGTGGCGAACACCGGTACGAGCGCGGCGGTGTGGCCGTGGGTCGTGTACCGCGCCTTCACCTCGCCGGTGATGCGGTTCCCGTCGCGCACCGCGAAACCGCCGGTCTCGTGGTCCGCGGTCACCACGACGAGCGCGTCGGGGTGCTCGACCGCGAAGTCGACCCCGTGACCCACCGCGGTGTCGAAGGCCAGCGTCTCGGTGATCACCCGGGGGGTGTGGTTCCAGTGGGCCCCCCAGTCGATCTGGGAGCCCTCCACGACGAGGAAGAAGGGCTGATCGAGGCGCGAGAGACGCGAGATGGCCGCCTGGGTGGCCTCCGCGAGGGCGGCGGGGTTCGCCTTGGTGGCGGGGAGCCACGGCCCGTCGGTGGTCAACGCGTAGACCGGCTTGCCGAGCTCCGCCATGGTGACGTCACGATGGTCGGAGACGATCGACACGTCGTAGCGTTCCTGGAGCTCGTAGAGGAGGTCGCGCTTGTCGGGTCGTCCCACGAAGCGGTCCCGGCCTCCGCCGATGACCACGTCGATGTCGATGTCGAGGAAGTCCTCCGCGATGGCGTACTCCTCGTTCCGGTCGGGGTGGTGGGCGACGAAGGCGGCTGGCGTGGCGTGGGTGATCCGGGAGCTCGCCACGAGCCCAGTGGCCCAGCCGTGCTGCTCGGCCCAGCGAAGCAGGCTGGGTACGGGCTGTCCGTCGGTGGTGAGGCCGATGGCGCCGTTGTCGGTCTTGACCCCACAGGCCATCGCGGTGGCCGCCGCCGCACTGTCGGTGACCAGCTCGTCGGCCGACCAGGTCTGCTGAAGCCCGACGATGCCCATGCGGTCGATGTTGAGGCGGCCGCGGTTGGCGACGAGGGCCCCGGTGAGTGCACCCACGCCCAGACCATCGCCGACGAAGAGAATCACGTGCCGCGTACGAGGCGCCTCGTCGGGCATCTCGAGGCGCCGTTCCAGCCGGTCGTCGATCACCGTCCGCGCCTCGCCACCTCGCCAGGCCCGGGGGATCACGCACCCCACGAGCGACCACGCGATCAGCCATTCCCGCATCACGTCTCCCCGGCCCACCATATTCCGTCGACGGACACGACCGGTCGGAGGGCAGAGGTGCAGGGGGCGAGGGTTGCGATCATCGGCGCGGGGGCGGCGGGTCTGGCCGCCGCGGTGGCCCTTCGCGAGCGGCGGATCCACACGATCGTGGTGTTCGAGCGCGAGCCGAGGGTCGGCGGGCAGTGTCTGAGCGTCGACATCGACGATCGGGCCTACGATCTCGGTGCGAGCGTGACGACGGCCCGGTGCCAGTGGGTCCGACACACCGCTGAACAGCTCGGCATGACCCGCCGCATGGTGGAGGGACGCCGCATCGTCGACGTGAGCGGCGACAGCGACGGGGGCACCTGGCAGGCCGGCGCCCTCCAGCGGCTGCGGCTCGGCGGTGCCACCTCGGTCTACGCGCGGATCCGGCGTCACGCCAGGGTCGACCGGATCGGGTACGCAGAGGTCTCGGGCGACGTCGCGCAGTCCTTCGGGTCGTGGCTGCGTCGACACGGGCTCGCGGGGCTGCAGGAGCTGTTCTCCGTCCTCTGCGCCGTCTACGGCCACGGGTCTCTGCTCGCGCTCCCTGCGATCTACGGGTTGAAGCTGCTGGACCCGATCTACGTCGACGCGGCGGTCCAGCGGGTGCTCGGGACCGGCGAGCCGGACACCATGGACTTCGTCGAGGGCTACCAGGAGCTCTGGGAGAGGGTCGTCGAGCGCTACGACCTGAGGGTCCGCACGAGCACCACCATCGAGAAGGTTCGTCGGGGTCCGTCGGGGGTCCGGGTGCGTGGAACAGGCCCGGGCGGCGCTTTCGACGAGCACTTCGACCGGCTCGTCCTCGCCTGCCCCCTGGACCACGCGCTCGACTTCCTCGACGCGAGCCCGGAGGAGCAGCGGCTCTTCTCGCAGCTCCGGTACCGGGAGTCGTGGGTGACCCTGGCGCGGATGCGGGGGGCACCGCACATCTCGACCACGGTGCACCCCTACGCGCTGTCGGCCGAGCCCGGGCAGCCCATGGCCTTCACGCCGCCCGTGCCGGGCGACGACACCCTGTTCCGGTTCCGTGCCCACGGGGGCCCAGGCGTCACCGCCCCGGACGTGCACCGCAACATCGAACGGCTGACGCGTCGCCCGGACATCGACGGCACGGTGGAGGGGTTTGCACACACGGTCCACTGGAGGACGTTCCCCCACGTCGACGCCGAAGCGATTCGGGCCGGCTTCTACAGCGACGTCGAAGCGTTGCAGGGCGAGTTCCACACGATCTACGTGGGCGAGGCCCTGACGTTTCCCCTGGTGGAGCTGGTGGCCGAGTACTCGCGGACCCGGGTCGAAGCTCACTTCTGAATCGTGCGGGTCGCGGACTGTGCGCGCGGGCCCGTCGTCGCCATCGAGCGGGGCTCGACAGCGAGAATCGGGGTTCGTCGGTCGACGTGTCTGGCGCTCGGGAGGAGCGCCTGGACACGGTCGTCGCGGTTTCGATTGGATCAGCGCCAGCAGTTGCGCTTGGCTTCCCGCACCCAGCTCGCGTCGTCCGCGAATGGGGGGAAGGGAAACCCCCAGAAGCTCATCGCCGAAGCGATCCAGTCGTGTCAGCCTGGGCCTCTGGGAGTCGGTGACAGCCGGGACCGAAGGACCCGCCGTCTCCACTGACCCGAGGGTCGGTGGATTCAGAGCCTAAGAACGAACCTACGAAGAGGAACGGTCAGAGGGCCCTTCGAGCCGCCACCTGGCAGGACACGTAGGGAAAACTCATCTGGATCACCTCCTTCTCGGGCGTGGATTCTCACAGGTCCCGGACCTGCGTCCCCCCTGGGTACCGCCGGAACTCCCACAGGGGGGGGTGTGGACCGAGGCCCACCAGCTGGGCTGCTACCTCCAGCCGGACATCCCATCCGGGTGTCATCCGCACCCTATCGTGTTGTGGCCGTGCATCCATCATCAAGCGTCAAGGGAGCGGTCCAGGATTGACCGCCATCGCGTCCGCCTGCGAAGACGTGGCGCCTGGGGGCCGACAATGGCAGACTGCGCGGTGACCCTTCACGAGACGAGGAACATGATGATCTTGGCCCCCGTGCTGCTCACCGGCTGCTTCATCTTCGGCGGCAACGACGACGACACCGCCGACACCGGCGCCATCGACTGCGAGGTCAACGAGGACATCAACGGCCGCGTTCCGGCCGGCACCCCCTCGGGGCCCGTCACGGACGGACTCAACGTGTTCGTCGACGCGCAGTTCCGCCTCGACGACAACGGCCAGGTCGCCTCCTTCGACGATGTCGACGCCACCGGCAACCTCCTCTCCGGGATCCGCCTGTACGTCGTGCCGGGCGCAGAGGTCCCGAACATCAACCAGGGCGGCTGCACCATCATCATCCCCATCCGGCCCGACACCACGACCGTCGACGCCGACCCGAGCTCCGGCGTCTGGAGCGCGGAGGTCGCGGCGTTCCTCTCCGATATCGACTCGAACTGCACCGATCCGGCCTACGCGACGATCGCCGAGTACGCGGGCGGCGACGTGGCGACCACGTTCGACGACATCGTCACCATCTCGCTCGACGCGCCCTCGCAGAACGCCGTGGACGTCCTCACCGCGCTCGAGGGTGCGGCGATTGAGAACTTCGCGCTCGGCGGAGCGATTCAGCTCCGCTCCGACTTCCCGGAGAGCGACATGGCGGTTCTCGGGGAGAGCACCGACGAGTGCGGCTTGCTCGACGAGAACAGCGAGCGCATCCGCGCCAATCGCGTGATCAACAATGGCCCCGTCAACGGCGTCTACCGCTACTTCGGGGTCGTGCCGCTCATCCTGACCTTCGGCGCCGCGTAGCTGCCTGCGGTCGGGTGGCCGCCTGCGGTCAACTCGGCGGCGTCAGCTTCTGGACGCCTTCGCAGGCGTCGTCGAAGCCTTCCTGGCAGGAATCGCGTACGAGCTGTCGGGCGCGCTTCTTGCTCTTCTTGCCACCGAGCGCGTTCCACAGCAGCCGAGCGAGTCGGGCCTTGGCCTCCGCGCTGCCTTGGTTGATCGCGCGCTGGTAGGCCACACGGGCCGCGGCGGGGTCGGACTGGCCGTTCACGAATCCGACCGGGTCGATCCCCACCTCGAGAACCTCCCCGAGGCCCAGGCAAGACGCGGCGTTGTTCTGGTCGCAGCCCTTGCCGAACCAGTCCACGGCGAGCTTGGCGGACCTCGTGATCTGGACCGACCGCCGGAGCAGCTCGCCAGCCCGGGTGCAGGCGTCGGCCATCTCGCCGTCGCAGGCCTGGCCGAAGAACGCGAGCGCCTCGGCGTCGTCTTGCCGCACACCCTCGTCCTGTGCGAGCAGTTGGCCCGCTCGATAGCAGGCTTGGACGTACCGGTTCTGACACGCCCAACGGTAGTACTTGACGGCGTCGGTGCGGTCTCGAGACCCGCCGATCTTCTCCTCGAAGCACACGCCGAGCTCGAAGCACGCGCGGGACGGGGAGTCTTCGCTCACGCAGACTTCCTCGAGCAGCTCGCGGCCCCGGCTGAAGTCGCGCTGGGGTGCGTCGGGGTCGAGGTAGTAGTAGGCCAGCCACTCGCACGCCTTCAGCGACTGCCGCTGCTCACACACCTTCTCGAAAGCGTTGAGGTTGTCCTTCACCACCTCGGCCTGGCCCCACTCGAGCAGGGCATCGACCAGGCCCTTGCAGCCGGCGATGTCGCCGAGGTCGCAGGCCTTGCGGAGGAACCCCTCGCTCTGCATGATGTCCATGCCGCTGCCGCGGCCAGCTTCGAAGCAGGAACGCGCGTGCATCAGGCCGCACGCTTTTACGAAGAGCTCCTGGGCGCGGCCGGGGGAGGGCTCGGGCAGCTCCCCGGAGAAGTAGCTGCGGCCGAGCGAGTAGCAAGAGTCGACGTGCCCCTTGTTGCACAGGTCGCCGTAGACCTCGTCGCGCTTGCCGATGCTCCACTTTTCCTGGTTCAGGCGGGCGAGCAGGTAGCAGGCGTCCCAGTAGCCAGCGTCACAAGCGGGCTTGACGTAGTCGTAGGCCGAGCGGCGCTTGGGCTCGACGGGCTTGCCGTCGAGCATCAGGCGCGCGATGTGCGTGCAGGCGGCGTACTCTCCACCGTCGCAGCCCTTGTCCCAGTAGACGCTGGCGCCCTTGACGGGCGCGTCGATGGTGATGCCCTTGTTGTCGTAGAGCAGCGCGCCCACGTCGAAGCAGGCCGCGGCGTCGCCCCGGACGTCGCACTGGTCGCGCTGCCGCTTGAGCATCGTCCGGTAGATGAACTCGCGATCGTCGGCGCTCTGGTCGTGGGCGTCGCCGAGCTCCATCATCGCCCACGCCCAGGCCGTGCACGCGAGTGCGTCGTGAGCATCGCACGAGGGCTCGAAGGCGCTCCGAATCGTTCGAGGCGCGGGCTTGTCGTTCTCGAGCCAGGTGTTGCGCTGGCAGGCAAGGCGATACCCTCCCGAGCAGGCGTCGCGGAACTGCTGCGCGAGCTGATCGGGCGGCAGCGCGAGCCGGTCTCTGCCGATCTCGATGCGCAGCGCCTGCTCCGCGATGTCTCGGGCGGATCCGGCGGGTTGAGCCAGCGACAGTGTCGTGAGGACAAGTGCGAGTAGGGTCATCATGCGCGGATGCTAGCCCGTGGGAGATTCGGGGGCACCCGGAGGAGGACCACGTGGCAGAGCTGGCCTATGTCGATCATCGGCTCGACCCCGCAGGATGGGCGAGCGCTCTCGGGGTATCGGTGCATGCGTGCCGACTCCTTCTGGACGCGGACTTCGTGGACCTGAACAACGTCATCGACGTCCCGATGCGCTGGTTCGGCTACCGGCCGGAACGCCATCACGGGGTGGCGCGTCGTCCCCCCATCGGTACAGGCCACACGGATTTTCCGAGGCTTCGCGAGGCGTCGCTCACCGGCGTGGTGATGACCGTGATCGCGCCCCCTCTGGCCACGGAGCGGGGCCGGCTTCGGGCGACGCTCCGGCGCGCGGAGGCGATGGTGAGCTCGGTGGGGGGCCACCGCTCCGACCTCGCCTTCGTGGTGGACCGCGCGGGATACGAGCGGGCCCGGGTCGATGGCCGCACGGCCTTCTTTCTCGCCCTCGCGTCGGGTGACGTGCTGACCGCCGATCCCACGGTGCTCCAGGGGCCGTTCGGACAGCAGCTCCATCGCGTGGCGATCGTGCAGCGCTTCCACGCCTCGCTGGGCGGGACCTCCCATCCCCAGGACTTCGACGATGGGCTGACCGAGCGCGGACGCGAGATCGTGGATCGCTGTGCCGAGGCTCGGATCGTCGTCGACCTGGCCCAGGCGGGACCCACGACCTTTGCTGCCGCCCTCGAGCATCGCTCGGACGTGCCCTTCGTCGTGAGTCACACGGGCGCGAGCGGGGTCCACGATCACTGGTCGAATCTCGACGACGACCAGATCGTCCAGATTGCGGATCGGGGCGGCGTGGTCGGCGTAGGTTACGACGGTCCTACGCTCGCGAAGGTCCGGGCGAGTGCGTCACGGGCCGAGCTCGTCGCCCACCTCGAGCACCTGCTGAGAGTCGGGGGCGAGCACGTCGCGGCGATCGGCACCACCTACGACGGGCTCATCGTCCCGCCGCACGACCTGCCGGACGTCACCCACCACCCGAGGCTCGTCCAGGACATGCTCGATCGGGGTTGGTCGGAGGACCGCATCCGGAACGTGCTCGGTCGCAACTACCTCCGGCTCGTCGCGCAGGTCCGACCCGGAAGACAGGAGATGAGTGAGTGATCCACGCCCTCGGCTATTCGTCGAATTCCTTCGAGCCTCGTCATCCGGGTCGCCTCTGTCGTGGTCGCGAGCGCTGGATCGAACCGTGGGAACCCCTCGAGGGCGAGGAGGAGCCGAAGATCGACGGCCTCCGGCGCATCGTGCTCTCGGGGGCCGAGTTCACCGACGACAGCGCGTCGGACGCTCGTCGGGGGTTGTCGTTCTCCGGTGTAGACCTGGCCTCGATCATCACGTCGCTGTTTCCCCGACGCACCCTGCTCGCGTTCATGGAGGACGGGCACCCGGCCGACATTCCGGGCGACGCCAAGGGCATCGAGGCCTACGAGGGGTACCGGGCGGGCGGCCAGCAGCAGATGGGCCTCGTGCGCTGGGCCAAGCGGGTGTCGACCGTGGGTGAGATCCGTTCGATCCTCGGGGATGCTCCCCCCGACGAGCGGGTCCGTGGATTCGCCCTCGTCACCGACGAGACCGACGACGAGGCCTTGATGGAGCGCCTGTTCCTCCTGTCGGGGTTCGCGACGCTCGATTCGCCGCCCGCCCGCTATCAGCCGGTGGCGATTCCCTCGGTGCTCGAGCTCACCCCGGCCCTCATTCTCGTCCACCGGGACAAGCACGGCCCCGCGATCGGCATCTACACCGCCCAGCCGCTGCCCAAGATGCCGGAGCGTCTCGAGCGGCTGTGCCAGCGGGCGGAGTGTCTGCTCGTTCCCTTCGCCATCCCGCCGATGCTCGCCCGGTGGGACCGGGCCCTCGCCGAGCTCCGCGCGGAGTGGATGAAGACCCACGAAGAAGACTTCCCCGTGCCTCCGGCTCCCGAAGCGACCCCGGAACGCCGACGCGGCCGACGCGGCCCGCGAAAGCCTCCGGTCGAGGCCGCGGCCGAGGAGTAGCCATTGCTCTGCGCCATCGATGCAATAGCGGGGTTCGGGCGTCGTACGCTCGGGTGAATCGGAGGGACGAAACGTGGAGACCGAAGGACAACGTGATTTCTTCAGGCTGATTGCTGGCTTCGTGATGCCCCCGGTCGGAGTCGGCATGCAGGAGGGATTCACCGGCGTCTTCTACCTGAACATCCTCTTCACGCTGATGTGCTGGTTCCCGGGGGTCATCCACGCAGCCTGGATCATCACCCGCCGCGACAGCGACGGGCGCATCGTCGAGGGGGGCACCGGTCGGTTCGTGGCCCTGTTGCTGTCGTACTTCCTGCCTCCGGTCGGCGTGTTCTTGACCCGAGGCGTGAGCGTGCGACTGCTCGTCAACATCCTGCTCACGCTGCTCGGCTACCTGCCGGGCATTCTCCACGCCGTGTGGGAGGTCGCGACCGACGCCGACGAGGCCGCTTAGCAGGCTCCGCGGCCGCTGAGCACCGCGGGCACCGTCCGCAGGAGCAGCCAGAGGTCGAGGGCGACGCTGCGTCGCGCGACGTAGTCGAGGTCGAGGGCGATTCCTTCGCCGAAGGGCAGCTCGGCTCGCCCACTGACCTGCCACAGGCCGGTGAGGCCGGGTTTGACGAGGAGACGCCCGTGTTCTCGGGGGCCGTAGCTCGCCACCTCTTCCGGGAGTGCGGGGCGAGGCCCGACCAGGCTCATCTCGCCGCGGAGGACGTTCAGCACCTGGGGAAGCTCGTCGAGGGAGCTCCGCCGCAGCCAGCGCCCGACCCGAGTGACCCGGGGATCCTCGCGGCTCTTGAAGAGGGGGCCCTCGCTATCGTCGAGGTGGCGCACCGACGCCCGCCGCGCCTCCGCGTCGACCGACATGGTGCGGAGCTTGAAGATAACGAAGTGCCGGCCGTATCGGCCGACTCGCACCTGGGTGAACCATGGCGGGCCGCCGTCTTCGAGCGCGATCGCAATCGCCGCCACGACGAGGAGCGGCGCCCCGAGAAGACCGAGGAGGAGTGCTCCCACGACGTCGAACAGACGCCCGAGGGTCGCGTCCAGCGGGGGATCGACCAGCTGGGGGCGTGCCGGAGGGGAAAGGCCCATAGGTTGACGTAGCCCAGGCAGGCCGACCGCTGGTAGAAGGGGCGCTCGGGTGGAGATGGCGCAATGATCGGATGGGCGATGTGGACCGTGGCCCTGGCCCAGGACCCCATCGCGACGGGGAGCGTGCAGCAGCTGCACGCCTCGGTCGACAGTCAGCGGACGCTGTGGGTGGACGACGCCGCAGTGGCCCGGTCGGGCGCTGCGCAGGTGCGGGCGCTGGGATCGTACGCGGCGGGGCCCATGGTCACCGATGGCGACGTCGCGGTGCTGCGCTCGGCGTGGCAGGGCGACCTGGCGGCGGCCGTGACGGCTGGCCGCGCTCGAATCGGGGTCACCGTTCCGGTGCTCGCCGGCGTGACGAGCGACGTGGCCGGAGTGGCCACCGCGGGGCTCTCCGACATCGGGCTCGACGTGAAGGTGACGCTCCGCGACCCCGAGGTGTCCCCACTCGGCATCGCCGTCAAGACCCGTATCGGCGTGCCGGTGTTCGACGCCGGGATCCCGAGCCTGGCCAGTGAAGGACCGTCGGTCGAGGCCCTGCTCGTCCTCGACGGCGAGGCGGGGCCCGTCCACCTGCTCGGCAACCTCGGCGTGCGCGTGGCCCCGGCTGCGGTGGTGGGCGACCAGCGCGTGGGGGACCAGCTACTCGGGCGTTTCGGCCTCGCGGTGCCCTTCCTCGACGATCGGGTCGGGTTTGCCGCCGAGATCGTCTCCCGGGTCGGCGTGGAGGCGCCACTGGCGGGGACCACTCCCATCGAGGCCGGGCTCACGGGATGGTTCCGGCTCGGGGACCGCGTCGCGGTGCGCGGGGGCCTCGGGCGCTGGATCGTGGACGGGCTCGGTGCCTCGCCTGGACGGGTGATGCTCGGGATCTCCACCCATCCGCGAAGCCGGGCCGATGGACCGCCCCTCCGCGAGCCCGAGACCGGTCCTGCCGCCTCCGACCCCGAGGCGCTGCGTCAGGACCGCGACCGCGACGGTATCGCGGATGCCGTGGACCGCTGTCTCACCGAGCCCGAGGACGCCGACGGGTTCGAGGACGCGGATGGCTGTCCTGACGACGTGCGGCTCGGGGTTCGCATCCAGGCCGCCGACGGGGCCATCGCGCACGGGGCGTTCGGCTGGCTGCGCTGCAACGGCGGGGAGCGCGTGCGGCTCATGGCCGACGAGGTCATCTCTGTGCCGGAGGGCAGCTGCATTCTCGATGCCGTGGGGATCGGCTGGTCGGCCAAGAAGGCCACGCGGTGGATCGACAACGGTCCGCCCGTCGAGTGGACGGTGAGCCTCACCCCGAACCAGCCGATGACCCGCCTCATCCTCGACGTGTCGTCGATCGACGGCGCGCCGCTCGACGAGGTCTTGTGGTCGGTGGGGAACGTGTACGGTCGGGTCACCGACGGTCGGGTCGCCATGGCACTGCCCATCGGCCGCTATCCGGTGCGCGTCAAGGCTCGCGACACCCAGATCCACGAGCAGGAAGTGGAGATCGACCGCGACGGACTTCGGCTCGAGATCGGACTGGAGCGCGATTGAGTCCGGTCACCGTGGGCTCCCTCCGTCTCGGCGACGGCTCGCTGGCCGCGATCGCAGGGCCGTGCATGCTCGAGTCGAGTGACGTCGCGCTGAACGTGGCGCACGGTCTCGCGGAGGCCAGTCGGAGAACAGGTCTACCCTTGATCTTCAAGGGGTCCTTCGACAAGGCGAACCGGACCTCGCGGGAGGCTCCGAGGGGCCCTGGGCTCGATGCGGGACTCGAGATCCTGGCGAAGGTGAAGGCGGAGACCGGACTCCCCGTGACCACCGACGTGCACGAGCCCGGCCAGGCGGCAGTGGTCGCCGAGCTCGTCGACCTCTTGCAGATCCCGGCCTTCCTTTGTCGCCAGACCGACCTGCTGGTGGCGGCGGGTATGACCGGCCGTCCCGTGAACCTGAAGAAGGGGCCCTTCCTCGCCCCGACCGCGGTGGCGCCTGCCGTCACCAAGCTCCGCGAGGCGGGAGCGGCGGGAGTGCTGGTCACCGAGCGGGGCACGACGTTTGGCCACGGCGATCTCGTGGTCGACTTTCGCGGGCTGCCGCGAATGCGCGAGCTCGGCGTTCCGGTGGTCTTCGACGCCACCCACGCGGTCCAGCGTCCGGCCACCACGGACGGTCCATCGGGAGGGGAGCGCGAGCTCGCGCCCGGCCTTGCCCGGGCCGCGGTGGCCATGGGCGTCGACGCGGTGTTCTGCGAGATCCACCCCGATCCACAGCGCGCACTGTCCGATGCCGCGACCCAGCTGCCGCTCGCGTGGGCCGAGCCTCTGTTCGCGCAGCTCGTGGCGCTGCACCGTGCGTGGCCCGAAGACGCCCGCTTCGGCTGAGGCTTCGATTCGTTACGGCGCCCGCATGAAGAAGTGGCAGGGCATCGGAGTCGGTTTGGGCGTCGTAGGCGTGGTCGTCTACCTCGGCACGGGAATGCCAGGGTTTGCCGGGCCCCAGTACGAGGGCCGGCCCATCGCCCAGGTCATGGGATGGCAGGGGCACACCTGGCTCGAGCGGAACAGCCGGGAGGCCGAGGAGGATCCCGCGGCACTCCACGAGCTTCTGGCCGCCAAGTCCGGGCAGACCGTGCTCGACCTCGGCTGCGGCAGCGGCTATCACGCGCGCAGGCTCGCGGGCGCGGTCGGGGAGAAGGGTCGGGTGTTGTGCGTGGACCTGCAGCCCGAGATGCTCACGATCGCCGAGCAGCACGCGAAGCGAGAGGGAATCGAGAACATCGAGTTCGTGCGGGGTGCGGCCGATCGGGTCCCCGTGCGCCCCGGGAGAGTCGACCTGGTGCTGATGGTCGACGTCTACCACGAGCTCTCGGATCCGGCGGCCGTGCTCGCCTCGCTGAAGCAGGCCCTGGCCCCGGGAGGGGAGGTCGCGGTGGTGGAGTTCCGCCTCGAGGGAACCTCGGCCTCCCACATCAAGGTCGACCACCGGATGGCCAAGGCCCAGGTGATCGAGGAGTGGACCAAGGCGGGCTATGCGCTCCGCCGGGCCGAGGACGGACTGCCGACTCAACACCTCCTCGTGTTTGCCGCAGACGAGAAATGAACGGATAGGCTCCTCCCGTGGCCTCGCCGGAGGGCGAGAACTGGAGGAATCGTGAAGCACTGGGTCCTCGGCATTGCTGCCATGACGCTGCCCGTGTTCGGGAGCTCGCGGTGCGACCGTGACAAGGAACCAACTCACAACGTCAAGATCGAGAACCAGCACTGGGCCCAGCGCGCCCCGAAGGACGCGCGGGACATGGTGAACTGGTTGTCCATCGTGGACAACGCCGACAAGTACGGCGCAGCCCAGCGGCGCAGCGCCTATCGCTGGATCGGGGAGGCGTTCCTGTGGCGCAGGGACAGCCAGAAGCTCACCCTGAGCTTCCCGCAGTCGAACCGGAAGGTGACGCTCGAGGTCAAGCCCTACCCGTGCAGTCACGACATCTTCGACCGGTGCCTCGACGTGACCTGGAAGGGCCGCACCGTCACCCTCTACTCCATGGAAGACCTGCGCATCCGCGACGGAGGCGGGGCCGCGCCGCTGTCTCCCTCCACCATGGACGATGCGGGTTGCCCCTCGTGCACCGAAGGCCTGCCCGCCAGTCTGGAGTGGCTGTTCGACGAGGCGCCGGCGCAGTGAGGCTTCAGGGGACGTGCTGCAGGAGGATCTCCAGCACCGCGTCCCACTGGCAGGGGCCGCCGGTGAGGTGCCAGTAGCTCGGGTCGAAGTCGGGCCAGCCGTCGGGCCGGCCGAACTCTGGCGGGTCGGTGTCGACCAGCCGGAGCACGTTGTCGTCGCTGCGTACGATCAGCATCGGGTCCTCTCGATCACGGCGGCCCGGGTCGTGGGGCCGCGCTGGTGTTCACGCGTTCAGTAATCTGAACAAACGATCAGTCAACCCGCGCGATCGTGCCCGCGACCAGACACTACCGAGGATGGTGGGGAAGCCCTCCGGATTGGCGCCTTGCGTGTCGTCGGACCTGAAGGAGCACCCACCGAGCCTGCTGCTCGACGTCCAGCAGGTCCATGACGTCGTCGTGGTGACGATCGTTCAGCTCACGTCCGCGATCCCGCAGCCGGTTCATCTCGGCGATCCCGCGCTTCATCGCCTTTCGGTCCCCCGCCTCGCGCGCCTGGTTCAGCGCCTGGGCCGTGCTCTTCACGGCCTCTCGGTGAGCCATCTTCTCGGTCCGGTGAGCCTCGACGAGTGCGGCCACCTCCTCGGCGACCTCGGGACCGAGCTCCAGCGCGTCGGCGAGTCGCTCGACCCGCGCGCTCGGGGTGGCCTCGGCCGGCGCCGGCTGGGCCGCCGCGGACAGGGTGAGCAGTGTGAGCAGTGTGAGCATGCGTCATCCTCCTGATGCCACTGTGAACGTCGGGCCGGGTCGGGTATTGAGGACACCCACGTGACCGAGCCGTCGGCTGGCGTGCCGATTGCACTCCCGTGCTTCAGCAGAGCGCGTTCGATGCCGAACGGGACAACGTGGAGGATCAATGGACTGGAGAAACGCGTACCGGGAACGCCTGACGACGGCTGACGAGGCGCTGGCCGACGTGAGACCCGGCGCGCGCGTCTACGTGGGAGGGAACGCGGCCACGCCGCAGCACCTGCTCTCGGCGCTCTCGAAGCGGGCCGGAGAGTTCGTGACGGACCCCGTTAAGCTTCACCACGTGCTGTGGTTCGGTGGCGGCGACCAGGCGCCGACCCCCGGAATTCGCCACCGGGCCTGGTTCGTGGGTCCCGGGGACCGCGCGCGGATCGCCGATGGCTCTGCCGACTACGTCCCGTGCAACCTCTCCGACATCCCGAACCTCATCCGTCACATGGACCCACCGATGGACGTGGCCCTGCTGGCGGTGTCGCCTCCCGACGATCACGGCTTCCTGTCGCTCGGTACCGAGGTCCTCGCGTCGCGGACCGCTGCGTACCGGTCCGAGCGGGTCGTGGTCCAGGTCAACCGACGGATGCCCCGCGTGCTCGGCAACTCCTTCGTCCACGTGAGTGACGTGCACGCCATCATCGAGCACGACGAGGAGCTGCCCGAGATCGCCTGCCCACCGCCCACCGAGGTCGAGCGCCAGATCGCGAGCCACATCGTTCCGCTCATCGCGAAGGGCGCCACCCTGCAGCTCGGCATCGGCGGAATCCCCGACGCGGTCATGGCCCTCATGGAGCCGGGCCACGATCTCGGTGTCCACAGCGAGATGATCTCGGATGGCGTGATGAATGCCGTGGAGCGGGGGGTCGTCACCGGTCGCTACAAGGCCCGGCACCGCCGCAAGGTGGTCACGACCTTCATGCTCGGCACGCGCGAGCTCTACGATTGGTCGCACGACAACGCGCTCATCGAGGCGCATCCCTGCGACCACACCAACGACATCGAGGTGGCGAGCAGCCACGCTCCACTCGTCGCGATCAACAGCGCGATCAGCGTGGATCTCACTGGCCAGATCAACAGCGACTCGATCGGCCGTCGGATCTACTCGGGCGTCGGCGGCCAGGTGGACTTCATCCGCGCCGCCGCGCGGTCCGAGGGCGGCGTCCCGATCATCGCGCTCCCGTCGACCGCCAAGCAGGGCACGGTCTCCAGGATCGTCTCCACGCTCGCCGAGGGGGCGGGGGTGGTGACCCCACGGGCCGATGCACACTGGGTGGTCACGGAGTTCGGTGCGGTCTGCCTCCGCGGCATGACGATGCGGGAGCGGGCCCGCGCGCTCATCTCCATCGCGCACCCGGATTTCAGGGAGACCCTGGCCGAACAGGCTACGCGGGGGATCTGACCCACCCCGTGGTGGGTTCGCACGCGACGGAGGGTCGTCATGAAGGCCGTATACGCGGTCGATCTCCAGCACGAATTCGCTGCCGAGACGGTCGCAGTGGCGGCTCGATGGTGCACGCACCTCGGAGCCACCCTCGACCTGTTGTTCGTGGATGGCTACGAGCAGGCCGCGCACCTCATCCGGGACCCCGAGGTCCGTGATGTCGTCGCGGCCCAGTGGGCCCACGTCCAGGCCTCGCACCGGGCCGAGCTCGACGGGCTGCTCGACGGCGTGCCGCCCGACGTCCGCGGCGCCGCCGTGTACGAGGACGGCAACGCCCGCGAGGTCATCCGGCGCCTGGCACCTGGCTACGACCTCGTCTTGGTGGCGACCCACGGGCGCACCGGACTGGACCACGTCTTCCTCGGCTCCGTCGCCGAGTGGCTGGTGCGTCACGTGGACGTTCCGGTGATGGTGCTGCGCCTGCCCTCGGCCGCCGAGGTCACCCAAGGAGCCCCTGCTTCTTGAGCCACCGGTAGAGTGTTGCGCGACTGATGCCGAGCTCCTCGGCCATCTTTCCCCGGTGCCCGTTCGTGCGCCGGAACGCGTCGAGGAGCTCGGCTCGTCTCACGTCGTCGAGGGTCAACGTCGCTCCCGCGGTGTCGACCTCGGCGACCGCGCGAGGACGGCGCTCGAGTCGGATCGGCTCGTCGAGATCGGTCTCGCCGATCCGCGTGGCCGCAGGGGCTCCGAGGCCTCGAACCTCGGGCGCGAGCTCCTCGGGGAGCAGCACCGGACCCTCTCCCAGGACGAAGGCTTGCTCCAGGTTGTTCTGCAGCTCGCGGACGTTGCCGGGCCACGGGTAGTTCGACATCATCGCCCAGGCGCGGCGATCGATGGCGTGGATGCGGCGAGGGTGTCGCCCGTTGAACTCGTCGACGAAGTGCCAGGTCAGCGCCTCGAGGTCGCCCTCGCGATCCACGAGCGGGGGCAGGTACAGCACGACGACGCGAATCCGATACATGAGGTCTTCGCGAAACTTTCCCTCGCGAACCAGCTGGCGCAGCGGGGCGTTGGTGGCGGAGATCACCCGGACGTCCGCCTCGATCTCCTCCGTCCCGCCAACCGGGGTGAACCTGCGCTGCTGGAGGACCCGCAACAGACGGGCCTGCAGGTCGAGGGGCAGCTCGGCGACCTCGTCGAGAAACAGCGTGCCGTGATGCGCCTGGGACAGCAGGCCCTTGCGATCGGCGACCGCACCGGTGAACGCGCCCTTCACGTGGCCGAACAGCTCGCTCGCGAGCAGCGGAGAAGTGAACGTCGCGCAGTTGACGGCGCGGAACGGCTGGTCGCTGCGCTGGCTCTCGGCGTGCAGCGCATGTGCGACGAGCTCCTTGCCGGTCCCGCTCTCCCCTCGGACCAACACCGTCGCGTCGCTCCGGGCAGCCCGGCGCACCAACTCGAAGAGCCGCCTCATCTGCGGGGATACGGTCACGAGGTCGTGGCAGCGGTCGATCTTGAGGTCGGGTCGGGTGATCCGAGAGGTCACGGCGCTCCGTCGAGGGCTGACTGCCCCCACACTATCTCGCGATCCCGATCGCTCTGGACGCGAGCTCTCGCGACAATTCGGTATTTCCGAACGAGGCTGGATCTGCCCCCGCCCTCGAGCGGGCGGTCAGAAACTGGCCGGGCGGCCGATCGACGCGTTGGTTACTGCCCGCGACGTATGTGGGGCCACGCTGCCGGCGACGTCGATCCGAACACGGCCATGGGGTGGCTCTGGAATACCTTCGCGCCTCAGCGGCTGCTCCAGTTCGACTTCCTCCCTTTCCCGATGGTGTTCGTCGATGTCGAAACGACACGCAACCGGATCGTCGAGATCGCCACGATTCGCCTGTCGCGCGATCATCTCCCGAGCATCTTCCACACCTACCTGAACCCGGGTGACGGGGGCTGGGCGCGCTCCGGCCGCTATTGGAACACCGAGCACCACGGGCTCACCGCCGCCCAGGTCCGGCAGTTCCCCACCTTCGGGAGCATCGTGCCCGCCCTCGAGCAGCAGCGCCACGGCGCCGTGTTGGTGGGGCACAACGTCGCCTTCGAGCAGCGCTTCCTCGCCGAGGAATACGCGCGGGTCGGCGGCTCGTTCGCCGGGCCGGCGCTGTGCACGCTGCAGCTCGCGCGAAAGCTGTTCCCCCATCGCCGCGAGGACGGCGGGTCGTTCCGTCTCGATGCCCTGGCGGCCATGCTCGACATTCGCAACCCGGCGCCGCACCGCGCGATCGGCGACACGATCACCACGATCTGGGTCTGCCTCGCCATGCTCGAGAGTCGGCGCGGTGACCCCGAGCTCCCTGGACTCCTCCGGTCGGTGCTCCGCGATGCTTCGGGCCGACCGCCGAATCCGTGGGTCGCGTGACTACCGCGTCGCCTTGAATCCGCGCGGCAGCGGCGTCATCTGCCAGATCCCGTACGGGTTGTGCTCGTCTCCGGGCGTTGGGTCCTCGGTGTGTTCGACCCGAAGTCGGGGGCTCTCGGGAGCGGCTCGAATCACGTCGCCGCTCGCGGGGGTCTGGCCGGACAGCACACGCAGACAGAGCGCCTCCATCGCATCCATGGCGTTGGTCGGGGTGAGGGGGCCCGTGAGCTGCACGTCGCTCGCTTCGAGCAGCGCCATGCCGAGCGTTCGGGCTCGGCGTTCTCGGGTCGTGTAGGGCATCACCAGCGCGAAGTAGAGCGCCTCGCCGAGGAGGGACCGGATGCCTTCGGTCTCGGCGCCTTCGGCCATGCGCTCGAGGGCGCCGATGCGGTCCGCCGAGTGGGCAATGCCACTGTTCACGCACCGCACCGCCGTAGCGCCCCCGTCGACGAGGCCCGACGCGCACCGCAGCGCAGCCCGTGCTGCATCCCACCCGCGCAGGCTCTCGGCTGGGTGCAGCGTGAGCACTGCCTTGTGGTTCTCGATGGCGGCCCGCACGTCGTCGTCGAGAGACGGCCGGATCGGGCACTCTCCGGTCAAGAAGGCCTTCGTCGTCGCGGGGTCCGCAGCCCTCATGGTGAGCGTGCAGGTCTCGCCCGTGACCGCGTGGGTGAGGCCGTCTCGGGTGAGCTCCCAGGGGCTGTCGATGGTGTCGAGCAGTCGAATCAGCAGCCGGGCGCTGGTCCAGTCGCCGACCAGCTCGAGCTCGACGGGTGGGGCAGAGGAAGACAGGGGAGTCTCCAGGTGGGTGGGCCCAGGTCCGTATCCTGGCGCTCCTTCGTCGAGCTACGGGTCGCGAAGCGCGCGCACGATCAGCTCGAGCACAGGCACGTCGCCGAAGAGGACCACCGCGATGGCCGCGACGGCGGCAGCGGGACCGTAGGGGAGCCACACCGTGCGCCAGAACACGACCCGCGCACCGATGCCCACGAACGAGGCCACGACGCTGCTGATCAGCAGGGCGGCCACCCCGAGCTCGGTCCCCAGGAAGCTGCCGAGCATGGCCGCCAGCTTCACGTCCCCGAAGCCCAGCGCATCCTTGCGGAGAAACAGGCTCGTCAGTGTGCCGGACACCCAGAACAGGGCGTAGAAGGCTCCGGCGGCCACCGTCGCGTAGGCGGCGGGCTCGAGCCAGTCGGGGATCAACGGGACGGAGGCGGGAACGTGGACGGTCCACCACCCGTCGTAGCCCAGCGCTCCGAGCACCGCGTGTCCGGCAATCCCGAAAGGGACCGCGTAGATGCTGGTCTCGTCCGGAATGATGCGGTGTCGGACGTCGACCGTGGCGAGCAACACGAGCAGGCACACGAAGCCGAGCTGGTAGGCCCAGGCAAACAGGTGTGGTCCGTCGAGGTCGGACCAGCTCTGGAAGAGATGCCGAGCGAGCAGGGCCGCGAGCACGGCGACGAGCGACTCGACCAGCGGGTAGAGCGGCGAGATGGGCTGACTGCAGGACCGACACCGGCCTCGCAGTGCAAGCCAGGAGAAAACCGGCACGTTGTCGAACCATCGCACCCGAGCCCCGCAGCGAGGGCAGCTCGATGGTGTGAGCAGCGAGCGGTCCTCGGGGATTCGCACGGCCGCGTTCGCGACGAAGCTGCCGATCACGGCACCGTAGACAGCGGCCACGGGCATCGTCACCCACGAAGGGTCGAGCACGATCATCGCGTGAACCGGTGAAGCGTGTGGAGCACGTGGTCGACGTCCTCGTCGGTGCAGTCGCTGATGGGCAGGGCCAGGAGGTGCTGGGCGAGGTGATCGGCCACAGGGGTGGGCGTGACCCGGCAGCGCCCCGCCAGCGCGGGCTGTTCGTGCAGCGGGCGTGGGTAGTACACAGCCGTCCCGATACCGGCCTGCTCGAGGTGCCGCTGGATTCCTGGACGATCGTTGACGAGGACGCAGTACTGCGACACCGTGGACCCGGGCGAGCGGGGGAGTGGAACGATGGAGCGGGGGAGTCCGCGGTCGTAGCGCTGGGCGAGCGCGCGACGGGCATCGCGACGGGGGGCCACCCGCGCCGCGTGACCAGCGAGGACCGCGGCCTGCACGGCGTCGAGCCGGCTGTTGCGGCCCACCGATCCGAGCACGGCGTGGTGTCGCCCGTCCGCTGCGGTGCCGTGGTTGGCGAGCCGGGTCAGCGGGCCGAGCAGGTCCGGGTCGCGAGTGACCACGAAGCCCGCGTCCCCCGCGGCCCCCAGGGGCTTCGTGGGGTACGCGGACACCGCGGCGACCCGCCCGCGCATGGGGGCGGGTTCGGCGCCGATGGCCTGTGCGGCATCGTCGAGGACGGGGACCTCGACGTCGAGGGGCGGAGCCACCGAGCCGAACAGGTGCACCGGCACCACCGCCCGGACTCGGTCCGACATCGCGGCACCGACGGCCCGGGGGTCGAGGAGCGCATCCTCCGTGACGTCGACCACCACCGGCACCGCGCCGAGTGCCGCCACGGCCCCTGCGGTCGCGAAGAAGGTCAGAGCCGGTACGATGACCTCGTCGCCGGGTCCGACCTCCAGCACCTGCAGGGCGAGCATCAAGGCGTCGGTTCCGTTGCCGACCCCGACCGCGCCCGCGCCGTCGAGCCAGTCGGCCACGATGCGAGCGGCCTCGTCGACGCCAGGTCCGCCCACGTAGCGCCCCGAGCGCAGGACCTCGAGCACGCGTCGCTCGACATCGTCGGCGACCTCGGCGTGGCGCCGGGCGAGATTGACCAAAGGCACGGTCCGCCTCACCCGAGAGGCTCCGCGTACCGCCGCACCACCACGGTGGCCACGAGCGCGGCGACGCAGCCCAGCCCCGCGGTCACGAAGAACGGGAGGCCCGGGAGTACGAAAGGCAGCGACCCGTCGGTGGCCATCGCGAACAGCGTCGTGGAGACGAGCGGCGCGATGACGAAGGTGACGGACTGTATGCTCGACAGCGCGCCCTGCACCGCCCCCTGCCGGTCGGCGGGCACCACTCCGGTGACCATACCCTGGAGCGCCGGCCCGGAGATCGATGCCAGCGAGGCGACAGGGATGACGGCAAGGAGCATCGCCCCCGTGGCGGCGAGGCCGAAGAGCACGTGACCCACCGCCTGCAGCGCGATGCCTCCGACCAGGGCCCTCGGCTCACCGATGCGCGGAATCAGCCAGCGCACGAGCCCGCCCTGCACCACGACCGCACCGACCCCGAACGCGGCGAGCGACAGGCCGTTGTCGAGCTCCGACCAGCCATAGCGGAACGAAGCGTGGAGCACCCACACCGACTCGAGGCCCCGCTGCGCCGTGGCCATGAGCACCAACGTCACACCGAGTCCGGCCACGAGCGGGTGCACGCCGAGGTGCCGGAGGCTCACCAGGGGGGTCGCGTCGGCGAGCGCGAAGGCGCGACGTCGCTCGGGGGGGAGTGACTCGGGCAGCACGAAGAGCCCCCAGAGCACGTTGGCACCCACCACGGCGGCTGCCCCGAAGAACGGCACCCGCGGGCCGATCTCCCCGAGCACCCCGCCGATCGCCGGTCCGAGCACGAAGCCCACCCCGAATGCGGCCCCCACGAGCCCGAAGTTGCGCGACCTCGTCTCCGGGGTGGAGATGTCGGCCATGTAGGCGTTCGCGGTCGTGATCGTGGCGCCGGTGATCCCCGCGAGCGCGCGACCGACGAACAGCCACCCCAGCGTCGGGGCCAGTGCCAGGATCAGGTACGAGATCGCGAAGCCGCACAAGGACAGGAGCAGCACCGGCCGCCGACCGTAGTGATCGGACAGGCTGCCGAGCAGCGGGGCCGCGAGCACCTGCATCGCCGCGTACAGCGAGACCAACGGCCCAAACCAGCGAGCAGCGAGCGACTCGTTGCCGCCCACGAGGTCGGAGACGATCTCGGGGAGCACGGGGATGATGATGCCGAGCCCGATGACGTCGAGCAGTAGCGTGACGAAGACGAATCCCGGGCCAGCGCTCATCGAGGGCCGAAGCGCTGGCGCAGCCACGCGGTGAATGCGGCACCCACCTGCGGGTCCTGCATGCCGAGCTCCACGACGGTGGTGAGGTAGCCGAGGGGCTGCCCGGTGTCGTAGCGCGGCGCCGAGCTCACCGTGGCGACCATTCGGCCGCGAGCGGCGAGCGTGTTGATCGCCTCGGTCGCGAAGAACTCGCCCTCCCCGCTGTGGCTGCGGAGTCCCTCGTGCAGAGCCTCGAACACCTCGGCGGTGTACAGGTAGCGGCCCCACGACACGAGGTGCGAGGGCTCGCGACCGGGAGCCGGCTTCTCGACGATGCGATTCACGCGCCACACGCCGCCTTCGTCGACGGCGTCGAGCACCCCGTAGCGGCTCACGTCCTGGCCGGTGAGGTCGCCGCACGACAGCACGCTGCACCCCGTGCGCCCCCAGGCAGAGACGAGCTGGGCCGACAGGTTCGGTGCGCCGAACAGGTCGTCGGGGAAGGCGACGACGACCGGGTCGCCCCCGGCGAAGCCTTCGGCGAGGAGCAACGCGTGGCCGGTGCCCATCATCTCGTGCTGACGCACGAAGGTCGCGCGAACGTTCGGCAAGCCCAGCGCCTCGCGGCCCTTGCGGTGCTCGAGCTCCACGTCGGTGTCGAACCAGTCCTCGATCGACCGCTTGCGTCGGCTCGTGATGACCAGAACGTCCTCGATGCCCGCCTCTGCCATCTCGTCGACCACCCACGCCAGCGCGGGACGGTTCACGATCGGCAGCAGCTCCTTCGGCACCACCCGGGTGACCGGCAGAAAGCGGGTCCCGTAGCCCGCAGCGACGATCACACCCTTCACCCGACCCATCCGCTCCTCCGGCGCAGGGCCCGCAGCCCGGGCCCGGGTGAAGCCTATCGCTCGGAGCGGACGCGGTGGGAGGGTGACGGATTACAGGGGCGGCGACGGAGGATTCGACTGTGTGGTGGACGATCTGTGGCATTGCCGGAGCCCTCGGGGTCGGGCTGGGGGCGTTCGGCGCCCACAGCCTGCCCCAACTCGTCAGCGAGGAGCTGCTCGTCGACGCGTCGCGCCGCTGGGACCTCGCGGCGCGCTACCACGTGTTTCACGCGCTGGCGCTCGGACTCGTGGCGGCACATCCCCAGCCTCCAACGTGGGCCGGAGCGCTCTTTCTGGCCGGCATGGTGCTCTTCTCGGGATCCCTGTACGCGATGGCGCTGACCGGTCAGACGATGCTCGGTGCCATCACTCCTCTCGGCGGCCTGTCGTGGATTGCAGGGTGGCTCGTGCTGGCGTTCGCCTCGCGGCCGGCGTAGTGAATACGCCATGGAATGGTTGTTCTCGCTCTACGTCGCCGCGACGGCCTTCGGGGGGAGTCTCATCCTCGTGTCGCTGCTCTTTGGTGGTGACAGCGAGGATTTCGACAAGGACTTCGAGATCGACTCGGATGTGGATGCCGATGCCGATCTCGACGTCGAAGCCGACGTGGACGTTGACGTCGACGTCGATGGCGAGGCCGAGGTCGAGGGTTTCGACAAGGACCTCGCCGGCGTAGTCGCGAGCGGTGCCTCCGACGGATCCGATGCGATCTGGCTCCCCTTCCTCTCCATGCGCTTCTGGACGTTCGGTCTCGCGTCCTTCGGCCTGACCGGAGTCCTGCTCTCGCTGCTCTCCGTCTCGGAGCTGCCTGCGCTGGCAGCGGCCGTGTTCTCGGGGGCGGGGATCGGTTGGGGGGCGGCATGGTTCTTCCGTCAGATCAAGACCGATTCCGTCAGCGGGGAGATCGGCTACGAACGGTACGCGGGGGAGGAGGCTCGGGTCCTCCTCGCGGTTCGTCCAGGGTCGCGGGGCAAGATCGTCGTCCAGACGCTGGCCGGTCGAGTGGAGATGCTCGCCACCACCCGTGACGAAAACCCGATCGCGCGGGGCGAGAAGGTGCTGATCGCTCACGTTCGAGACGGGGTGGCCGACGTCTCGCGGCTCACCCCGAGCCGGTCGCGGGCAGACGCGACCCGGGAGCAGCGAGGTCAGGCCGCTGCAACGCGAACGAAACAAACCGTGGACTCCGAGCGTAACGGATCGGGCTAATCGGACCTGGGTATTGCCGTGCGGCAACGGCAATGGTCCGATTCGATGGAGGCCACGGTGTTGGAAGGATTGTGCGTAGGCATCGCTGGTGGCCTGGCCACCATCGTTGCGGTGATCCTGGCCAAGCAGTTCCTGTTCGTGGGGCGTCCCAACGAGCTGCTCATCTTCAGCGGGAGGCGCTATGCGCTGCCCGACGGTTCGTCGGTCGGGTACCGGGTGGTTCACGGTGGCTACGCCTTTCGGGTGCCGATCCTCGAGAAGGTCGATCGCATGGAGCTCACCACCATCCCCATCGAGCTCAACGTGTCCAACGCCTACTCCAAGGGGGGGATCCCCCTGGCGTTGCACGCGATCGCCAACGTGAAGGTCAGCAGCGACGAGCGCGTCTACGGCAACGCCATCGAGCGGTTTCTCGGTCGAGATCCCGGCGAGATTCGTCAGGTGGCGAAGGAGACGCTCGAAGGCCACCTGCGCGGCATCATCGCGCGAATGACCCCCGAGGAGGTCAACGAGGATCGGCTCAAGTTCGCTCAAGAGCTCGTCGACGAGGCCGGCGAGGACTTCGAGAAGCTCGGGCTCACGCTCGACACCCTGAAGGTCCAGTCGGTCAACGACGACGTGAAGTACCTCGACAGCATCGGGCGCGAACGTCTGGCCGACGTCCTCGCCACCGCGGAGATCGCGGAGTCCACCGCCAAGGCCGACGCCGAGGAGGAGCAGGCCCGCTACGCCCGCGAGTCCGAGGTCGCCAACGAGCAGGCCGAGACCGCGATCAAGCAGCGGGAGAACGAGCTTCGCCGTCGTCTCGCCGAGCTCGAGGCCAAGGCCAAGTCCGAGGAGGAGCGCGCCGATCAGTCCGCCAAGGCGGCCCGAGCCCGCGCCGAGCAGCAGCTCCAGGAGATTCGTGCTCGTCTCGAGCACCTCCGGCTCTCCGCCGACGTGGTGCTGCCCGCCGAGGCCGGCCGCAAGGCCGACGAGATGCGCGCGCGTTCCGAGGCCGCGCAGATTGCCGCCGACGGTGAGGCGATGGCGCGGGTGCTCGACATGATGCGCGAGGCCTGGCTCAAGGCCGGTCCCGACGCCAAGGACATCTTCCTCATCCAGAACCTCGAGACCGTGCTCTCGACCGTCACCGAGCGGGTCAAGCAGCTGCAGATCGAGAACGTGACCCTGCTCGACGGTGGCGACGGCAAGGCACTCTCCCAGCACGTCGCGGCGCTGCCTGCGACCGTCGGGGCGGTGCTGCGAGAGCTCACCGCCACCACCGGCATCGACGTGGCCGGGATCCTGGCCGGGGTGAAGGACGACGACGACACCGAGGACGACTCGTCCCAGCCCCGCCGTCCGGCGCTCGCCGACCGGCAGCGCTTGCACAACAAGGAGGTGGGTTGATGGATCCGATCACCATCATCGGCGTGATCATCGTCGTCGGCATCGTGATGGCGGGGCTCGGCGTGGGGCTCGCCCAGAACCTCTTGCACATCTGCGAGCCGAACGAGGTGCTCATCTTCAGCGGTCGCCAGCGGAGCACGGCCGACGGCACCAAGGGCTATCGCATCATCAAGGGCGGTCGGGGCTGGCGGGTTCCGCTCCTCGAGCGGGTCGATCGGCTCGACCTCACCAACATGATCATCGAGGTCGAGGTTCAGGGCGCCTACTCGAAGGGCGGCATCCCGCTCAACGTCCAGGGCGTCGCCAACATCAAAATCGCGGGCCACGAGCCCGTGCTCGGGGCAGCCGTGGAGCGACTCCTCGGCAAGCCGCGCGAAGAGCTCGTGCGCATGGCCAAGGACGTCCTCGAAGGGAACCTTCGTGGGGTGCTCTCCCGGCTCACCCCCGAAGAGGTCAACGAGGACAAGATCGCGTTCGCCGAGAAGCTCCTCGAAGAAGCGGAGCACGACCTCGGGCGCCTCGGGCTGGTCCTCGACACCATGAAGATCCAGAACGTCTGGGACGAGCGCGGCTACCTCGACAGCATCGGCCGCCGACAGTCCGCCGAGATCATCAAGAAGTCGCGAATCGCCGAGGCGCGCGCGAAGGCCGCCGCGATCACCCGCGACGCCGCCAACCGCCAGCGAGCGAGGCTTCAGCAGGTCGACGCCGAGGAGCAGATCGCCGTGGCGCAGGCCGAGCGTCGCGTGGCCGACGCGCTCACTCGCGGGACCGCCATGGTCGCCGAGCAGAAGGGCCAGGTCGAGGCCGAGATCGCCCGCTCGATCGCCGCTCTCGAGGCCGAGGAGGCCCGGGTCGAACAGACGCGCCTCCAGCTCGAGGCCGACGTCATCGAGCCCGCGCGCGCCGACATGGAGGCCGGGATCAACCAGGCCAAGGGCCGCTCGGCCAAGATCCTCGAGGAGGGCCAGGCCACGGTGAAGGTGCTCGAGGAGATGATCGAGGTCTGGCAAGGCTCGGGCGGCGCTGCGCGCGACATCTTCCTGATGCAGAAGCTCCAGACCGTCATGAACCAGCTCGTGAGCACGGTCGGCACGGTGAAGGTCGACCGCATCACCATGCTCCCGGCGGGCGACGAGAGCGGCAGCACCGCGAAACAGGCGGTCAAGCTCGTCGAAGAGCTCAAGGGTGCGCTTGGCGTCGACCTGCCCAAGCTCCTCGAGACGGCCGCGGGCTCGGGCGAGGGCGCCGGGAAGTCGAAGGACCTCTGAGCGACCGCTACGGAGGCTCCTCCTGGATGCCCCGCACCTCTTGCTCGATGACCTCCAGCGAGATCGTGGTCTCGCGCATGAGGAAGCCTGCCGCCACGACGAGCAGGAACACGCCGGCCGCGAGGAGCGACGACGACACCGCCTCCGGGGCCTCGACGCCTCCCGCGAGGCCCGCGATGGCCAGCAGGGCGACTGCCCCGTAGAGCGACATCAGCGCGTTGCGGAACAGGCGGCCTCGCAGCAGGAGGCGCTCGACGGTGCGTGGCGCACACTGCATGTCGTGCAGGTGGCGGTGGAGCTCGTCGTGCAGGCGTGCAAAGCGCACCGACGTCGACATCACGAGGAGGCCGACGCCCGGCAGCACGAGAAGCGGGGTCGCCCAGCTGATCATGGAGTCCTCCATCCGGCCGAGCCCGGCCGAGACGAGGACTCCCTACCTCGGCCGCCGCGTCAGCCCTGGCCGGGAAGCTTCGGGGGCGCGACGAGGTCGGCCGGTGCCTGGCCCGTGAGCGCATCGAGGAAGCTGTGGATGCTCGCCACCTCCTCGTCGCTCAGCTCCTTTCCGAGCTGGTGCTGGGCCATCTTGCGGATCATCTCGTCGAGCTCGGTGACCGAGCCGTCGTGGAGCCATGGGCCCGTCTTCGCGACGTTGCGCAGGGACGGCACCTTGAAGACGTGCTTGTCGGCTTCGTTCTTGGTCACCGCGAACCGGCCCACGTCCTCGGTCGGCCAGGGCTCGACGAGACCGAGCTTCTGGTACATCTGTCCGCCCACCGCGGGGCCGGCATGGCAGGTGGTGCAGCCGGTGGCCACGAACGTCTCGTAGCCCTGCTTCTGAGCGTCGGTCATCGCGGTGTCGTCGCCGGCGAGCCACCGATCGAAGGGGGCGGGGGTCACCAGCAGCCGCTCGTAGGCGCCGATCGCCACCCCGATGTTCTCGACGGTCATCGCGTCCTCGGCGTCGGGGAAGGCCGCAGCGAACATCGCGTCGTAGCCTTCGATCTCCCGGAGCTTGGCAAGGACCGTTTCAGGATCGGGCATGCCCATCTCGATCGGGTTCAAGATGGGTCCGGTGGCCTGCTCCTCGACATCGGCAGCGCGGCCGTCCCAGAACTGGGCGACGTGGAGCGCTGCGTTGTAGACGGTCGGGGAGTTGCGCTCCCCGCGGGTGCCGTCGTGACCCGGCGAGGTCGGCTCGTTGTCCACGCCATAGGTCGCGAGGTTGTGGCAGCTGTTGCACGACATCTCACCCGAGATGGACAGTCGGGTGTCGAAGTACAAGGCCTTGCCGAGCTCCACTCGGGCGTCGCCGAGCGAGCGTCCCTCGGCCTCCATGCGGTTGGGAAGGGAGCCGAGTACCGTCTTTGCCTGCTCGCGGAGGGGGTCCGCGGCGGCGGGCTTCGCATCCACGTCAGCTGCGGCATCGGCCTCGGGGGCGGGGGCGTCCCCGCACGCGAACAGCCAGGCCATCAAGATCGTCTGCATCGTCGTCACTCCAGTCGTGGTGCAGCGGATGCTGCACGGTCCGTACCGGAGCCGCCCCGCGCATTCGGCACGGGGCGGCTCGGACCACCAGGCGACGGCGTCTATATCAATTCCAATTCTCAACCAAGGGCGTCGGCTGCCTCTCGGCGGTGCAGGGCACCCGGCCAGTCTCGCAGGGCCGCGGCCAACACCTCGTCCATGTTCTCGACCAGCACGATGTCGAGGGCTTCGCGGACCTCGGCCGGCACGTCGTCGAGATCGGCCTCGTTGCGACGTGGCAGGATTACCCGCTTCAAGCCGTTGCGGTGGGCGGCCAGCACCTTGGTCTTGATCCCCCCGACGGGCAACACCCGGCCCCGCAGGGTGGCTTCACCGGTCATCGCGACGTCGTCGCGAACGGGACGGCCCGTGAGCAGACTCGCGAGCGCGGTGAACATCGCCACGCCCGCCGACGGCCCGTCCTTGGGCACCGCGCCGGCGGGTACGTGGATGTGGACGTCGTTCTTCTCCAGCATGTCGACAGGGATGCCCAGGTGATCGGCCTGGGACAGCACGTAGGTGAGGGCGGCCCGCGCCGACTCCTTCATGACGTCACCGAGCTGTCCCGTGAGCACGAGGTTGCCACGGCCCGGCAGGGTGCTTGCCTCGACGTACAGGACGCTGCCGCCCACCGGGGTCCACGCGAGGCCCCGAACGATGCCCGGGCGCTTGGTGACCTCGGCCTCTTCGTCGAGGAACCGGCGCTTGCCGAGGTACGTCGGCAGGTCGGCTGCGTCGACGTGCAGGGGCTCGTGGGGTCCGACAGGGTTCCGTGCCCGCTGCACTGCCGCGGCACGGTAGACCTTGCCGAGGACCCTCTGGAGCTCACGAACTCCGGCCTCGCGGGTCCACCCGGCGATCGCGTCCTTCAACGCCTCGTCGGTGAACACCACCGCCTCGGCGTCCAGGCCCGCGTTGCGGGCGACGGTCGCGAGGAGGTGCTCCCGCGCGATCACGAGCTTCTCGCGCTGGCTGTACCCGGCGATCTCGAGGTGCTGCATGCGGTCGCGGAGCGGCCCCGGGATGGACGCCAGGTCGTTGGCCGTCGCTACGAACAGGGCCTTCGACAGATCGAAGGGTACCTCGAGGTACCGGTCGACGAAGTTGTCGTTCTGCTCCGGGTCGAGGATCTCGAGCAGCGCAGCGGCAGGGTCTCCCCAGGTGCCGGAGCCGAGCTTGTCGACCTCGTCGAGCAGGATCACGGGATCCGCGGTGTTCGCTCGTCGGATGCCCTCGACGAGCCGGCCCGGCCGGGCGCCGATGTAGGTCCGACGGTGCCCGCGGAGCTCTGCCTCGTCTCGCACACCGCCCAGCGCGACCCGTACGAGCTTGCGCCCCGTGGCATCGGCGATGGCCTGGCCGATGCTGGTCTTCCCGACGCCCGGAGGGCCGACGAGGAGCAACACGTCCGCCCGACCGTTGCCGGCGAGCTTGCGCACCGCGAGGTGCTCCACGACCTGCTGCTTGACGTCCTCGAGGCCGTAGTGCGAGCGGTCGAGGGCGTTCTCGAGCGCAGCCAGGTCGAGGTCGACGGCGGTGTGGTGGTTCCACGGCATGTCGGCGATCCACTCGAGCCAGTCGATGGCGACCGAGCGCTCGGGGGAAGCCCCCGAGAGACGCTCGAGTCGACGGATCTCCCGGTCGACCACCTCCTGCACCTCGTCGGGCAGGTCTCGGGTCTCCAGCTTCTCCTTGATGCGAGACAGCTCGTCGTCGTCGCCCCCCTCGCCGAGCTCCTCCTGGATGGCCTTCATCTGCTGACGCAGCAGGAACTCCCGCTGCTGGTCCTGCGTGGCCTTGCTCACGCGCTCCTTGATGGAGTCGCGAGCGGCCGAGACCTCGCGAGCGCGCACCAGCGCGACCATGACCCTCTCGGCCCGCGCCGCAGGGTCGTGGGTGGCCAGCATCTCGCGGTACCACTCCTGTGGCGCATCGAGCGCGCTCGCCACCGCGTCCACGGCGAGCTCGATCGGCATGGCCAGCACTGTGCTCACGACGGGCTGGCCGAGGGCGTCGACCGAAGCCTCGACCTCGTGCCGGAACGCGTCGCGCATGCCCCGGCCGGCCACGCTCTCGGGCCAGGACTCCTCGACCTCGGTCCAGGTCCCCACGAAGTGGGGCTGCACGCTGGGGAACCCGGTCAGGTTCACGCGCCGCACCCCCTGCAGGATGACGCGCACGGCGCCGTTGGGCGCAGCGGCCTCCTCGACCACGCGGGCGATGACCGCGGTGGTGAGCAGATCGCTCGGGCTCGGGGTCGAGACCGGCTCGCGCTGGGCGGCCACGATGACCCACCCCTCGTGGTTCGCCCGCAGCGCGGACAGGGACCGCTCGCGGCCCACGAGGAAGGGCGCTGCGGCGCCGGGCAGAAGCACTCCGCGGCGGAGGGCCATGACCGGCAGTTGACGGGGAACCCCGTCCAGGTTCAGATTGTTGGGATCGTTCGCCATGGTGGCTCCTGCCTCCGAGGACGTTGATGGGGCCTCCGTCAGCCCCGCCTGTCCCGAAAGCTAGACGCCCCCTCCGGCCCGCCCACTCCCCAACCGGGGGGGAATCCGCGAGACCGATTCACCCGGCCGGGCAGGGCTACCGAGGGCGACGCATCGGCAGGTGTGGGATTCCGTCCTCGAGGTAGGCCTCTCCGACGACCTCGTACCCGAGAGCACCGTAGAACCGCTCGAGGTGGGCCTGCGCGGACAGGTGGACCGGATGTGGCCCCCAGTGCTCCATCGCGAGGTCGGCTCCGCGTCGCATCAGCTCTCGACCGGTTCCTCGACCCCGCGCCGACGAGGCCACGATCACGCGACCGAGGTGCACGCAGCCATCGTCTTCGGGACCGAAGGCGCGGAGGTAGGCGGTGAGCTCGTCGCCGTCCCAGCCCCGGAGGTGCATGGCGGACGGGTCGCGACCGTCGGCGTCGAGGTAGGCGCACGCCTGCTCGACCACGAAGACCTCCTGGCGCAGGCGCAGGACGGCGTAGAGCTCGCGGGAGGTCAGGTCCTCGAACGAATCCCAGGCCCACCTCACGAGGGGCGGTCCGACCGGTGAGCGGGGGACAGGGTCACCAGCTCGTCGAGTACGTCGCCTCGTCCCCGGAGCTCGGGCCGCCCCTCGATCCGGCGACGAGCCGCATCGACGAGCCAGCGAACGTGGACCGTGTGCCACGGTGGACCGCGTCGGAGCCGCCGGATCGCCACGCGAATCCCGGGACGCAGGCCGAGGAGGCCGTCGGGCGGCTCGACCAGCGCCTCGCGGTCCACGAGCGCCTGGGTGAGGGCAGTCGCGGTGCGAAGGTCGCCCTGGGCCCGGTCCACCACCTCCCTCACGAGCTCGTGGTCGAGGGGGAGCATGGCCTCCACGATGCCCTGAACCTCGGCCACCAGCCTCGCCCGCAGGGTCACGGCTCGGACGTCGTCCGTGTCGGGATCGTCGAGCGCGTCGAGCGCCGCCGCGGGACCGCGGGCCGCCCGGAGCTCACGTGCACGTTCGAGGGCCACGCCCTCCGTTAATGCGTCCGCGAACGGCGGCGACTCCACAGGACGATCGGCAGGACGACGAGCCACCCGAGCGAGGCCTCGCCGGCGGAACCGCACCCCGTGCACGCGCCGCCGAGGTACCGACCGAGGCCGGTGGGGGGCACGAGGTCGTCGGAGGGATCGAGGGGATCGGTGCCGCGCTCGACCTCGTCGCCATCGGGCACGCCACCGTCGTCGGTGTCGGGGTCGAGGGGGTCGGTGTCGTAGGTGTTGACCTCCTCACCGTCGGTGAGGTCGTCGTCGTCGGTGTCGGGGTCGAGGGGGTCGGTGTCGTAGGTGTTGACCTCCTCGCCGTCGGTGAGGTCGTCGTCGTCGGTGTCGGGGTCGAGGGGATCGGTGTCGTGGACGTCGACCTCGTCGCCGTCGGTGAGTCCGTCGTCGTCGGTGTCGGGATCGAGCGGGTCGGTGCCGGCCTCCTCCTCGTCGTCGTCGGGTAGCCCGTCGCCGTCGGTGTCGTCGGTGAAGGTGCAGTCGAACTCCCGCAGCACCTGCGTCTCGGGGTCGAAGCGTCCGTCGGTGCCCGGGTTGCCAGGATTCCCGGCGAACTCACCGAAGCTGCCGCCGGCGGCGCCGCCGCGCACGTCGCCCGCCGCGTCGAGGCTCCGTGCCACCCAGATGGCGCCGCCGCCGCCGCCGCCTCCGGCACCATCACCCGCGAGATCGGACGCGTTGCCCTCGGAACCCACGGCCACCAGCGGGAGCTCGGCGAGGGAGGCCTCGTCGGTCAGCACGAGGATCGTCCCGCCGGCTCCACCGCCACCGCCGCCTTCGGCGTCCGCGACGAAGGTAGGGGATCCCGAGGCGCGCAGCACCGCGTTGCCCGATGCGGCGACCCGACGGGCTCGCACCCACACGATGCCCCCGCCGGTCCCGCCTGCCCCGGCGAACCGGTTGGGGATGACGTCGTCGCCGGAGGCGCCGCCACCGCCGCCGCCGAGGAAGAGCCGGTTGGGGAGCAGGTCGAAGAGACCGGGCCCGTCCACCGGAGCCCCGCCGATCCCCTCGACGCGGGTGCCCTCCGGTGCTCCGCCGATACCTCCGTTACCGCCGTAGCCGGCGTTGGCGCCGCCGCCGCCGCCTCCGTCATACGACGACGCGCTGTTGCCGCCGGCGTTCGCGGGCGCGCCTACGCCCTCGTCGGGCGTCGCCGGGTAGCCGGGATCCTGCTCGTCGAACGTGCTGGAGAGCGCCTGGAAGGTCCGGGCGGGCGTTCCCGCGATGCCCTCGCCCTTGTCGGCGGGGAAGCCGGCCGAGCCGAAGTCGCCGTTCTCGGGGCTCGCGGGTTGCCCCCCGCGGAAGCCGGCTCCCGACACCTCGATCCGCGCGTCCACGAGCTCGAGCTGCCGCGCCACGTCGACGGCCACGAGGCCACCGGTTTCGCCGTTCCACGACTCGGGGACGATCGCGGCGCCGCGAGCCGCGAGATCCCGGTACTGCGGTACGTGCACGACCTGGAACGAGCGCACGCCCGCGCTCTCGGTGACCTCGCTCGACTGGACGTAGCGGTTGACGAGCCCGTCGTCGGGGCCCGCGCCGGTGACGTGCACGGTCGTGTCCACCGGTGGCGCGGCGACGACGACCACCTCGTAGTGCCCGGCGAGCAGGTTCTCACCGGTGTGACCCGACCGATCGTTGTCGACGGCGGGCGGCTCGGGGATGCCGTCGCCATAGGGGTCGCCTTCGCTGGTGCCGGCGCCCGCGTCGATGTCGACCCCCTGCATCTGGACGACGAGCAGACGGTCCCCCACCCGCAGCGCGTGACCGGCCCCCCGCGCAGGTCCGAGCTCGAGCCGCCGGCTGCCTGGCGTCAGGGTCAGCTCGTCGGCAGCGGGGGCCCAGTACGTGTTGAGCACCTCGTCCTCGTCGACCACGCGGTCCCCGTCGATGCCTCGCGAGCAGAACTCGACGACTCCGGGCTCGAACGTGCACACCGCCGAGCAACCATCGAACGGGATCGTGTTGGCATCGTCGCAGGCTTCGCCCGGATCGAGCGTGCCGTCTCCGCAGTCCGCGAAGGCGGGGGCAGAAGCCACGAACAACCACGTGCCGAACATCGGGGCTCCCGACTGCCGGCGTCGCTCACCGTAGCGACCCCGGAAAATGCGCCCGAAGTTCGCAGCTCCGTAGGTCGCTGTCAACCCGGACCGCCGGCGTGGGGGGCGGAAGGGGGTCAGTCGTCGCCGCGGGGAGCGTTCTCGACGAGCTGTCGAATCGCACGAAGGGCTCCGTGGGGCGGTCCCCCCCGATCGCGGAGCCACACCGCGTGACTCGTGCGCTGGAGCATGCGGACCTCGCCGTCCGACAGCTGCAGCTCACCGACCCGACCCTTCGTCCCGCCCTCGACGTGCCAGGTGACGTGCTGGTTGGTCCAGATCAGCTCGTCGAGGGACTCCCAGAGGAGCCGGACATCCCCGAGGGTCAGGGCGTGCAGGTCCATCGTGATGGTGATCCGACGTCGGAAGCACCACGACAGCGGCATCACCAGCGCTGCGGCCAGGGCCCAGGCCCCGACGAGCACGGGAATGCCACCGCTCCTGCGCACCCGCCAGGCCGCGGCGCGCCCCTCGAGCTCGACCTGGTGGGACCGGTGCTCGTGGGTTGCCGTCGCGTGCTGGCGATCCACCAGGACCTCGAGGGCCGCGGTGCGCAGCTCGGCAAAGTCCAGGACGTCGCGGGCCGCGAGGCTCGCGAGGTGAGCCCGCATCTCGTCACTCGTGACCACGTAGTGCCCTTCGGTGGTCTCGCGGATCATCCCCGTCTCGACCAGAACTGCGGCCGAATCAGCGACGCGGGCGAGCTCCGACTGCTCCGAGGCATGGTCCTCGGCGTGCGCGAGCACCGACCGGTCGTCGGGAAGCCGACTGCCGAGCGGCACGCCGAGCACGGGGTCACGTCCCATCCATCCCGTGGGGGACTCGTCCTCGACCGGCAGTCCGGCGTCGCGGATGACGTGGCCCACGAGTCGCCGGCGAGCGTCGTCGTCGACGAGGTGGTCGAAGGGATCGGGCAGGGGTGCCACCACCGGCGGGGGGGCGTCGAAGAGCTCGGGGAGGAGCTCGGCGCGATGGTGGCGACGCCGGACCAGGTAGACGTCGGCGAGGGACGGCAGCTCCAGGAGATCCGCGGCGAGCTCGGTGCACGCCTCGATGGTGCGCAGCGTCTCCCAGGTGCACGGGAGCGGCTCCGGCGGAGCCTCGGCGAGTGCCGCCTCGACCTCGGCGAGCTCGGAGGACACGACCGAGAACCAGCCCAACGGGCCGAGGGCGAGGACCGCCATGCCCACCAAGATCGTGACGGCCTCGGCACGCGCGGGGCGCCGGACCGTCAATCGGATGCGGTCGAGATCCGCCTCGAGCACTCGCATGCCCGTCTCCCCGGTACTGCAACGGGGCTAACCAGTTGGCGGAGTCTCCTGCGTTACGGTGCCGTGGCTGACCGTCGGAGATCTACACGTGCCAACAAGAATCAGCTCCGTGGCCGACATCGAGGCCAACGTCGGGAAGGTCCTCGGGACGTCCGAGTACCGCGAGATGCCGTTCTCCCAGATCCAGGCGTTTGCCGACGCGACCGGCGATCACCAGTGGATCCACGTCGACAGGGAGCGCGCGGCCGCAGGGCCCTACGGGGTTCCGATCGCCCACGGCTACCTGTCGCTCTCGCTCGTCGCCGGGCTGTTCTTCGAGGTCCTCGAGCTCGAGGGCTTCGAGATGATCGTCAACTACGGGTGCAACAAGGTCCGGTGGCCGACCCCGATGAAGGAGGGGGCCCGGTACCGACTGAAGCTCGAGCTGCAGAGCCACCGGCCGGTCGGCGAGTGGCACGAGATGGTCATGGGCGCGGCCATCGAGCTCGAAGGCGAGGAAAAGCCGGCCGTGTTCGCCGAGGTCGTCTATCGGGTGCTGCCCGAGTGATCGTCGTCGTCGAGGGGACGAACGACCGCGCCGCGGTACGACGCGCCGTCGACGTCGACGTCATCACCACCGGCGGGTTCGACTTCGGGCCCCAGGTCGAGGCGCAGCTCCGGCGCGGTTCGCAGACCCGGGGGCTCGTGGTGTTGACCGACCCCGACCACGCCGGCGAGCAGATCCGTCGCCGGGTCGAGGCCCTGGTCGGGCCGTGTGCTCACGCCCGGGTGCCCCGAGACGCGTGCCGGGGGCGAGGACGTCTCGGCGTGGAGTACGCTCCGCCCGCCGTGATTCGCCGGGCGCTCGCCGAGGTACGCCGCGCCGAGCCCCGCGACGCATTCACCATGGCCGACCTGTGGGCCCACGGGCTCACCGGTCGTCCGTACAGCCGGGCTAAGCGCGAGGCGCTGGGAGCCCGACTGTCGGTCGGGTATGCCAACGCCAAGCAGCTTCTCGTGCGTCTCCACGCTCTCGGGGTGTCCCGGGACGAGTTCGAAGCTGCCGTGGCCGACGTGTCGCCTCTCGTGTGAGCTCCTCGTCGTGAGCAGGGGCGCCTCCCGTCGGTGTCACAGGCTCCGCAGGAAGGCCAGGACCTCGGCCTGCTCGTCCGGATCGAGCTCCAGGTAGCGGTCGCGAGCCCCCTCGGCCTCTCCGCCGTGCCATCGGATGGCCTCGTCCAGGGTTTCGCGCCCGGCCGTCGTCGTCCTCGCGAGCCTCCGGCGTGTCCCAAGCCAAGAGCAGGGCGAGGAGTGTCAGGTTCACGGGTCTCCCGAGCCGGCCCGGGCAGCCTACCCGACGACGAGACTCACAGCACGACCTCGAAGTCGCAGCCCGCGACGGCCTCGGGGTCGACCTCGGCGAGTCGCAGGTCGAGGAGCCGGAGGCGTACCCAGGGCTTGCCCGCGAACCGACGCAGTCCTGGGGAGGTGATCGTGTTGCCCTGGAGCCCCAGCCTCCGGAGCCGGGGCAAGACGCCGGGATCGAGGCAATCGAGCCCTTCGTCGCCGAGCTGGTTCCACGCGAGGTTGAGGACCTCGAGGCGTGGCCAGGTCCGCCCGAGCAGCCCGCGAGCCCCCGCGCGACCGAGGGCGGCGTTGGGCATCTGCAGGACTTCGAGCTGGTCGGCATAGATGGCCCGACCGAGCGCGCCCGCCTCCGTCGGCCCGACCCGACAAGACACGAGGAGCAGCGCCCGGAGGGCTGGCCAGGGCGCGCCGGCAATGGCGAGAAGGCCCTCGTGGCCGAACCCGTTCCCGTCGAGGTGGAGCGACTCCAGCGATGCGAGCCTGGTCTCGGCGAGCGTGACCAGCCCACCGTCACCGAGCGCGTTGGCCCGCAGGTCGAGCACCCGGGCGTGGGCCAGTCGTCGAGCGAGAATCGGCGCGTGGGCGGGGCCGAGGGCCTGTCGGGCGAACGACCAGGAGCGGATCTGGGTGGCGAAGTCAGCGGACAGGAGGTGCTCGAGCCCCGAGGGCCGGGGGCGCTGGGCGAGGAGCTGGACGTGGTCGAGGGCAGCGCCGAGGGGGCGGGCCCGCAGGCGGTCGAGATAGTCCACGACGTCGACGGCAACGCGCCTGACGTAGGCCTGCGTCACGAAGCCCCGGTCCCATCCGAGGCTGAGCCCCGGAGGGGGCTCGCCAGGCAGCGCCTCCTCCGCCCACCGGGCCTTGTACGTCGACTCGAGCTCGAGGGACCACTGGGCGAGCTGCCCCCGCTCGTCGGGATCCAGTGCTCCCGTGTGCAGGCGGTACTGGGCCCGAATGAGCGCTCCCCGATCGTCGCCGCGCTCGGTGAGCGCGTCGGCGAGCACCAGCCACGGTGACCAGTCGTCCGTGTCGCGGGTCGTCGCGAGAAGGTCGCCGATCTCATCGTCGTGGCTGACCATTTCTTCCCTCGCGCCATTGCTTTCGGATCGTGAATCCCCGAGACGTGCCCCCGAGGCGAACTCCAGGGAGGGACTCGCATTCTGAGCGATGATGGAGATCTGCGTTCGGAGGTGCCAAATGTCCGTAGGAACCGGGACCGGGATCACGGCCCGAGAGATGATGACCAGGGAGCTCCTTACCGTCGACAAGGACACGCGGGTGCTGGAGGCGGTGAGGCTGCTGCTCAAGCACCGGGTCTCCGGCGCGCCGGTGGTCGACGAGGAGGGGCGCCTCATCGGAATGCTCTCCGAGCGCGACTGCATCCACGCCCTGGTGCGCGCGGTGGCCGAGCGACTGCCTTCGTCGTACGTCCGCGACGTCATGTCCACCGACGTCCTCACCATCGCGGACTCGGCAGACCTCCTCACCATCGCCCACCTGTTCGTGACCAGGCCGGTGCGGCGGATTCCCGTCATCAGCGAGGAGGGGCGGCTGATCGGGCAGATCAGCCGGCACGACCTGCTCGCGTCGGCGGTCGCGGTGTGGGACGAGGCGCCGTGTCGACAGTCCGCGGTGCTGTACCTGTCGGCCACCGGTCGCGAGACGCCGTTTGGTGGTCAACGCCGACGGATGTAGCGCAGCGGCTCGGTGGCGTATCCTCGGCTCCTGACGGAGAGGCAAGGGGAGGGCTCGGCGCCCTGGTCGAGGTCGAGGGGTTCCTCTCCGGAGGCTCCGACGCCACGCTCACACTTCCCCGGAACCACCTGGAGACACGATGGAACGGGTTCTCGGCACTGGCGGGTTCTTCTTGCGGGCAGAGGACCCGTCCACCCTCGCGTTTCGGCTGGGTCGTCGACCCCGGAGGCAACCGGATCGAGCTCCGGGAGCCCGCGGAGACGGTGCCTTCCGAGTGACTACTCGCCGGGGTCCGTGAGCAGGCGGGGCGTGGCCTGCTTGACGATCGCGTCGGCGACGGTCGCCACGTCGGCCCCCCGCACAGCGATGGCGTACTCGTCACCGGGACCGTCCTCGGCGGTGCGGGTCACGAAGCCCTCGAACACCACGTTGCTCCGGTCGCGGGCGCAGGTGCCCGTGATCTGCCAGGTCCGTGCGATGGGCTCGCTGTCCCAGTGCACGAAGGTCGCCTGATCCCGGCCGGCCTTGTCGCGCAGACGCTGGTTGATGGCGTCGGTGCAGCGCAGGGTGTCCTGGCGGCCACCGCGACCGACCACGCGGGCGCTCACCATCACGGGAAGCACCTTGCGGAGCTCGATCCTGGGGCGATCGGTGACGGGGAGCTGGCCGAGCGGGAAGTCACCCGCGCTGCCCCGCCGGGCGACCGGCTCCTGAACCCCGCCGATGCCCGCCGCGTGCTTGGGAACCTGGGCCTCGGCCCACGCGACCCAGCGGCTGACCATCAACAGGTCGGCGTCGTCGAGGGCGGGGCCGAGCATCCCCTCGATGAGCGCGTAGGTGAGCACGCCCTGGCCGAAGCGGCTCGCCTCGTAGCTCACCTTGTCGGCGGCAGCTCCCGCGAGCAGCCAGGCGCCGGTCCGCTCCCGTGCCCGGGCGTGGGCCCTCACGATGTCGGAGGACAGCGCCGCTCGCGAGGCCGAGAGCTCGGCGTCGACCTTCCCTGCCGCACAGGTGTCGAGGATGACCAAGCGCTTGAGCGCGGGCAGGGTCGCGGCCGCCGCTGCGAGCTCGCTGCCCGAGAACGTACTGAGCGACCGCAGGCTCGGGTCGCGAATGTCCTCGAAGGAGCCGACGTTGGGAAGCAGGTAGAAGTAGTCGTCGACCTCGCCGTCGGAGTAGGCGGCCCCATGTCCGCTGAAGTAGATGACCACGGTGTCGAGGGGGTCGCTCTCCGCCAGCCAGGCGAAAGCCTCCCGAAGCGCCTCCTTGGTGGGTGGCCCGTGCACCTCGGGCTGGTCGGACGTGGACAGCACGCGCAGGTGAATGCGGTCCGGACCGAAGCCTCGGGCCCCCGCGACGTTCAGGGCTCGCGCGAGGCGGAGGGCGTCCTGGGGCGCATACTTGAGATCGAGGCTGCTCCCGCGGTAGTCCCCGGTTCCCACCGCGAGCACCCAGAGGTCGGGGACGTCTTCGATGGGCTGTCCGCCGGCCCGCACGAAGACCTCGAGGGCGCGAGAGCGCACGATGCCGCTGCCGCTGAAAGCCTCGACACGCACTTCGTTGTCGCGACCGGGCATCCAGGTGGGGAGGCCGGCGAGCTCGACCGCGCAGGGCTCGCCGTTGTCGAGGGCCGGACAGGCCGACTGGATGGCCGGCGTCACGTCGCTGCCGTTGAGGGTGGCGAACAGACCGCCGTAGCCGCTGCCCCGGTCTTCGATCCGGACCTGGAAGGTGCCCTCGGGGCTGGGTCCCGAGAGATGGACCACGGGAGGCGCCTCGATGCTGGACAGGGGGGGCACCGCCCGGAGGGGTTCGTCGTTGTACCCGCGGAGCTTGGCGAGCAGGCCGGGCTCGTAGTACCGCTCGCGGAGCTGGGCCAGCGCGTACGGCTGCCCGTCGATGACCCAGCGGAGCCCGTCGAGCGAGGTATCGCCGGTGTCGAAGCGCCCCTCGGGGTCGACGACGGCCCAGTTGCCATCCTCGAACGAGTACAGAGACGCCCTGGGCTGGCCGGTTTCCTCGTCCACGATGGTGATGCCGTCGTCGGCGAGGGCGAGCCAGCCCGGCAGCGTCTGGTTGCGAGGACGGGCCTTGAAGCTCGAGACTTCGCCCAGCGCTTCCCCGCTCGACTTCACGGTTCCCCAGTCCGTTCGCTCGCCGACGAGAGGTGCGCTGAAGTGCTGGCGGACCTCCCAGGCGCGGGCCCCGAACGGGTCGGCTACGTAGAGCTCGTGGCCCACGAAGTCGAGGGTGGCGGAGCGGAGACTCCCGCCTCGCTTCTCGAGGTCGAAGATCGGGCGGCGGCCCCACCGCAGGTTGTACAGGGCCACCCGGCGCTTGGTCAGGCCGAGCAGCAAGCCCCGGCGGTGGACCTCCAGCGACTCCACGGGCTCTCGGCCGATCTCGTAGACCCGCCGAACCCCTCCCGCGCGCGGGGTCCAGACGGTGGCCGTGCCGTCCTCGTGCCCCACGGCGACGTACTCGCCCTCCGCCGCCAGCACGCGCGGCGGGCGCACCGTTCCCCTCATGGTGGAGAGCCGCTCGCCGTCCGTGAGCCGCCACGCCCCGATGCCGCCGCGCGCCTCGGGCGCCACCACGAGGCCGTCTGGTCCGGCGACGAGGCCGCGGTCGATCATCGCCGCCGTCTCCAGCGTCCGGGAGACGGCCGTGCCCTCCCAGCGTCGGAACGTGGCGCGATTGTCGAGGGTGAGCACGGACCCGTCGGGGAGGAATCCGACGTCGACGTGACGACGGTTCTCGTCGTCGAGGACGAGCTCGAAGAGCCGCTCGCCGCTGCGCGCCGCCCACACCGTGGCGGTGGCCGTGCCGTCGGCGGTGACCACGCGCCGACCGTCGCTCGAGATGGCCACGGTGGACACCCGGTGGTCCTCGGGGGCGACCACCAGGGCGGTCACCTGGGCGCCCGACCGACCCTTGAACACCCCGACCTCCCGATCGCCAACCGGCGCGACCACCCACCGGCCGTCGGGCGTTGCCGACTGGACCCGCACCCGCTCCACCCCTTCGAGGGTGCGCCCTCGGCGTCCGTCGTCGCGCCACGTGGCGGCGCCGCCATCGCGCTCGGCGGCGAGCAGGCGCGTCCCATCGGCCACGAACTGGGCCGACGTCCAGGTCGCGTCGACGGAGACCTCGGCGAGCGGGGTGCCCGTCGCTGCGTCCCAGGTGAACCAGCTGCCGCCGGTGGTCGCGCCGACCACCCGCTTGCCCTGATCGGTGAACGCCACGGCCACCACCGCGTCTGGCACCGTCAGCCGGTGCAGCATCGCCCCCGTGGGGAGGTGCCAGATGCCGACAGCACCGTCGCGCCCTGCGCTCGCGAGGCGGGTGCCGTCCGGGGACAGCGCGATCTGCGCCACCGATCCGAGGTGCCCGACCTGGGGGACGAGGCGTGCGCCCGTGGCGGGCTCCGCGGCGTCGACCACCGGAGAGAGGAGAATCGAAGCCAACCAGAAGACGCCTTGCATCACCGCTCCCCGGTCTCGCAACCTGCCCGTGGGGGGATAGCGCGGTTCGAGACGCGCCGCTTCGGGTCAGGGGTCGACGACCCAGTGTCGGCCTGACTGCCCGTCGTGGAAGAACACCCACAGCGGCGCATCGTCCGCCTCGAGCTGCACGGTGCCCTGGTTGCCGTCGATCGTCCAGTGGTCGAGGAAGCGGGGCCCTTCGAGCCGGCGCTCGCCCTTCACGTCGAGCTCGAGGGTTCGTCCGTCGACCTTCGCGGACCAGATGGGCTCGGTCTCGTCGAACGTCGTGAACGCGACGAGGCCGAGGACCAGCTTGCGGCGAGGCACGACCTCGGCGGCCCACTGCAGCGGGGCCCGCATGCTGTTCGGCGGTCTCGGCGCCTGCGAGCGCTCGCCCTTCGCGGGCACCTCGCGCTCGGGGCGGTGGTCCACCAGGGGGCGGCGCCAGTAGGGCACGGCGACCACGAGTCGTCCCCCCTCGGGTACGGATCGCGCCGTCTCGACGAGCTCCTCGGTCATTGCGGTGGTGGCCTGTGCTCGAAGGCGCTCTTCCGCGATCATGTCGAGGTGGGCCGGCACGAGCAGGACGAGACCGAGGGGCAGGGCGGCGGTGGCGAGACCGATGCCGCGGGGACGTGGCGCGCCGATGGTCGTGCCGACGAGCAGCCCCAGCGGTGCGACCAGAAGGTAGACCTGGCGGACGAACCACACCGGCTGCACCACGAAGAGCCCGAGCGCCCCCACGAGCCAGGTCAGGGCGACCCTGGCCAGGGGGTCTCGTCCGCGGTCCGTCGCGAAGACGGCCAGGCACGCTCCGAGCACGATGGCCGCCCACAACGCGCTCGAGAGCCCCGATCCATCGACGGCGAACAGGGGGAACAGCGACTCCAACGTCGCCTGGGCCGTGGCGAGCGGCGTGACCACGCCCCGGCGGTAGCCACCAAAGCCGAGAAAGACGAGGGCTCGCCAAATCAACAGCCCGACGACGAGGACGCCCGACGCCCCGAGCAGCCATCGCTGGCGCGACACCGCGTCGCGCCAGGCTTCGAGGTCGGTGAGCCGCTCGGTGGGCACCACCACGAGGACCGCAGCGAGCGCGAAGGCGAGGTACCCGACCTCGTGGGACAGCGCCGCGGCGGCCGCGAGGCTCGCGGTCGCGACGCCCCACCGTCGTCGCCGATCGGGGGAATCGGTCGCGGCCGGGGCGACGAGCAGCGTGGCGAGCATCAGCACCGACGCGAGCGTGTAGCTCCGTCGGGCGAGGTCGGTGAGCACGAAGGCAGCGAGCGGGTGCAGGGCGACCACGCTCGCGCCGGCCAGGGCGGCCCACGGGGCGCCAGACGACCGACGGCGGATCACCGCGAAGGTGAGCGCGATCACGAGGCCGTGCAAGGCAAGGTCGACCAGCCGGTGGGGCCGCACGTCGAGTCCACCCACGAGCCAGCTCGCGGTGTAGCTGAGTGCGGCCACGGGGCGCAGGGTGACCTCGAACTGCCGAGTCCCGAAGGTCCAGGTGAGCCACCGCCGGTAGCTCGGGTCGGCCTTGCGCAGCCACTCGACCGCGTCGGAGGTCTGGGGCGCGATGTCGAAGAGGTAGAGGAAGGGCAGCAGGGCGAGCCCGACGAGGCCCACCAGCCCGAGCCACGTCCACCGACCGTCGCGCAGGGACATGGCGTCAGTCCCCGAGGGTGACGAGGACGGTGAGCCCGACCTCGGTGGGGCTCAGCGTCCACCCGTCGACGCTCGTGACGTCGACCGTCTCGAAGTCGGCCTGGACTCGGGCCTCGAGGTTCGCGACCACCTCGCTCGACGGCGAGTCCTCGATGGTGGTGAGCGCTCGGTCGACGATCGCCTCTACAGAAGCGTCGTCGAGCTCCGGCAGCGACTCGAGCACCACGACCCCGACCCCGAAGACGAGGTCGGGGTCGGCGAAGTAGCGGCGAGCGGGCTCGGCCGCCGCGGCGAGGCGTTCCGCCAGGCTCTCGCTGTCGGGGCGCCACCTCGCGACGCGAGGAGTACAGGCGGCGAGCCCGGCCGCTCCGAGGCAGGTCAGGACGTGACGTCGGCTGGGGGTCGACACGACGGACATCGGGGACTCCTACGCGAGCGTCTGCAGGTGCTCGGCGAACCGCTCGGACAGGGCGACGACGGTGAGCGTGGGGTTGGAGTTGCCGCCGGTGGTGAACACGCTGCTCCCGAGCACGTAGAGGTTCTCTACGTCGTGGCAGCGAAGGTTGGCGTCGACGACGCTCGAGGCCGGATCCTCGCCCATCCGGGTGGTCCCCAGGTGGTGCGCGCCCTCCTTGGGCTCGCCATAGTAGCGGGTGCCCGACGTGGGAATCCACAGGCGACCGAGTCCCCGTCCCGCGATCTCGGCCCCGATGATCTCGAGGGAGCGCCGGAGGGCCCGATCGTCGGAGCGCTCGATGCGCCAGTTCAGCACGATCCGGCGCATTCCGTAGGCGTCGCGTTCGTCACCGAGCGTGATGCGCGACTCTGCCACCGGGGTCTGCTCGGTGCGGAGGTTGCAGCGCCAGACGCGTCCCTGATCGGTGCCGGGAAACAGGCCGGCCACCTCGGCGTAGTCGAGCTCGCCCGTCTCGGGCTCGGTCTGGCCCCGCACCTTCAGCGTGAACGAGGGCAGCCCTTCGGCAGCGCGGATCTCCGGTCGAAGGCTGACCACGCCCATCACCTCGACCCCGCCGAACGGTCGCCCGTTGACCTCGACGTCGACCGGTCGCCGATCGTACATCGCCTTGTCGACCCCGTCGGTAGGGACCCAGACCACGGCGTCGCCGTAGTAGTGGGGGTGCTCCATGAAGTAGCGTCCCACGGCGTCGCTGCGGTTGGCCACCCCCCCACGATCGGGGTTCGAGGCGAGGAGCAGGCGCGCATTCTCGATGCCCCCTGCCGCCAACGCATACACCTCGCCGCGCACCGTGAACCGGTTGCCGCGCGCGTTGCGGCAGCGGAGCTCGGTGACCGCGTCACCCGCGTTGGTGGTCGCGATCTCGAGGAGCGCGGCGTTGAGGTACACGGTGAGGTCGCCCGCCTCCTCGAGACTGGACCGGTAGCGCGATCCGAAGCGCGTCGGCGGGCTGAACTGGAACATCTCGGTCTGCACGAGGGCGCTGTCGGCGAACAGGTCGTCGACCTGCTCGGCGGCGGCGAAGGCGGCAGGGTCGTAGATCACCGGACCGAGCTGCAGGCGCTGGTGGGCGCGGGTGAGGTAGGGCGCGAGGTCGTCGTACCCGATGGGCCAGCCGCTGTGCGGGATGTAGTCGCGCGGCTCGAAGTCGGCCCGCTCGAGCGGCTTGCAGAAGCCCGACCACACGAGGCTCGAGCCGCCGAGGACCCGGTAGCGGGTCGACTCGGGGGCCCAGGTGTCGATGCCGACCATCTCGCCGACGTAGAGGTCCTGTTGGTCACCGCGCAGCTCGAAGCCGCCGCTCTCCAACACCACCGTGTCGAGACCGGTACCGCGGAGCGCGAGGGCGGCGGTCAGGCCCGCGGGACCCCCGCCCACGATGACGACATCGGCGGTGATGGCTTCGCCATCGGGGAGCTCGTCAGCGTCCAGGATCATGGGGTCAGCCTCCGCCGGCAGGTATCCAGTGGAGCCCCGGGGTGACGACCCAAGCCATCGTTCGGCGGACGTTTCCACGTGAGCCCGCGGATTATGGGTTCACGAACGTGGTGAGGGGGAAGCGGTGAGCGCCATCTTCGTCAGCTACCGCCGGGCCGATACCCGAGCGTTCACCGGCCGAGTTCGTGACACCATCGAGGCGGAGCTGGGCCGTCCGGTATTCTTGGACACCGACACGCTCCGAGCCGGCTCCAGAACCTGGCCGGACCAGCTCGAGGACGCGCTCGTGACCTGCGCGGCGTTCGTCGTGGTGGTCGGGCCACAGTGGGTGAGTCTCGAGCGCGATGGCCGGCGTCGCCTGGATCACGACGATGACTGGGTGGCTCTCGAGATCGCGACCGCGCTCGAGCTGCGCAAGCCGATCTTCGTCGTCCTCGAGGACGAGACGCCGCCCCTGGACCGTGCCCTGCTGCCGGAGCGCGTGGTGGAGCTCGCGGACCACCAGGCCATCCGGGTTCGCAACGACCACTTCCGCCGCGACGTGGTGGACCTGGTCGAGGGTTTGCGAGCCACGGGGCGGACCCTGACGGGCTCGGCCAAGCTCCAGGGCTGGGCCGAGCAGGCGGCGGCGATGATGCGCGAGGGGCTCCATCGCGAAGCCCGCTTGTGCTGGACCCGCGCGCTGTGGGAGGCGTCCCCGTCCGACATCGCGGTGCTCACCGAGCGCTGGGCCGAGGCCGAGGCGTCGCAGAGCGCGGACCCGATGTGGCGCGACGTGGCCCGATCGCTTCGTGACGGAGCGGTGAGCGAGCGACTGTGGGAGGTCGCCACGGCTCGCGCCGATGCCGAGCGGCTGGGACCGCGGGCTCGCGCCATCGTCGATCTCGGGGCGGGACGGCCCACTGCGATGTCCCGCCGGGCGCTGATCGGCGCCGGCGCCGCCTCGATGCTGGTGCCGGATCCGGTTGCGCTGCCCGGGGCGATCCGGCACGCGGGTCAGCACGTCGACTACCGCCAGACCCACCTCATGTCGGCCGATCTCGAGCGACTGTTCCCGGGCCTCGTCCACTTGTTCGAGAGCTCGTGCGAGAGCCTGACCATCGTCCGCCGTGCCGCGCACCCCGAGACGGGAAGGATCGGCGACCAGCCGATCACCGAGGAGACTCGCCAGGCGACCCTCGGCTACCTCCACCTGCTCTGGAGCTCGGCTCACGCGAGGCTCTCCGAGCCCGAGCTCGCCCTCGGGCACCTCGAGAAGGGACTCGACCTCGCCGAGCAGGACGACCCGATCCAGAAGGCGGCGGTGCTCGCCTTCCGGCTCCGGATCCAGCAAGCGCTCCAGGGTCGCTCGTCGACCGAGCCCGTATCGCTCGAACTGCGGTATGCGCTCGACGCACTCCCCAGGTTCGAGCGGTACAAGGCCGAGCGGCTCATCAGCGGCGTACGGCTTCTGGGCCCCGACGGGGCGCTCCTGAATCCGTTCGCGAACTTCGTCGCCGAGAATCGTCGTTGGGACGGGCTGTCGGAGCTCGGGGACGCCGACCTCGCGAACCGCGACCGGATCATCGCTTCGGTCGCTCGCGACAACGGGCCCGACTCGGCTGCCGAGCTCATCTACTGGCTCCGCGGTCAGTCACGGGCGATCGCGGTGCGCGGCACCCGGACCGTGCTCGAGGAGTTCCCCGAGGAGCCCGGCGCGCTGGCCGCCGCGGCCATCTCGGCCTGCCACCTCGACGATCCCGACCTTGGTGTCCGCGTTCTCGAGGCCGCTCACCGGCTGTCGGCCGACGACTGTCTCGTCGTGCTCGCCGGCACGAGCGGCTACCTCCGGCGGCTCGGGCTCACGGACGAGGGGCTACGGGCCTACGAGCACGCTTCTCGGGCCGACCAGAGCGAGCTCGAGGCCGAGGTGCGTCTCGCCAGGGCGGGGGCGGCCTTCGGGCTCGACGTCCCGGAGCTCACCGTGGCGCGCGTGATCGAGGACGTGGGGGAGGGGCGGAGATTTCACCACGGGGTGGACCTCGCAGAAGCCGTCTCGTGGTTCGGGCCGACCCAGGGGCGGGACTTCGTGGCCCGCCTCTCGGGGGCCGTGGACCAGGTTCACGACCGGTACTCCACCGTGACCCACTACTCGGTGTCGACGCTGTGGATGGCGAGCGCCTTGTTGGGGTCGTTCGCGACCGAGCACCTTGCGCTGTCGGCGATCGGTCGCCGCCAGGCGGCCCTCGACGATCGCCAGCTGCTACGCGGGCCGCGCTTCCTGAGGTGAGCGCGTGGCGCGAAACGGTGCCACAATCGGGATCCAACGTGGAGTCGTCTTGCGTCACCTGCCCTGGATCTTCTCGTCCGCCCTCGTCGCCTGTGGAGGCCCAACCGAAGTGGAGCCGCTGGCTGTCTGCCTGGTGGGCCCTGCCGAAGCGGCGGTGGAGTCGCTGTCCGCGGTCGGCACGGTCACCGCCTCCGGTCCGGGCTCGCCGGCCGTCGGCACCGACGAGCTCTGCAATCCGGTGATTGGCCGGCCTGCCTTCGTGCGCGACAACCAGGCCGACGGCTGGTTCGTGGTGGAGACCCTCGACGGACTGGTGACCTACGCGGTGTGGCTGCGCGGAGACTTCGTGCCTCCAGGCGTGGGCACCAGCGTGGAGGTCGACCACGAGTTGACGGTCGGGGAGCTCTCGCCGACGGTCGCCTGGTTCGACCTGCAGTCTTCGGAGTTCGCGGTCTGGATGGGCACCGGGGGAGGGGTCGAGGACCTGTCCACGGCCCCGCTCGAGCTGTCCGAGGGCGACCGAGCGGGACGGGAACGCGACGAGTGCCTCACCTACGAGCTGCACGACCTGATCGTCGAAGGCGAGGACGTGCCCTACGGCGAGTCTGCCGTGGTGGGCAGTGCCACCGTCTACCACGGCGGAATCACGAAGCAGGTCGGAGAGTCTCGCTGTCCCGATGCCTTCGCCGCCGAGGCCACGGTGGCGATCCGTCAGTGACGTCCTGGGTGGTAGGGCCTCGGCGTCGGCCCAACGGTCATTGGATGCAGCGACGAAGCCAGGGGGGGCGACGGCCGGTCGTATCGCCGCGCGAGGGCGTCGAGCTTCTCGACCAGCCGCTCCCGACCGAACTCGACCCGGTCGAGCAGCCGAGCCATTACCTCGTCGCGATCGACCCCGACGCTGCACGCATCGAGGAAGCTCTCGTCGGTGGGTGCTTGCTCAACCTGCTGGAGGGAGAGCCCCACGTCCT